>MHBF01000011.1 GCA_001803225.1 Lentisphaerae bacterium GWF2_44_16 | reverse complement strand
TGATAATTGATATTAACCCATCCCTGCGTACTATCTGGAAAATCCTGGAAAGCATCGGACAAAGCCAATAACAGACATGAGGGGTGAAAGTAGTCCTTATCCGACCTCCCGCTGGAACCCTGAATAATCCCTTGACGTATCATGAGGGTGTAGGGAAACGTTCACATTCAGAAGAGAATCTGGTATAAGGTTCGAAAGTTACGAATGCTCATGCATTCTTTAATTACAAACTGTTGTCCTTTTCAGTTTTTACAGAAGCGCATTCAGCGCAGAGAGTCTTCCGTCTTATGAAAAAATTGCTCCAGAAAAATAGACAGAAGAATAACGGTAACAATAAAAGTATCCAAAATAATCTCATCATTTCACCTGCCAATAATTTTATTCAGCCCGATGATTATAGCGAAAACTACAATCGCTATTGCGCCCCCCTTGTCGAGAGGGCTAAAAATGCAAGTTTGACAGCGAACGTCGGATTGTAAAATGACCGCTCGGCAAGCATCTTCTTGCTAAGAATTTCGATGGAGAAAAAAATGAGGCGCTGTTTTTGCCGAAAATGCCTGCGGACTTTTGGCAGTGCAGTCGAATCCGGGTTGCAAAAAAACACCTGTTTTTTAGTTTTAAATGTTTGGGTGTGCGCTCCTTTTGTTTTATATTGAATAACGGAGCAAAAAGTAAAGGCCATCTTGATGACAGATGTTTATTCGAGGTTTACAAAATACTGGCTGGAGACAGGCCTTTGCATAAAAGGTGTTCTTAAGGCTTGGGTATATTCAGCAGGGGACAGGGATGATATTTTTCAGAATATTGCGTTGACGGCCTGGAAAAACTTTTCTGATTTTGATCAGGAAAAGGGTTCTTTCAAAAGCTGGACATTGGGGATTGCACGCATTGAATATTTGAAATACTTGCGTACAATAAAATCGGGAAACAATGTTTTTGATTCGGAACTCGCAGACATTTCCAGCAGGGCGGAGGAGAAAGAAAATGATTCCATACAAAACATGTATTGGAGCATTGACAAGTGCATGGAAAAACTGACGGAAGATAAAAAGTCCCTTCTGAAGATGAAATATTATCAAAAGATGTCTACTTCCGAGATAACGGAAGCTCTTAAACTTTCCGAGGCGACCGTTAAAGAAAGGCTTTACCGGATGAGGAAAGAATTGAGGTCCTGCATAGAAAGACAGTTGGAACAACAATGAAAATACTTTTTGTCCATCAGAACTTTCCCGGTCAGTATAAACATCTGGCTGCCGAGCTGGCACGGAACAGAAACAACAAAGTTTACTCCATCAGCGAGGAAAAACCTGAAAGAAAACTCTGGCTGAAACACCACAATATCAACTATTGCTTCTATAAAAAGCCTGAAGGCGCTGGAAAAAACACGCACCGTTATCTTGAGGCATTTGAGGAACAGGTAAGACGCGGACAGGCTGTGGCGAGGATTTGCATACAACTCAGGAAAATCGGATTTATTCCTGATATTATATGCGCTCATCCCGGCTGGGGAGAAGCGCTCTTTCTCAAAGACGTGTTCCCGGAGGCCAAACTCCTCTCTTTCTGCGAATTTTATTACGGCGGAAAGAGCACATTGAACTTTGATCCGGAATTTTCTAATAATGAAATTGATTCCAGTGCCAAGTTGAGGATAATGAATTCCCATCTTCTCTTGTCGCTGGATGCCTGTGAGCGAGGTATAAGCCCGACACGCTGGCAGCATGAAAATCATCCTGAAGCGTACAAAGACAAAATATCTGTCATATTTGACGGGATAGATACGGACGTGGCGAAACCGGAACCGTCGGCATCATTCAAACTTCCTGATGGACAAATTCTTACAGTTAAAGACGAGGTAATATCCTTTGTCAACCGCAATCTGGAACCCTACAGGGGATGGCATATATTCTGCCGTGCGCTGCCGGACATACTGAAAAGACGTCCGAAAGCCCGGATTATCATAGTCGGGGGGGATGAAGTAAGCTACGGCACCAAACTTCCTCCCGGCAAAACCTACAAACAAAAATATCTTGACGAGGTAAAGCCGGATCTGTCAAGGGTGCATTTCACCGGAAAAATACCTTATTCCAACCTAATTTCTCTTTTCCAAATTGCAAAAGCCCATATTTACCTCACCTACCCGTTTGTTCTTTCATGGTCCATGCTTGAGGCCATGAGCTGCGGATGCCCGGTGATAGGTTCCAGGACAAAGCCTGTCGAAGAGATGATTACTGATGGAGAAACGGGATTTCTCTCGGACTTTTTCGACTCAGCCGCATTGGCTGAAAAGGTAGACAATGTTATCTCTGACAGAGAAAATTCAGTGAGAATAGGAAAAAACGCCAGGGAGTTCATTTTGCGCAATTATGACCTGAAAAAAGTCTGCCTTCCGGCCCAGATGCGTCTGATTTCAGATATCTTGAAATAATCCTGAACTTTCAACGGATATGTGAATATATTTTGTAAAAAATCAGTTTTTTTGGGGAAAACATGTTACTTTTTCGCTACTTTTGTTAATTTATAAACAAGAAGAGGTTTTTTATCATGGGGAAAAATGAGCTCATAGAAAAATATTTTGAATCTTCACTGGCAGCGCATGACGTGAAGGATTTTCGCATCGCGCTTAAAAAAGATCCTGAATTGCTGAAGGAATTCCTGAGTGAAGCTCATCTTGAGAATGCCATAGAAAATTATTTTGCCTCGAAAGACGCAGAAAACACAATCGAGTTCCCAAAAGACTGTTATGATGGTGAACTGACTCAAGATGATCTGAAAAACATATCAGCGGCAGGAATTTTCCTTCCGCCTGAAGATAGGCAGTAAAAATACAAAGAAAAGGGTGTATAAGCATGTCTATTGAAAACGCACAGAAATTTTACGTGGCGGTCAAAGCAAAGCCGGAAC
Source organism: Lentisphaerae bacterium GWF2_44_16 (assembly GCA_001803225.1). Lineage (GTDB taxonomy): Bacteria > Verrucomicrobiota > Lentisphaeria > Victivallales > GWF2-45-14 > GWF2-44-16. The sequence continues at coordinate 43,608 of MHBF01000011.1, read as the reverse complement.
TTTACGCGGAAATGAAGGGCATAGCTACCAGCACCCCTTCAAAAGTGGAAAGCATTCTCAAAAAAGCAGCTGAAATGGGATATTCGTTTTCAGAAAAGGATTACTTCTCCTTTCTGGAAAGCTGCCCCGATCTGGAATTGGACGAGTCCATGCTCGAAGGCGTGGTCGGCGGTAAAAACATTACAGGGGACAACGGAGATGATAGTCTCTCCGGCGGTGATGGCAATGATAGTATTTCCGGCGGGGATGGGGATGATACTATCGACGGCGGGGACGGCAAAGATACTATCTCCGGCGGTGAAGGCAATGATTATATCGACGGCGGGTCAGGCAATGACGGTATCTCCGGCGGTGAAGGCAATGATAGGATCAACGGCGGTTGGGGCAATGATAGTCTCTCCGGCGGGGATGGCGATGACAGGATCGATGGCGGGCATGGCAAAGATACTATCTCCGGCGGTGATGGCAATGATACTATCGACGGCGGTTTCGGCAATGATACTATCGACGGCGGTTCCGGCAATGATATTATCATCGGCGGTGATGGCGATGACAGGATCGATGGCGGTGATGGCAGTGATACTATCTTCGGCGCATGGGGCGATGATAGTATCTCCGGCGGTAAGGGAGATGATTATATCTTCGGCAATGATGGCGATGATACTATTGATGGTGGATCAGGCAATGATACTATTAATGGCAGCTTTGGCAATGATACTATCACCGGCGGGTCAGGCCATGATACTTTTGCATTCTCAGCAAAGGACGGCAATGACACTATCACCGACTTTAACAGTGATGAGGACAAAATCGAAATTTTCGGTTCCAACTCGGACAATATCAGTATTTCCCATCAGGACGGCAACACCATTATCAATCTAGGTGGCGATAAAGGTTCCATTACAATCAGCGGCCGGGAACTGAGTGAAAAAGACCTGGAAAAAGTAATTACATATAAATAGGAAACATCATTATGTCTATTGAAAACGCGCAGAAATTTTACGTGGTGGTCAAAGCCAACCCGGAGCTTTACGCTGAAATGAAGGGCATAGCTACCAGCGCCCCTTCCAAAGTGGAAAGCATTCTCAAAAAAGCAGCTGAAATGGGATATTCGTTTTCAGAAAAGGATTACTTCTCCTTTCTGGAAAGCTGCCCCGACCTGGAATTGGACGAGTCCATGCTCGAAGGCGTTGTCGGCGGTAAAAACATTTCAGAGAGCAACGGAGGCAACGGAGATGATACTATCCCCGGCGGTGATGACAATGATAGTATTTCCGGCGGGAGGGGCAATGATAGTCTCTCCGGCGGGAGGGGCAATGATACTATCGACGGCGGTGATGGCAATGATAGTCTCTCCGGCGGTGATGGCAATGATTATATCGACGGCAGTTTCGGCAATGATACTATCTCCGGCGGTTACGGCAATGATTATATCGACGGCGGTTACGGCAATGATACTATATTCGGCGGTTCCGGCAGTGATACTATCTCCGGCGGTTACGGCAATGATTATATCGACGGCGGTTCCGGCAATGATAGTATCGACGGCGGTTCCGGCAATGATAGTATCGACGGCGGTTCCGGCAATGATAGTATCGACGGCGGTGATGGCAATGATTATATCGACGGCGGTTTCGACAATGATTATATCGACGGCGGTTCCGGCAATGATATTATCATCGGCGGTGATGGCGATGACAGGATCGATGGCGGTGATGGCAGTGATACTATCTTCGGCGCATGGGGCGATGATACTATCGACGGCGGTTCCGGCAATGATAGTATCACCGGCGGTGATGGCAGTGATACTATCGTAGGCGGTTGGGGCAATGATGATATCTCCGGCGGTTCCGGCAATGATAATATCACCGGCGGTTTAGGCAGTGATACTTTTACATTCTCCGCCAGAGACGGCAATGACACTATCACCGACTTTAACAGTGATGAGGACAAAATCGAAATTTCCGGTTCCAACTCGGACAATATCAGTATTTCCCATCAGGACGGCAACACCATTATCAATCTAGGTGGCGATAAAGGTTCAATTACAATCAGCGGACAGGAATTGAGTGAAAAAGACCTCGAAAAGGTAATTACATATAAATAGGAAATATAAGCATGTCTATTGAAAACGCGCAGAAATTTTACGCGGCGGTCAAAGCCAAGCCGGAACTTTACTCTGAAATGAAGGAATTGGCCACCAGCGACCCTTCCAAAGTCAAATATATTCTAGATAAAGCCGCTGGAATGGGATACGAGTTCTCAGAAAAGGATTACTTTTCCTTTCTGGAAAGCTGCCCCGACCTGGAATTGGACGAATCCATGCTCGAAGGCGTGGTCGGCGGCAAGAATATTACAGGGACCTACGGCAATGATAGTCTCAACGGCAGCGCAGGAGATGATAATATAGACGGACTGGCGGGCAATGATACTATTAACGGCGGGGATGGCCTTGATTATATTTCCGGCGGTTATGGCAATGACACTATTGACGGCGGAACAGGCAATGATACTATTAACGGCGGAGATGGAGATGATAGTCTTATCGGCGGGGCGGGTGATGATACTATTGATGGCTGGGAAGGCAATGACACTATCTCCGGCGGCGCGGGTGATGATAATATAGACGGCGGGGCTGGTGATGATTCTATCTCAGGCGGAGATGGCAATGATACTATCGATGGCGGTAAGGAATATGGAGAAAATAGCATTGACGGCGGCGCGGGTGATGATTCTATCTCAGGCGGGGTGGGTAATGACAGCCTTCTGGGCGGGGATGGCAATGACAAGATAGCCGGAGGTTTTGGCAATGATACTATCGATGGCGGCGCGGGTGATGACACTATCGACGGCGGATCAAGCAATGATACAATCTACGGCGGGGATGGCAATGACAAGATTTCAGGCGGTATCGCCAATGACAAGGTTTCAGGTGGTGAGGGAAATGATACTTTTGCATTCTCCGCGGGAGACGGCAATGACACTATCACCGACTTTAACAACTCGCAGGATAAGATTGAAATATCCGGGGTCACAGCGGAGAATGTCAGTATTTCCCATCAGGACGGCAACACCATTATCAATCTCGGCGGCTATAACGGCTCCATTACCATCAGCGATCAGCAACTGAGTAAAGAAGATCTCGATAAAGTCATTACTTATAAATAGGAGATATTAGCATGTCACTTGAAAACGCGCAGAAATTTTACGCGGCACTCAAAGCAGAACCGGCGCTTTACGCGGAAATGAAGGCCTTAGCCACCATCGACCCTTCCAAAGTGAAAAGCATTCTCAGAAAAGCCGCTGAAATGGGATACAGCTTCTCGGAGGAGGATTACTTCGCGTTCCTTGAAAGCTGTCCCGATCTGGAAATGGATGAGTCCATGCTCGAAAGCGTGATAGGCGGTAAAGGTTCAAACGTTACAGGTACCGAAGGCGATGATAAGCTCTACGTCGGGATTGGCTGGAGCGATGATACTGTCGACGGCAGGGGGGGGAATGATATAGTCTCCACCGGCTATGGCAATGACAGTCTCATGGGGGGGGAAGGCAATGATTATGTCAGTGGTGGCCCCGACGATGATAAAATCGACGGCGGCAATGGCAATGATACTATCGACGGCGGGAGGGATAATGATACTCTCTACGGCGGCAATGGCAATGACTCTATCTATGGCGGAAAGGAATATGGCAGGGATAGCATTGATGGCGGGGCCGGCGATGACACCATTGACGGCGGTTACGGTGATGATACTATCCATGGCGGAGCAGACAATGATAGTATTGATGGCGGTTCTGGCGATGATAGTATCGACGGCGGGACGGGTAATGATAAGATCTTTGGCGGAGATTATGGTTTTGATACTATCAATGGTGGAGATGGCAATGATACTATCGATGGCGGGAGAGGCAATGATTATGTCGACGGCGGGGCGGGGGATGATGTCATAGTCGATTCGAGCGGCAATGATACCCTGAACGGCGGTACTGGGAATGATACAATATCAGGCAACTCCGGCGATGACAAAATCTATGGCGGCAGCGGCAATGATTCGATCTCCGGCGGGTCAGGCAACGACATTCTCTCCGGCGGGGCCGACAGTGATACTTTTACATTCTCCGCCAGAGACGGCAATGACACTATCACCGACTTTAACAACTCGCAGGATAAGATTGAAATATCCGGGGCCGCCGCGGAGAATATCAGTGTTTCCCATCAGGACGGTAATACCATTATAAGTCTCGGCGACGATAGAGGCTCCATTACAATCAGCGGCCAGCAACTGAGTGAAAAAGATCTCGAAAAAGTAATTAGTTATAAATAAGAGATATTAGCATGCCAGAGAATGCCTTATGCTTTTGCTAAGAGAATTGACTGGAAATCCGTCCGCAGACTTACGGAAAATGACTTTTCCAAACTATCGGCCTATGCTTGATATGACAGGCAGAGGCAAGGGCATCTGCGCCCTCGCCTCTTACTCCGGCAATAAAGTGTCCGGCCTGATACTGGGACGCTTTGAGAACAAAGAAGCTGAAATGCTCTCTGTCTACGTAAATCCGTTTTTCAGGAAAAAAGGCATCGCATCCATGCTCCTGAAACAGTTCGAGAAAAAAGCCGCTGCCGCCGGATGCTCAAAAATCAAGGCGGCATTCACTTCCGCGATGCCGTCCTTCGGGGCCGTAAAACGGCTTTTCGAAAAAAACGGCTGGAGCAAACCGCAAAAAAGAATGAAGCTTATATATTTTTCACGCGAAAACCTTTACCGCGAGATACAGGAAAACCCCCGCTATGAAAAATATAAGAATGCCCTGCTTCCCAAAGGTTTCGAACTGGTAAAATGGTGTGAACTTCAGCCCGAGAAAATCGCCCAGATAAAGAGCAGGCATAATCAGCCCGGCGGCTGGACTGATGACAATACCCCTTTCAGGGAACCGGAAAAGATGGAGAAGCTGAACAGTTTCGCGATCCTCAAGGACGATTCTGTTGCCGGCTGGTTTATAACTCACCGTATAAACCCCGACACCATCAGGTACACGCAGATTTACAATGATCCGGTAGCAAATGGAATGCGCGGGATAATAATCCAGACTGTCATTCACGCGTATTGGCTTCACGCTATGTACGGCCCCGAAAAAGGATGTTTCATCATTTATGAATGGAATACATCTCTGTTGAAGATATTCGAAAAGCTGATGGAGAAACTTACAGATTCATGCACTGAATCTTTTGGTGTTGAAAAAGATATTGGTCAAGATTGAAAAAGTATATTAAATCCTGTATGTTCATCCTGAGTATTGAAAATATTCCTGATGAAAGATTTAACTGAAACCATTGATAAAAACTAAAATAGCATATACTCCGACTGTATTACAGATGGAAGCCGTTGAATGCGGGGCCGCCGCATTAGGCATCATCCTTGCCTACTACGGCTGTAATGTGCCGCTCGAAGAACTTAGGCGCGACTGCGGCGTTTCACGCGACGGCAGCAGGGCCGACAATATATCCAAAGCTGCCCAAAAGTACGGACTGAAAGGGAAATTTTTCAAAAAGGAACCGGCCTCGCTTTTCGATACGGTAAAAATGCCTGTGATCGTTTTCTGGAATTTCTGTCATTTTATTGTGATTGAGGGATGTTCCAAAGGCAAAGTCTTTATCAACGATCCGGCTACCGGGCCCAGGACCATAAGCTGGAAAGAATTCGATGAAAGTTTCACCGGAGTCGCAATGTATTTCGAACCGGGTGAAAACTTCACAAAAAGAGGTATGCTTCTTACCGGATTTAAGCGTGTGCTCCGGCGTCTGAAGGGACTCAATGACGGGCTTGTTTTCGCTGTGCTGGCTACGCTTTTCCTTATTCTGCCCGGCCTGGCTGTGCCGGTTTTACTGAGTGTATTTGTGGACAAAATAATGGTAAAGCAGATGTATGACTGGGTGCCTCCGCTGCTTATAGGCCTTGCGATCACGATGATTGTACGTTCCATACTTACATGGGCGCAGCAGTATTATCTTCTGCGCACCCAAACCAAGATGGTCCTCAAAAGCACCAGTTGTTTCATGTGGCACATTCTCCGTCTGCCCATCCAGTTTTTTTCACAGCGCTACGCCGCGGAAATAACCCAGAGATCACAGTTGAACGATACTCTGGCAAACATCTTTTCCGGACAGCTTGCCACTGCCTTCCTGAATATTATAATGGTTTTCTTTTACGGGCTCGCCCTTTTTATGTACAACTGGTCCTTAGCCCTTGTAGGCGTGATTACGGTGATGGCAAACTTCGCGTTTCTGAGCAAGATGTCACGTTCACGGCGCGACATGTGTTTAAGAGTGATGCAGGAAAAAGGGAAAATGACAGCCACTACAATGGCCGCTTTCCAGATGATTGAAACCATAAAGGCGCAAGCCGGCGAGGATGACGTATTCAACTACTGGGCCGGTTTTCAGGCAAAGGCGGCCACCTGTTCGCAACAGCTTGGAAGAACTGTCCAGCAAATGGTCGTCATGCCGCAGTTCCTTATGCTGGCAAACAGCGCTATCGTTCTTTGCGCGGGCGCGCTCCTGATAATGAATGGCAAAATGACGGTCGGCGAGCTTGTGGCGTTTCAGATGCTGATGGAATTTTTTATAGCGCCGGTTATGCAGCTTGTGGCCCTCGGCGGGTCAGTCCAGGACGCTACGGCATGTATGAAAAGGCTTGATGATGTGATAGACTATCCGCTTGACACTAACATAGATGAAAGAATGGAAAAAAAGTGGGACATGCTTTTGGACAAAGACCTTACCGGAAATGTGGAACTTAAAAACATAAGTTTCGGATACAATCCGCTCGAAGCGCCCCTCATAAAGGATTTCAATCTTACATTCAAGCCGGGCTATCGAATAGCATTGACGGGAAGTTCCGGCAGCGGGAAATCAACGGTGGCCAAAGTTGTGGCCGGACTCCATCAGCCATGGTCGGGGGAAGTACTGTTTGACGGTGTCCCCCGCCAGAATGTCCCCAACTACATTCTCAGAAATTCCCTGTCAATGGTGGACCAGGAAATTTTTCTTTTTGAAGGCACCGTTATGGATAACCTGACTCTCTGGGACGAGACTGTTCCAATGGAAAATGTAGACAAAGCCTGCAGGGACGCGTGCATCAACGATGTCTTGGCACAGCGCCCTAACGGATATGACAGTAAAGTGGAGGAAGGCGGCAAGAATTTTTCTACCGGTCAGAAGCAACGGATAGAAATAGCAAGGGCGCTTGTCGGCAACCCGAGGATCCTCGTCCTCGACGAGGCCACGAATTCACTTGATCCGGCAACAGAAAAGCGAATCGATGAAAACCTCAGGCGCAGAGGATGCACATGCCTCATAATCGCCCATCGACTGAGTACTATACGCGACGCGGATGAAATTGTGCTTCTGGATAAAGGCGCGGTAATTGAAAGAGGTTCTCACGACGAACTTATGAAACTTAACGGCAGATATGCTAAACTCTGGGCGGAAGATGAATTTACTCAGGTGCAAAATGCCTAAAAACAGTATAGAAATTCCAAAGGTAAAATCAAGGGTGATCGCGCTCCGGGGCAACTCGCCCAGGAAGATAGAGGACAACGGCCAGATATGGCTCATACTGGAAAATTCCGCCGATATTTTTGCCGTTAATAAGGAAATGGGCAATACGGTCGGCACCAGATTCCACATGCTTCATCTTGACGCCGGAGATTTATTTTTCGGATGCGCCCCGGTGGAGTCAAATATAAAACCCGAATTTTACGTGACGGGCAGTGAAGGCACAAGAGCTGCATGCATTTCTCCCGCCAATTTCAAAAAACTTATTGATGAAGATAAAAACGGCGAATACGCGGCAAAGGTTGACAAATTCATAAAAGGCATGGCGCATCATATAAGTTCTCAACTTCCCCCGCGCCATATAGTAAGAAACCTTGATGTCGGCAAAAATATCCAGTTGCCTCATAATCTTGAAGCAGGCGGCCCTCAGGACCTTATCTGGTTTGTTTGCAGAAACGGAGAACTCTCATATGGAGGCAATAACGCTTTGCAGAAGCTTGACAACGGGCTTCTTTATCCATTGCCTCCCAGCCTTTGGCTTTCGGTGAAAACCGATTCTATTCTTGACTCTTTAAAAACAGACAAACTGCTGAAAGTTGACAAAAACTTCACTGGCATCGCTAATTTCTGGCAATGCGTGCAAATGTCCGTATTTGAAGATGTCTCGGCAACCGAACTCAGACGCTGGGCAGGATTCAGACAGCAGCAGGCACTGGAAGAAAAAGACTTTTCGCTTTCCCTGAAAAATGTGGGGACCATACTTGACAAGAAAAGTTTGAGAGTTGACGAACAGGACCCTCTTGTAAAGGCATGTCAAATCATAGGAGATCAGATAGGCGCGACCATAAAAGCTCCAGCCACTATAAGCAAAGACAGTCCTGTCGAATCCATATGCAGATTCAATAAACTCCGCTGCCGTAAAGTCAAACTGTACGACGGCTGGGAAAGTTCAGATAACGGGCCGCTGATAGGATTTATGAAATCTGGAGAACAGAAAACTGCTCCAGTCCCCGTGGCGCTTCTCGGTTTTTCGGGAAAAGGCTATATCATGGTTAACCCTGCCGAAGGCAAAAAAAGGCATCTCAGAAAAGACGAGGTTTGTTTAATTGATCATGACGCCTACATGATTTACGCGGGATTTCCCGCCCGCCCCCTTTTATTCAAAGACCTGTTTCATATGGCGTTAACGGCGGGGAAATCCGATTTTATCACAGTCATTGTAGCCGGGATAGCTTCCGCTCTTCTGGGGTTCGCGCTTCCCGTTGCTACAGCATGGATAATTGACGAAGTCGTCGTGAACGGGGATATCGCGACACTGGGGCAGATCGCGTTCGGATTGTTCTTTGCGGTTATAGGTTCCGGTGTGTTTGTTCTTACAAGAAGTATCGCTCTGCTGCGTTTTCAGGGACTGTCCAATTTCGGGTTGCAGTCCGCGGTGTTTGACAGAGTTATGAGCCTGCCGCTTCCATTCTTCAGAAAATTTTCCGCAGGCGACCTTTCCCGCAGGGCACTGGTGGTGGAGAATCTTCAGCAGATCATTACGGGACAGGTTTTGACTACAGCCCTTGCCGCGCTTACCACAATGTTAAATATTATCCTTATGCTCATTTATATCTGGCAATTAGGTTTGCTCTGCCTGGGTATGAGCATAGTCAGTTTGCTTTTTATTTTTATAGTCCTAAAAAAACAAATGGCAGTGCAGATGACGCTTGAAAATATTTTAGGAAAACTTTATGGCATGGAGTTGCAGTTTATTACAGGGATAACGAAACTGCGTGTGGCAGGGGCCGAAAAACGTGCATTTGCCAGATGGATTACTTATTACGGGGAATTGCGCAGAATATCATTCGGCGTAGGATTGGCCAATTGCAGCATACAGACATTTGCCGCATGTCTTCCCATTCTTTTCTATATACTGGTGATTTTTATTTTCACCGCCAGCGGACTGATAGCATCGCTTTCTCTGGGAACGTTCCTCTGCTTCAACGCAGCGCTAGGGCAGTTTACTGCCGCTGTCATTTCAATGTGCGGAATTGCGTTGTCCCTGGTATTTGTCTATCCTATGTATATGCGGGCCAAACCCATACTGGACACAGCACCTGAAGTTACAAGTTCAATGATTGCGCCAGGCGAACTCAAAGGCAAGATTTCCATGCAGAACGTCTCGTTCACATACGAAGGGACTTCAACTCCTGTTCTAAGGAGCGTGAACCTTGAAATAAATCCCGGTGAGTTTGTTGCCATTGTTGGACCGTCAGGTGCAGGAAAAAGCACAATTCTCAGACTTCTGCTCAGATTCGACAAAGCTTCGGGTGGAACAATACTTTTCGACGGACAGGACATACACAGCCTGGATATCAGAGGTGTCAGGGAACAGATTGGAACAGTCCTTCAGAATGACACAGTAATGCAGGGAAACATCTTCCAGAACATTGTCGGAAGCTCCACTTCAATGACAATAAATGATGCATGGGATGCTGCTGAACTTGCCGGTCTGGCCCAGGAAATACGGGAAATGCCGATGCAGATGTTCACTTACGTGCCGCATGGTGGAAGCACTCTTTCTGGCGGACAGAAACAAAGGCTGCTCATTGCAAGGGCGATAGCAAAAAAACCGAGGATGCTTTTTTTCGATGAAGCCACAAGTTCACTTGATAATGAAAGTCAGGCAGTTGTGGCCAGAAGTCTTGAAAAACTCAAATCGACTAGAATATGCATAGCCCATCGTTTGAATACAGTGCGTCATGCGGATAGAATCCTGGTGGTTTATAACGGACAGATTGTGCAGGCGGGGACATTCTCGGAATTAATGAAAAACCCCAAAGGAATGTTTGCTGTCCTGGCAAACAGGCAAATGCTTTAATTTTTATTTAAAGGAACGTATAAAATGATGACTTTTCTGAAATTTTTATTCTGGTCTCTGTTTGGAGTGCTGACCATCTTTTGTGTTTGCTGGTTCGGTGTTCTTATAGCCAAATCTATAAGTGAATACAATGTCATGATCGGAGCCTCGTCCGCGCGTTCGCAAATGGCGGAAAAAGACAAATCTGCCCCTATCCGTCTGGGAGTCGTATGCGATAACGAGAATTCGCCTGACTTGTATTATGGCGCAAAATTTGAAGTTGAAAAAATAAATGCCGCGGGTGGAGTCAACGGACGGAAACTGGAGCTCGTCTTTAAAGATAACAAAGGTTCAGCGGAAAAAATGCTCCAAATAACGCAAGAATTCTGTGAGGACTTGAAGACAGTGGCGGTGATCGGGCCGGAATACTCTTCTTTCTGTGAGATGGTGGCCCCGAATTTCGAGTATTACGGAATATTGCAGATTTCACCGCTTGCCACATCACCTGATTTGACGACGAAAGGGTTTTCAAGATTTTTCAGGAATACTCCCGACGATACAGCATTGATTAAGGTTTCGGCTGAATTTGCTGAATTTCTGAAATGGAAAAATGTCGCCATTGCCTATTATGATGATTCATACAGCGGAAGCCTGGCAACTATGTTCTCAAACCAGGCAAGCAAGCATTTCATCAAAATACCGGTCATGGAAATGTTGCCTGAAAATGCTCACAGTAAACATGTAATGGAAGCATTTTCGCACTGGAAGAAAGCATATGAATTTGATGCAATTTTTGTAATTTCCAAAACCGAAAAAGATTTGAGGACTGCGCTCGAACAACTGGAAAAAGCGAATATCAACAAACCTGTAATGCTTGATCTGGGACACGATGTCAATGACCTTAAGAAATTCCTGGTTAAGGGCATGACAATTTACATGCCGATACTTGTTGATTTGAAAACTCCTGAATTTCAGAAGATGTCCGAAGAATATAAACAAATGATAAATCAACCTATTTCCCCTCTAGCTTTTCAATCGGCGGAAGCAGTGATGCTTCTCGCGGAGGCAATGAAGAAAGTGGGATCTTCCGATCCTGCAAAAGTTGCTCAAACAATGAAAAAAATGAAATACAGCGACAATATAAGCGGAGAAATAGCTTTCACTGAAAATGGAAATATAGATAGGAATATAATTTTCCTTGAAATAAAAAACGGTCAAATTGAAAAATTACCCATGGATTTAAAAAATTCAGGGGAGACTGGTAAATAACATAAATAGGTATATTCAATGGCTAAATCTCTTTTCAGAAAAAAAAATCTGGAGAAACTGAATTCTCCCGAGTCCCTTGATTCCCTTTTGACTATAACCAGACCGGACGGCTGGCTGGCTGTACTTATTGGAGGAATTATTGTTATAGCCGCTCTGACATGGAGCATTTGGGGCAACATTCAAATGACTATTCCAGGCAACGGAATATTGATTTATCGCGATGGCGCAATGGATGTTATAAGCATCGGGGCCGGACAAATAACCGATATTACGGTTTCACCCGGTAGCAAAGTGCACGCAAATACGGTCATAGCCAGACTGGCTTTGCCGGAATTGAAAAAAAATATCGAAGACAACATCCTTAACTGCAAGGATTTTGAAAAACAACACTCCAGACTTGAAAAATATTACGAACGCAATATCGCAATTGAGGATAAAAACGCGGAAGAAAAACGGAAAAACCTGGAATTCAAAATTGAAAGCCTCCAGAAACATCTTGATTTTCTCGAAAACTATCTGCTTTCACTTAAAAAACTTGAAGAACATAAAATCATCACACACAAGGAAGTGGAAGCTATTAGAAACCAGGTTGATATCGTTATTAACGGCATCAACGACAGTAAGCTGGTTTTAAATCAGGTTGAAAGCACTCTCGCTGTTTTCAAGAGAGATGCCGAAATGGAACTCTTGAAAAGTGAAAACATGCTCAACTCCCAAAAACGTAGTTTGTCTCAATTAAATTCCCGCTATAAACTGTTTTCCGAAATCATTTCGTGTTCCTCTGGAATTGTATCTGAAATAAAGTACAGCAAAGGGGATATGATAGCAGCCGGTGCTCCGGTAGCCACATTAAAAAATCCGGAAAACAGTCTGGAGGCATTGCTTTACGTGAATCATTTCCAGGGTAAAAAACTCAACCCCGGAATGAAGGCTTATGTATATCCATCTACTGTGGCCAACGAGGATTACGGCTGTATCCTCGGGCTCGTCACTTACGTCGCCGATTATCCATCCTCCCCGGAATCAATGAAGAAAGTTCTCGGAAATTCAGCCCTTGTCTCGCAGATGTTGACAACAGGACCTCTTATCGAAGTTAGGATTTCCATGCTTAGGGACAGCCATAATTTCAGCGGTTTTGAGTGGTCTTCCTCGTCGGGGCCCGACCAGAAAATAGAATCCGGCACCATGTGCAGCGGTAAGGTTATTTTCAAAAATGAACGCCCGATACAACTCTTACTCCCACAATTCAAGAAAATATTAGATATTGATTGAACATATCGCGGCCTATTCAAATATTCAGTCCAAAGACTTGACGGGCAGTTGACGCAGAATTTGAGGCGTAAAATTTCATTTGGGAAATCGAACTTTGACAGAAAATCTGACATTTTACGAATCAGAGTATCTTGAAAATAAAAATCAATGGCAAAAATGTGCTTGATTTGTGCTCATTGACAATATAAATCTCACCGGAAATAATCCGGAAAGTTGAAAGCGCTATGGCAAGGCTGTCGGTTACGCAGCTTCGCGGTAATAGTATTTCAGAAGTCCGCCGAGACGTTCTTTTCGTTTGATTTTACCTTCGGCACAGCCTACAGAAGTATCCGGGAATGGAATACAATTATCCAAGCCCTGATGGTTCCGCTCTCCGTAATAATGGACAAGAAATTCAGAAACTGTTTTCCGTAGCGATTTTTCACCGACGAAAATCATGTAATCAAGACTTTCTGATTTTATTTTAGCCACAAAATTCTCCGCGTGGGGATTCAAATTCGGAAACCGAGGCGGTAAACGGATTGGCTTGATGCCAATACTTTTCATGATTGCATCGAATTGTTCGGTGTATTTTGCATCGCGGTCATGAATGAGGTATTTTCCTCCCAAAAGTTTGCCATCATAGCCGGTAAGGTTTCTGGCAATTTGCGCCATCCATGAACCATCCGGATTTGGTGTGAAGCCTCCGATGACAATCTTACGGGTGCCTGTATGGATAAAGAAAAGCACATAAAACGTAACGAGACCGAACTTTGTCCAAACCTCTCGGTGCTAAAAAAATCAGTCGCCCGAATTACATCTTTATGAAGCCGGATGAAGTCAGCCCATGACATGCCCCCGTGCTTGCGGTCACCGGAGGGATTGATGTCATTGTTTTTCAAAATATTTGAAACGGTACTTTTTGAAATTTTAAAGCCGAGATTCTTGAGGGCACCGGCAATGCGAAGATAACCCCACGATGGATTATCAAACGCCATAGTCAGGATGAGTTCCTCTATGTCTCTGGGAGTTGACGGTCTGCCAACTTTGCGTTCGGAAGATTGCGAGGAGTCAATTTTTTTCGCTACAAGCTCTCGATGCCAGCGAAGAATCGTCAACGGGGTTACAATAGTGGCAAGGTCATAAAGTCTTTTACCTATCACCCTGCCCTTTTCAGCAAGAAGTTTCCGCTGTTCGTCTGTAAAACTTGGGCGCTTTTTGATTTTTCCGAGCTGAGCTTTGAAAATTTGAAGCTCGGCTTGAAGGTATTCGTTCTCTCGAAGTAGCTGTTCATTGATATCTGTCGAACTGATCTGCCGGAGTATATATAGCACGGCTTTCCAGAAAAGTTTTTTCATTACACTGCCTTAGTTGTCATGGATAAAAAGTATAAATATAGAATGGAAAAGCGTTATGACAAGGTACAATTATTGAGCCAGTATCCCAAAAATATATGGAGACAGGTTTGCATCAAACAGATGCTCAAGCATCTTTCAAAAACAAACCTCAGTCCAGTTCTTCCAAAATCGCAAAATTGGCGGATGATTGACAATTTGACGGATAGCTTGCGTTCAAAATCATCCGTCAATTCTCAGAAGCTAATATTTGGGGATAGTCGGGGCTAAAAAATCACCTCTAAAATATCAATAACAGTATAAAGAGGCACATAAAGAGGAATGCCGTTGCGAATTTCACAAAGACGGTATGCCTCCTCATAAGAGCTATGAACGTCTCGCTCCTGACCCCAAAATATGCAAATCCAAACACTACACACAAAGGAATGATGAACGCAAAATTATAAAGGAAGAGCTGCTTCAACGCCCCTGTTTTATTTGCGCCTGATTTAAGCATGAAAAGAAGCGTCGGCGCATAAACCTGTCCCGTACAGGCAAGTTCCAGTAGCGATACTATTATGCCGGTGACAAATGCGGCGATGACGAAATGCCGCATCTTCATACTGACTCTGATGGAATATCTTATTTTTTCCTTCAGAAATTCAGGAAGCTGCAACGACATTTTTTCCATTTTCCCGCGCATGCACATTATACCATCATATATGGAAAGCAACATGATTGCCAGAGCCATTAAAGCAACCGCATAATTGAAATATTTTCCAATGCTTTTCGCCGCCGATATTCTACCGAGTATCTCAAGGAAACCAAATCCCAGCGAGATGTATGCGATGAAGACTCCGGCAATGAAAGAGACTCCCACATAGAAAATTTCCCTAGGATTACGGCGGGCAACGGCCAGGTATGAAAGAAAAAATATAATCGTCGCAAAGGCACATGGATTTATACCGTCCAGAAAGCCGGCGCTTATGATGACGGCGACGGAGAATTTCCCATAGCGCTCCGATATTCGTTTTTCAGACGAGATCATTTCATCCGGCATGACTATATACCATTCTCTGTCGCGGTGCCGGAGCGAGTCAGCCAGAAGTTTCCCGAGACTGTCAAAGCCGATATTTCCCTTTATCAGGTAACCGCCCTGCGCAAATACCGCAGGCGCCACGAGCCGGATATTTTCCGGCACGTTGAAGCGTTCGCAGTAAGCCTCATTGAGCTTCATTGTCTTTACCATATCGATATCATGTTCTTCTATTTCCATTTCGGGGAAAAGCTGTTTAAGATCGTTCAGCATTTTACGTCCTTTTTCGCAATCCTTGCATCCCCGTTTCGAAAAATAAACGAGTTTGACCTTTTCCGTCGCTACGGCCTTGTAAGATGCGGTTTCCCTGTTTCCGACATTATCTTTCGATCCATCTTCTTTCCCGTCCCGTTCCGTTCTTCCCAGATAAGTATCAGCAGCCGACTTGTCTAATGACTCATAGTCTTTTTTAAAGTAGGCGTAGATTTTTCTGATTTCTTTTTCCTCCAAGTTTCGCGACTTATCAAGGTACGGAAGAAGCACAATTGTCTCCGGTCCCATTTTCTTATAGTTTTCTTCCAGCATTTCGCCTATTCTTTCAGCTATGGCATCCTGATCAGGGAACAGCGCCAGCGTTTCCGAAAAATCTTCCGCCTTTATCGGTTTAGCATATTGAAGCATGGTGAAGAACGCTTCCAGCCTGACACGTGGGACAGTATCTTTCATAAGTTTTCTCAACGCATCTTGTATTTTTTTAGACATGATTGGAGTTTGTCTATAATTGTTAAAGTTGGACTCCCCATAATAGTTTACGATCGATTTTTCGTTGAAATACACAGGTCTGCGGTCTGAACCGTTCGCTTTTTTGAGATAGCCTTCCGGAATTACCATCCTTACATATTCAGACGTATCGCCTAAAATTTCGGGAACTTGTTTTACAAATGCCCTTTCGTCTTTTCCGAGCATCAGTGTAAATGCTTCCCTTCTAATCCACTGGTTTGGTGATTTGAAGAATTCAGATATGAGCTTAGCGTCATCTTTTTCCCAGCAGGAAGCGAGTATCACAAGAGCAAGTATTTGGGACATGTCGGGAGCTTTTTCAGAGGAAAGAGTATTCATTGCCCATTTTCTGAAAAACTTTTTCAAGTTCTGCCTGCCTACAGCATCCTTGAACGAATAACGGTCTTTCATTATATCATAGGCTGTCAGGGCGGGATCGTTTTTGTCCAGTTTTTCGAAGAGGCTTTTCAGGCATCTTAAATTTTCGCTTCTAAATATACAACTAACCGCTTCATATCTGATGTCCGGGTTTGAATCCGCGAGCGCAATATTAATGATCTCGGAATAGTCGATTTTTTCTCCTTTCAGGAGCATAAACATTTCCAGTATTTCCATTTTTTCATCTTCGGGCATGGACGAAAAATTCTTTTTGACGTATTCGAGAGCATCTTTATTCCCGGTCATGACGAGAAACCTGGCACAGTTTATTTTTATTTCTTCGTCATTTGACTTTTTAAACAGTCTTCCAAGTTCGGCGAGGAGCTTTTCCGGGGGATTTTCTGGGGGCGCGCTTTTATTAACCGGGGGATTTCTCTTTTCCTGCTCATCGAACGCGCTGAAGATATCGTTTACGTCCGGATTATTATTTTCTTTTGCGGTCTGAACTGGTTTTTCCTGCTTTTTTTCAGTTTCTTCAAATGCGCCAAAGATATCGTTTACGTCCGGACTGGCTTTATTTCCTTTCGCGGCCTGGGCTGTTTTTTCCTGTTTCTTTCCAGTTTCTTCTTCAAAGGTGTTGAGAACTTTGCTTGCAGAATCTTTATTTTCAACGCCTGCTATGATTCCGTTGAAATAAGAATCTTTCCCATCTCTTTCAGATTTTTTCAGTAAGAAGTAAGGAGCAAAGAGCTTATTGTCGGACCTGAATGACAGTTTTGAAAGAGCGGCGAGTTTTTTTCCGTTGTCGCTGCCTCTAAGGATATCCGTTATGGTCTCAACATCTGTTTTTTCATTCATGAATTTTTCGGCAATGAAGCCTATGGCTGGATATGATATATCTGGATTTTCATGAGTCGCCAGTTTTCTTGCGATCAGTTCGATATTTTCGTTGCATCCCGAGATAATGCCGGCAATTGAATTGAGCGTCTGTGCGTCTTTGCCATCAAGAGCGTCAACAAAACTTTTATTTATTTTTATGTTCATGGAACACAATGCCTTAAGGACGGGGGCCTTCATGGCGTCGTCCTTGAAATACATACTTGCGAGCTTTGCGGCCGCGCCGGATGAGCCTTTTGATATTTTTGCAATCACACTGACAGCTTTGCTTCTGATAAACTGGTCCTTATCATCTAAAAGCGCTTCGACTTTCGCTTCAAGCGCCAGACGGTCACATTTTTCAACGCATTCAAGAGCCGCAGCCCTTACGCGCCAGCGTTCATCGTTGAGACATTTTTCGAGATTAGTTTCGATGCCGTATGCCTTTATTGACTTGAGAGAATTAAGGGAGGTAATCACGAGGTCTTCGTCGGAAATAGTTGAAAGGGCCTTTATCAACGCGGCCCCGCTGTGAATAGAACGGATTTTCCCGAAACCTCTGAGAATAGCAAACTTCACCTCATGATCTTTTTCAACTTCGAACCGGCAGGCGAGTATTTTTCCCGCCTGCCTGAGCCCTGTTTCTGCAATGGCGTCAACAGCAGCCTCCCGGACAATTGAGTCCGTCGATGCAAGAAAATCTGTAAGTATTGGCAGAGCTGCTGTCCTGATGGGAATCAAGTCTCTGATAGCTTTGAGCTTGGTGTCAATATTGCCGAAAAGAAGTTTATGCGCCAAAGCGGCGGATTCGCCGATACACTTCCCTGAAAGTATAATAGTATAGAGGACTTGAAAGACTTTTTTGCGCGATCCTTCAGGAAGCCCGGGATTTTCCCCGAGAAATTTTCTTATGACTGGAATTATGCTGTCACCGCCGGACTCAAGGGCTCTTGCCGCGCGCGCCGCGCGTTCTGCAGGCGCGTTTATTATTTCGTTCAGAAGAGTTCTGCATCTTTCGTCAGTAAGAGCTGAAAATATTTTGCTTCCGCCCGTCTTCTCGTTTCCGGCCCATTCGTTCCATTTCTCAATGGCCTTCATATTTTTTGTTGAATTTTCTTCAGTGTTGCTCCAGGGGTCAAATGAAAAATCATCTCCGGCGAGTTCCTCAAGTATTTCAAGCGCTCCGAGCCTGACGGCAAGCTGTTTGCCTGAAAGCATTTTAACAAATTCTTTCAGGGGTTTTTTATCCATCCTGAAGATCAAACGGCTCAACTCTTTGCGTTCCTTCAGGCCCCTTCCGAGCAATATCATTATTTCGGGCCATTTGTTTTCCGGGACATTTTCTGATTCCAGCATCTTGACCGCGTTCTCGAAGTCCGCGTTTTTCATAACGGCCTCACTGTTTCCTGAGCATGTCACGAGCGTTTTCTTAAGAGTTTCGAGGTCAGTGAAACCATCGATTCTGCTGCGTTGCCGGCCCTCGGAAGAAAGGAATATCATGGTGGGCACTGCCTGTACCATGTAATTCCATTTGTAGGAATTGTCGAGCCTGACATCGACATCTACAAGAACAAAGTGCTTCAGAAGTTTTTTTATTTCCGGTTGTCTGAAAATCTCATCTTTGAGCTTGACGCACCACTGACACTCCGGAGAAGAAAACAGCAGAAAAACAGGGCGGTATTCAGTCTTTGCTCTGACCAGCGCCATGTCTAAATCACTCATGAACTGCAGGGCCTGATCCTCGGGCTTCGGCGGTGACGCCGGAATGGACGGCACGGTCACAGGGACGTTTAAGCCGGCTCGGTTTTCGGATGGCAGTTTCCTGGCGGCGGAAAGTTCCGAGAAGATTGCCACCGCAATTATCGCAACTGTAATTATCTTCAAATAAATTCTCATATACCGTTCTCCGTTATCTAATGAAGCAATGCATAAACAAGTATATTGACATTGACATCTATAGAATTAACTATTTCATTGCCGCCGCAACAGCAGCAACCCTGCGTGTGTGCCGTGTCGTTGAGGCCATGCAGAGAAAAGATCAACACTATCCGGCCATTTATTTCCATCCCTTCCAGAGAGGGTTTTTCCGAAC
This sequence comes from Lentisphaerae bacterium GWF2_44_16, assembly GCA_001803225.1. Lineage (GTDB taxonomy): Bacteria > Verrucomicrobiota > Lentisphaeria > Victivallales > GWF2-45-14 > GWF2-44-16. The sequence goes on along the minus strand of MHBF01000011.1, from coordinate 24,195 downwards.
TGGAATGACTGAGCTCCAGTTTATCGATCTTGTTCAATGTCCTGAAGAGGACATGGTCCATGGGGAGGGGTTTAAGTTTTGTATCCTTGAATATATGGGATATTTCACGTTTGAATGCGGTTGCAAATTTTTTATTGGAACATCCGGCGGATGCGAGCATAAAGCCTCCGCTCTCAAGATATTTCCTGAGATTTTCGCGTTCCTGCTTTGTGAACATGAAGTCATCCTCGCCGGTGATGACGACAAATGGATATTTGAAGAGTTCATCGGACGCGAGCTTCACGCTGGTGAAGCGCCTGGCGGTCGGGATTGACGTTTTTTTCTGAACATCGGAAAGAAATTCTGCACTGAAGCATCTCGATGTATGCACTCCTCCAAAGATAAGATTCGCGCATTGTATCACATCCTCTTTTGCCGCAAGCATCAGGGTCTGTAAAAGAATTACCGTCATGATGATTTTTTTCATATGTCATTCTCCAAAATATTTTTTTACCGCATCTCTGTATTTTTCAGGAATTTCGTCAGGAGAAAGCGTATCGGCACCTTCAAGCTTTTTCCTGTGTGGAACAGAGAGTTTTTCACTGGAATTTTTATCTATCAGACGATTTCCTGAACAGTCATTTCCAGCTTCTCCTTTTCCATTGCCGCGGCCTTGGACATTTTCTTTTCCGGGCATTGAACGCGGCGGCCCCATGACCGGTACATTGAGCATCGAATTTGATGTTGTAGAATATCCACTTTGACCACCTGAAAACTGTCCACTTCCGGCTTCTCCTTCTTTTCCCGAGTTTCCGCCGTTTATCTGTTTATTTATGGCATTGAGCATTTCTTTCGCGGTGCTCATCATTTCATCATTGATTGAGAAGCTGATTTTTCCGTTCATCATATCGCAGAATGAATCCTGTTCCTTCTGTTCTCCCGCGAGCAGGAGCATTTTTCTATATGCTTCAAGGGCGTTCTTATATGCGCCGGGACCGTTTTGTCTCAGCGCTGCTTCCATGGCGAATTTCATGAAATCGGTAATCATGTGCCTGTTTATTGCCGCCACAAAAGCCATGGAATCTTTTTTCAGTTTCCAGTATTCGGGTTGCAGTTTTTCGGCATGGATGCCGATATTTTCAATAAGTTTCCGTAACTGCTCAAGTATTTCTTTCTGTTTTACGGCGGTATTTCCGAGCATGACGCTACGTTCCTGTTGGCCGCCTTCGTAACGGTTGAGACGTCTTACGACGGAACTTTGCTCCATGAGAAGTTTTCTAAATAAGGCGCTGTCGGCCATTATATTCGCAAGCGCCTCAAATTTATCAACTGAATCATTTATCTGCCGCATCGCAGGCTGTTTTTCCTCCAGCGCGGCACTTATTTTTTCGAGGCGTTTCTTAAGGTCTTCCTCGTTTTGCATGTTCATTCCAGCGATAATCTCGTTGTTCGCAACGATGCGGGAAAGAATATTTCTGAAGGTCTCCTTCTGTTCTTTTTCCATATCGTATATCGGGAAATCTTCAGCGAAGCGCCTGAAAAGTTTTTCGGCCCGCTCGTTACTCTTGCGTATTTCGTCAATAAGGCGTTTCTTTTCTTCGGCGGAAAGACCGCCTTTTTCGAGAGCCTTTTTAAAATCAGAAGAGAGTTTTCTCAAGTTTTCAAACTCACCGGAAAGCTCCCTGTAGGACGCGATTATTTTTTCCAGCTTGATATAATTCCTGAGATACTCGGCATACTCGGCATCGGATATTATCTGGATTCTCAGTATATCCGAGGCGGCTACGCCGGTCAGTTCGGGATTTACGTCGAAAGCCTCCATGTAGAATTCCAGTGTCTGGCCGGGCTCTACGCCTAGACGCGCAAAATCAATATCGAAAGCGATGTTTTCCTCCTTGCTGTAGTCCGGGGTCCCCAGCCTGGCGATGCGGTCATGATATCCGAAAAGTGCTTTTACGAGTTCTATTTTTCTCAAGCCGATGTCATCCTTGACGGTTCCTCTGAATGATATTTTCACTCCTGGCGTGGCTAACATGAATGGACCCGGCTCAGAGATTGAAACTTCAGGCAGAAGGTCTTCGGAAATAGCCTGCTTAAGGACGAGCGGTTTGCTTGATTTTGTGCCGATCTGGTCGAGAATATCAGCTTCGAGCTTTGCCGGGGAATTCAGCTTCCAGCGGAAAGTTACGGTATTTGGAGAAGTTTTTTCACCGTTGACAGAGAGGCTTTCCGCGCTGTTTTCCGGTTTAATGGTAAGCCGTCCGCCCGAAAGAGGTCTGTTGCTGACGATGCTAAGCTCCAGGTCCGAACCTTTCAGTCCCCTGATATCCTCGGTACCAGCGATAAATGACCGTGGCGGTATTCTGCTGTACGATGGGGAGTTTACGAGTACCTTTGCGAGCATGACTTTCGGCTGGAAGAGGATTTTTACCTTGTGCCAGCGGCTGCGCGCCCGGCCCGTCGCAAAACAGAATTCCAGCGGAGCGGTTACTTTTTCTATTTTTTGCGCGACAGAATCTGGTCCTTCCCTGAAACACGCACTTCGGCGAACCTTGCCTCCGTCCCTTGTACAGAACCAGACCTGCGATTTGAGCGGTGACCCATTTATGCGCGCTGAAAGCTCAAGATTGTCGCCGTAAAGGACTTCCGGTTCCGATGGATTGACATTGAAAATATAGCGGCTGTACGGAGGGATGTCTTTCAGCGGAGAAAAGATTCTTGCCAAAATCGTTCTCGACGCGTTAAAACCCGCCAGCGCTATCACGGCAAAAACGGCAAGAGCGATAAAAAACCGTAAGCTTATCTTTTTCAGAAGTTCCGTGGGAAGGATGTCCTTCAGAGTCAGTTTGTCCATGACTTTGCTTGCGTCCTCCGCTGTTTTAGATATGAGATACTGTTCGAAACTGTCTTTATCAGTTCCAGAGGAGACGGAAAGCCGTTTTTCAAGTTCGTAAGCGCTGAGAATGCTCCGCCTTTTGTTTTTTGCGACTGTGTCCAAAAACGCGGCAGAGTCCGCTCTTGAAAGCAGAACTATTTTCAGCGCTCTTGTCCCAAAGGCTACTATTATGAAAAGCCCGAACAGGCAGTCGAGAAAAAGTAGAGCTTCGTTCGGGAATGCCAGAAAATAATCGGCAACGATATAAAACGCGAGGAGGAGGACGAAGGACCCGGCCGACCTTATGAGTTCTGATGCCAGCAGAGCCGTTTTTCTGAATTTCTCAAGACTGCTGAATTTTCTATAAAAATTATTGTAAGCCTGCTTTCTCATAACATTCCGTTTCTCCGTCTGATAAAGCATTCGGCCCCTGCAAGGAAAACTATAACGCATAGAAGCATCCAATTATCCCATAACGGAATCCATACCGCATTACCTTGTTCCGGCAGGATATCCTTTTCTTTTTTCATGAACTCAATTTCATCATTGGCGATAAGCCTTCCTCCGCTGTCCTCGCATATTTTTTTCAGGAATGCGGGATCGGCGCTCAACTCGTCACCCTCTTCCGGGGGACGTTTCACAAAAAGCATACTGTGAAGCGTCATATCTTTCGAATTCTCTTTGTAACGCAGTTCCACCGTAAGTATTCCCGTTTTTCCAGGGACTATGATAGCGCTTCCTGAACTTCCGTCCTCATCGAAGACAGGTTTTATTGAGTCAATAAGCTGTGAATTTTTGAAGACATTGATGAGAATATCTGATTTTTCTGAAGCTGTATCCCTTGCGGATATAAGAGCCGTTACCGGTTCGCCGGGAAGGACGGATGTTTTGTTGAGACGGAGCGCCATATTAAATCCGGGCAGATAGTCAGAATGCCTTGCCATCCAGTGTATCAACTGCAGCCAGAATTCTCCATAGAACGCGCCGTTCCCTTTTCCAGACGGAAAGAAGTCCCATGTCCAAAGTCCTTCCGAATTGAGCGCGGTAACTATTCCCTTGCCGTACTTTCTCGAAATCAGGACAGGGAAACTGGAACCCGCGCCGGAAGAGGAACTTACTTTTCCCTGCGCGAGTACTTCTGAAAATGAATTTAACTCGGGGCATCTGTATGCGTATTTGAGCATCGGGAGTTCGTTCCATATCCTGTTGTTTATTCCGGGAAGAAAATCGCCGAAAATACCGCTTGCGGTTCCTGCTTCAGTCGGTTCCCAACGATATTCCCTGCTGACGGCTTCGCCCCATTTTACGGGTTCGAGAGTTTCAAAGCCGGGCAAGTTTTCCGAATAAGGCTTTGCCCTTGCGAGAAGTAAAGCGCCACCTGAATCCTTAAGATAAACTTTTAGCAGATTTATCCTTTTGTTGTTGAGAAAATATTCTATGCCCTTGCCGAATATGACTATGTCGAACGCTGCAAGGTCTTTTATATTGTCCGGGAATATGGGAACTTCGGATTCAGATGCGCCGCTTTCGTCTGTTTTGACTTCGAAATAACGTGTTTCAGAGAGCCGGTAGATATTGGTAAGATTGATATTCGGGTTTTTGCGAAGTGCCTGGGAGAGAAATTTGCTGTCCCAGAACGGCTGTCCCTCTATCATGAGGATGTTTATTTTTTCATTGATGACCGAGACCATTATCTCGGTCTGGTCGTCGTCCTGCACTCCGTCGCCGGCGATATGGCCTGCGGACAATGTTATTCTGTATATTCCCTTTTGGGGAAACTTCATTTTGAATTCGCATTCCGCGGTGGAATTGTTTTCTATCTGCAATTTTTTGGTTTCGGGATTTCTCCCGTTGCATGAAAGTTCCAGAGATATTCCTGTATTTCCCATATTCGTGTTTTTCACGAACGTCTGGATACTTAACGTTTCTCCTATGAACGCAGTGTAATAACGCCTTGAAGCCGTTATTGAAATATTTTTGCCCGGTACTTTCCCTCCGGGTACAAACGCGTATACGGGCATGCATTCTGCCCTAGCCCTTAGCGCGAATTCGCCTTCTTTCGATGGCGCGATCTGGTGTCCGTCGGAAATTATTATCATCCCCGCCAATCCCGATCTTCCAGCCTTATAAATATCGATAAGCTTCTCTCCTGTCCCTGTTATATCGGTCGAAGCTCCATCCGCTTTTAATTTTTTCATATCCTCAGGACTATTGAGTTTTTCCTCAAGTCCCGCCGAGAATGTATAGTAATCTTTCGGCATTCCTGCAAATTGGTCTATCTTCATCAGGCATGTATGCGCTTTTTCCCAGCGGCTCATACCGCCTTTCTCATCTTTCACATCCATGCTCAGGCTGCGGTCAATCATAACAGCCCATCTTTTTTCGCTGCCGCTGTCCTCCTGCCGCCATCTGCCGGGATTGAGAGCGATAAGCATTAGCAGTAAAGCTGTCGCCCCTCTCAGAGCAGTGATTGTCAAGCGCTTTCCGGTTCCTGCGCCGCCTGAAGATTTCCAGCCCATCCATACGGCAATGAAAACAAAGAGCGCTGTCAGAATTAATGCATATTCTATTGGTATAAGAGGATTCATTTTCTTTCCGCCCACAACATTACAAGTCCCTCCAAAAGCAAGAGTGCCATCACTGCCGCCAGGATAAACGGCCACAGTTCAAGCCCTTCATGCAGAAGTTTTACGCTTCCGCTTTCCGACAATATCCCGAACGATTCTATTTTTTTCGATGAAACAGTTCTCAGATCAGATTCTATCTGCGGAAAGTTGACGATTGTTCTTTCGATAATATTCTCCCCGCTTTTCCAGCAGTATACTCCGCATGATTGCAGGACTCCTGACAATATAGCGCAATTCCCGCTTATCCTGTTTTTAATATTGCATAATTTGCTTTCAGGAGAAAACAATTTTATTTCGCGGCCCGCCATTTCCGGGCTCAGTTTAAGCTGTGCTTCTTCTCCGGGCATATAGTGTTTTGCCGTACGGCCTATAAGCGGTCGCGCGTCCAGGAGAAGTTCAGCCAGAAATGGAAGGAACTGCTGTCTTTTTGCAAATGCCCCGTCTTTGCCGTCAAGCGCCATGTTCCAGAAATAAAAAGTACCTTTATTACGGTTGCGCGTCAATGCCGGAATTCCGTCCCGGTATCTCAGAAGCACTTCGCCTCCCGCATTGATATTGAAACGCCGGTGAAAAGTTCCTCCCGCGGGATTTCCATACGTTCCTTCTGAAAATATGCTGAAGACTTTGTCCCCGGGAGCGCTTATCTGAAGTCCGAGCGGCTCTGAAAGATTTTCGAGGAGAGCTTTGCCCGCTTGCGTTTTTTTCAATCCGGAGAGCTCCGAGAGGCTTTGGAGCGGCATTCCTTCAGCAGGCATGCAGAAAACGCCCGCTCCGGAGGCAAGGAATTCTTTCAGGGTTTCCGCCATTCTTCCGTCCCAGCCCGCAAGCATGATTATATCACATTTTTTTATAGCGTCGGCATCATTGAGAGCAATGCTTTCAGCGTTTATCCACGAAACGGCGTTCAGTGCGCGAAGCCAGAATTTTGCGGTCATATTTTCTTTTGAGTTTTCACAGACCCCTATTTTGAGTGCCGGGGCGACATTCAGGAAAGCCCATCGCTGATTGTCTTCGGGAAAAAGATCTTCGCCTATCGATATTTCAAGTGTATAAGTCCCCGCCTTTTTCCCGTCAATTCTGAAGGCCGAACTCGCAGTTCCCCAGGCCGGGACCATCACGCTCATATTTTTTCTCAAACCTCCCAACTGAAAGAAGACTGTAGTTCTACGCGGTTCGGAAGAATAGTTCTTTATTTCCGCATATATTTTTTCTTCTTCGCCGGCAAGCGGAAAAGCCGGTTCCACAAATATTCTCGTAACGGCCAGGTTAGCCGCGTTTCCGTTCCCGACTTTCACCGATATAAGCTTGACTCCTCCGGGTGTAACAGGTTTGAAGCTTTCCCACTGCGAATTCTGGAAGTCGGATATTATGCATATTTCCCTTGCGCCGTCTGTTCCTTCGAGCATTTTCAAGGCAAGTTCAAACGCTGTAGCGGGGTCTCCTGTTTCACTGTTTGCGTCGGCTTTTGCCAGACATTCCTGGATATAGGTTTTGTTCAGGGAGGGACCGGGGTATATGCCCTGCGGCCTTAACTTCAGCCAGATGACGTTTGCCTTGCTGTTTTTTCCGAGTCCGGAAAGTATTTCGGACGCTTCCGCGCAGGCCATTGAAAAACGCGTCTGTCCGGCCTCTATGTATCTCATCGAGGCGGTAGCATCCACTATTATCACTATATTTCTGCTGCCGCTAAAGGCTCCCGGAAGTCCTTTACCGAAAAAGAGCGGCTTCAGAAAAAGCCACACAATGAAAAGCACGAAGAGTGTTCTCAGCACCAGCAATAAGATATCTTTGGGCCGTTTCATTCTGATGCTGTGCTTAACTATTTTTCTGATGAACTCCAGGGAACTGAAATCGTAAAGAGGCGGTTTTTTTCTTGCGAGAAGGTGCAGAAGCAAGGGTAGCGCGAGCAGGAGGAGAAATGGAAAAATATATGCGTTGGAAAATATTATATTCACTTAAGCAGCCTGTCGAAAAGTTTGAAATAATGTGTATCTGTGAATGCCGCCATATAATCCACTTTTTTAAGGAAAGCCATCTCGCGAAGTCTGTCCATGTAGTCATATATGGCTTTGCGGTAGGCTTCCTTTATTTCTCCGGTATGCACGCTTATCCGCTCGCCGCTTTCCATGTCGCGGAAGAGCGTGAGCGAGTCCGGCTTCAGCTCCAGTTCTTCACGGTCAAGTATGTGGAAGAGATATACCTTGAATCCTTTGTGCAGATAAGGACTCAGCGCATGGAATATCGCCGCCGGATCGTCAAAAAAATCGGAAATAACTATAAGTGTTCCGCGCCGTTTAAGCAGGGGAAACGATTTTTTCAGGGCTGTGGAAAGGCTGGTCTTCGAACCTGCGGAGTTTTTTTCAAGTGCCGTCATAAGATTCCTCAGATGCGCGCCAGTACTGCCCGGGGGGAAATAATGTCTTATAGCATTGTCGAATATCTGAAGTCCGATTTGATTGTCGCTCTTCGTCACAAGGTAACAGAGCGCCGCCGTAAAAAACGATGCATATTCCAGCTTCGTAAGTTTTGCACCGAAATCCATCGACGCACTGCTGTCCAGAAAAATGTAACAGCAGGTGTTCGTCTCCTGCTGATAAGTCTTCACATAATATCTTTCGGTGCGCGCAAAGACTTTCCAGTCTATCATGCCAGGGTCGTCCCCCTCCGCATACTGACGGTAGTCCATGAACTCTGTCGAAAGCCCGCGCGAAGTAGATATGTGCCGTCCCGCCAGGTAGCCTTCCACCAGCAGCTTGGGCGCAAATTCATAGCTAGAAAGCTTGCGGATATCTTCAGGATCGAGATATTTGAATCTATTCTTCGTCACTTTACATTTTCCAGAAGGTGGCTGATAATGTCTTCCACCGTTATACCTTCGCCGACCGCATTGTAATTCGGTATGATTCTGTGACGCAGTACCGGGAGCGCGGATTTACGGATATCCTCTATCGATATCGACGGATTCATATTAAGCAACGCAAGTGCTTTTGCGGCACGTATAAGATTTTGCGAGGCGCGCGGACCCGCTCCCCAGGCCACATACTTTTTGATAAACGATTCGGTGTCTCCGGAGGCTTCGGGCCGGGAAGCCTGTACCAGCTTCAGTACATAATCGAGAGCATTCTCCGGTACTGGAATGTCAAGAACAATATTCTGGAATTCGAGCACTTCATTTATCGAAAGCACATTCTGCGGTTCATAATGCACTTTTCCCGTCGTCCTCAAAACTATCTCGCGCTCTTCGTTCATTTTGGGATAGTTGATATTGAGAGAGAAGAAAAAGCGGTCAAGCTGCGCTTCGGGCAGAGGATAGGTTCCTTCATGTTCAATCGGATTCTGCGTAGCATATACTATGAAGGGCTCTTCGAGCCGCATGCTCCTGCCTGCGGCAGTTACCTGTTTTTCCTGCATCGCTTCAAGCAATGCCGACTGAGTTTTGGGCGGAGTCCTGTTTATTTCGTCCGCCAATATGAGGTTTGCGAAAACAGGCCCCTTGACAAACTTAAACTGTCGGTTGCGCCCGTCTGTTTCCTGCAATATTTCGCACCCGAGAATATCCGATGGCATCATGTCCGGCGTGAACTGTATCCTGTTAAAAGAAAGCCCGAGAGTTTTCGCCAAGGTGCTGACCAGCAAGGTTTTCGCAAGTCCTGGAACTCCTATTATGAGGCAATGCCCTCCCGCAAAAAGACTCGTCAGCATTTGTTCTATTATTTCGTCCTGCCCGACGATTACTTTTGCGATTTCATCTTTCAGGTGCCTTATTTTCGTTCCGCAGCTTTCCCATTTTTCCATATTATTGGTCATGCTCTTCTCCACTTAATAATGCATATATCCATAGTTTATAATAATAATGTCCGTGGAATCCGCCTCATCTCCGAAAGCTTTTTCGAGACATTTCAAAAATTTATCCTGAGACTGTTTGGATCTTTTCATTCCTCTTTCGTCAGCTTTTTCCAATTTGATTTTTTTGCCGTTCACGACAATTTCGTTCCCGCCTTCTTTTTCGTTCTTAGCGGAAATTTCCCATTGTGCGTGTGCGTAATTGGAGCCTACGCTTACACCGCCGCTCATATAAAGGGGAATATTGCTATTCTCTTCCCGTCTGTTTTCCGGCATTTCCATGTACTCGCCCGGGTCGGATAGCTCTATATCGACACCTCCAAATAACGGCTTTTTCATTATATTGCAGGCAAACAACTTTTTTTCAGCCGTAAGTTTTTTGCAGTAATCCTGAATTTTGTCAACGGTCTTTCTGTCAAGCACAGTGTTGTTAAAGGCGTCCAGCGCCTTTTCCTCTCCCTTGATTTGGGATTTGGCACTGACAATGCGGTTCGCATAGTCTCTAAATCCCGCGTTAAGCTTCGGATTTTTAGAAACAAGCTTGGGAAGTGCGGCAAATTCACTATCTCCTATGGAGTTCATGAATTCTTTGACTTTTTTCTCAGCTAACGCTTTTTCCAGACTTGCAACAAGTTTTTTACTTGCCTCTTCGTCGAGATCCTTGATTTCAGGATAAGGAGTCAATTCCTTTTCTGTCTTTCCGGCAAGCCGTTCTTCCGCTCGTTTCATTACAATTGAGTTGCATCTTTCTCCAAGAACATTTTGAAGGTTGCTGAGTTTTTGCAGATTTTCTTTGTTCCCGTAGAGATTTTCTATAAATAGAGCGGCAAGAACATTTATTTTATAATTTCTGAGCATCGTTTTATCGGCAAGCAGCTTTTTCCATGCCTCAGCATTTTTTTCGAGAGAGAGAGGTTTTTTATTTTTTTTATTTTCCTGCTCTGACGGGTATTCATCTATTCTGCCGACCATTGCGATTAGTGAAATAAAAGAACCTTTTGCAGGTATGTTGTCTCCAGTTTTTAAGGTCGCATAAAGGAGCAGCCCCAATGCTTCGTCTCTGTCCATTTCCTTCAGCACGGACATCAGCTGAGAATATGCGGTGCGGTCTTTCAGTTTCTTTTTGTCCGATAACATCTCATCAACAATCTGTTTTGCGTTTTTTTCTTTCGCAAGTTCAGTTAATGAGTCCAGACATTTCTTCAGATTTTTCCGGGCCAGAGGATCGTTTAGAAACGAATCGGAATCGCCGTCTTTTTCGTCCTCATCGACTTTAACGGTTGTATCTTTTTTCTTTGTCAGGTCTTTCTTTTCTTTTTTCTTATCTTCCTCGGCCGCGGCCAATTCGGTCTTGAATTTAGCTTTCAGTTTTTCGACGAATGGAATGGCCGCTTTTTTCCGTTTTACGACATATTCGGACAAGGGACCGCCTTCAAGAAAAGACATGAGTTCTTCTTTTTTTATGTTCAGGAAAAATTCTTCAATGACGGGAGATTTTTTATTCAGATCTCCTTTCATCAGCGACATTATGGCAAAATATTTCTGATGGTTAAGGCCATTCTTAAGATAATATAAAGACAGTTCGTCAGGCGTTTTTGTTTTTATTTCTTCATACCATTTTCCGCAGATTTCTATGAGCTGCTCGTCATTCAACGCCATAACATTGAAGTCTTCACTCTTTTCTGAAAGAGTAACTGACTGAAGCAGTAAAGCTTTGGCAATGTCCTTTCTTTTAATTGGATGCGGGATCATTGAAAGACTTCCTTCCGCGCTTTTTTCATCGTTGCCTGTTCTGAAATAGTTCTGATTTCCGGATACACGGACCATGTAGTCATCTTTCAGGAGGGCAATCAACATAGGAATGGCTTTCATGCCTTTGGACATGATTTTTTTGATGGTTTCGTCCTGAAATTCATTCAGTTTTTCATTTTCAGGAAAGAGCCAGTCAATGTCGCCGGAACGTGGTATTTCCTTGACACTGAGAAGTTCGGCTGCGAGTTTTTTGTCTTCTTCGCTTACGCCTTCGCCTTTTATTTCAGGCGGGACCGGATTTGCAATCTGTTTTTGCACCATTTCCTGCAAAAGTTTGATGCCGGGGGCTGCTATCCAGCCCTGAGGATATTTTTTTAGAAGCAGCTCGAGAGCGGTTCCAAATTTTTTCCAATCACCGTTTTCCTCCAAATCGAAGAGGGCTTGTCCGTATTGCTGGTTCGCAAGACAACTCATTGCAGAGAGAAGGACTATTTTTTTGTCTCCGGCCAGTTCAAAGAGACGTGAAATTATTTTATTGGCTTCGTTTTTGAATCCTTTGCTGTAAATCTGTATCGCGTAAAGGAAGGCCGGGCCAGTCAGCTCTTTCTGGTATGAGAAGTTGTCTTTATCCATTTCTGCCAGTTGGGAAAGCAGGCCTTCGATATCTTCCTTTATATCGACTTTTTCCCAAAATGCCATAACTTTTGACTTATTTTCCGCCAGAAATTCCAGATATTCTTTTCTAGGGTCCAGCTTACTGTCTTTTTTACTCTTTTTCTTGAATTCTTCGAAGAGTTTCCTGCCATCATAGGCTTCCAGCGATACAGCGTTGAAAACGATAAATGACGCGGGAGAAGTGCCATTTTCTCCTTTTAAGAGCCAGGCGTTTCCCTTAGTCTGAAAGGGCCTCTGTACCAATGGATAGAGCAACTGGAGCACTCTGGAATTGAGGTTGATATATTCAGCTTTGCTCACGTCGGCCAGACCCAGTTTGTAGAATACAGCAAAGCCTTTGGAATAATCCTGTGTTACGGTTTCTTTTTTGTCGGGGGGCGGATTTTCCTGTGGGGTGTTCTGTGCTGGAATGGATAAGATTGGAAGCAGTGAAACTATCGTTGCAATGATGATTGTTTTCGACTTAAGTCCGGCTTTTTTCGTAAATTTCCAGGTATCCATTTAACCCCTCTTGTTTTTATTGAAAGTGAAAATGTTTAAAATATCTATTGCATGTTTTTTTTCAAATTTTTATTCTTAAAATTCCACATTTTAATGCCATCACACCCCGGCCTATCCGTTAATCTGGCACTGAGCCAATATTGTAAAGGAGATGATTGAAACTGTAAGTCTCAAAATGAAACCTTTCCGGGTAAGGTAAATCCTCGGGTGTCACAATTCACTGAGGTCAAAATTCCTGTAAGATAAGAGGGAGTTTTTTGAATTTGTGATAATCACCTTGTAGTACAAGTTCGAAAATCACGGATGCTTTGGCATTCTTCAAAAACAAACATAAGTCCATTTTTTCAAAAATCATAAAATGACGGACAACAGACAAGTTGACGGATGATTTGAGTTCAAATCAATCCGTCAAATCACAAGATTTAGTTTCTGGACACTACGGTCAAAGACCTGGTAGGGTTTTACCCCATATAGAGGCAGGGTTTGCCCCATATAGAGGTAGGGTTTTACCCCATATAGAGGTAGGGTTTTACCCCATATAGAGGTGGGGTTTTACCCCATAACAAGAGATTTGGAAATGGACTATATTACTTATGCAGAGAGGATCGGCTATGCGATCGAGAAAATTAACAAAAAGAGATGCTTAATTATGAATCAGGAAATCGTGATGATTGCATTTGCATGTAACCGGAAGGAGCTTGATGTCTAAAATTTTTGTTACAGGAATAACAGGCCTTATCGGCAGCGCATTTTCATCAATGATTCTTGAGCGTAATGATATGGAAATAATTGTGCTTGCAAGGGGCTCAGATGTGGTTAGCGCCCAAAAGAGGGTCAGTCAGGTAATTCAAGACCAATGTTCTTTTGATGGCAAACCCGAGCTTGCCTGTTCCATATTGAAACGCATAGAAGTTATTGATGGCGATATTTCATTCATGGATGAAATAGAACTGCTGGAGAGACTTAAAGGTGTTGAAGTTTTTTTCCATTGTGCGGCAGATGTTAATTTCGGCAAAGACCCGGAGGGCAGGACTTTCAGGATAAACTATGAAGGCACTAAAAAGATGCTTGAATTAGCGCGGAAACTTAAAATAAAGGCGTTCCATTTTGTGAGTACTGCCTATGTTGCAGGAAAGTACAACGGCATGGCTCTTGAAGACGAACTCGTGGCGGAAGATTTCAACAATTCCTATGAAAAAAGCAAATTCATGGCTGAACAGCTTGTCAGAGAGTCGGGTATACCTTTCACTATATATAGACCCTCGATTGTCGTGGGAAGGATTCAGGACGGAAGGATCAGGAAGCCTCTCGCGTTTTACAGGGTTTTGGAATTTTTGGCGAAACTCAAAAAACACCGCTGTTCAAAAATGCAGATCAGTCCTGCCGAAAAAGTATCGCTCAATTTCAGGCTCAAGGCGTCTTCTTCCGACAAGATTTATTTTGTCCCTGTTGATTATGTGCAGCACTCCATTGTCGAGATATTCCTGAACAAGACCGTTAATAATAAAACATATCATATTACAGGAAACAGTCCGGTAACCACAGAGATGATTGAAGTTGCTGTTGGTGAAGCTCTTGGAATAAATGGCGTGACGCTTGAAGCCGAAGTTGCTGATCCGAACCCGGTCGAAAGGATGGTGCAGAAATGCCTGTCTGATTTCCTTCCGTATTTTTCATCTCAGATTATTTTCGATGTCGAAAATACCAAAGAAGCGTTGGGATGTCCTTCTATGACATGGAAAATGGATGCTAAAAACCTTGAGAAGGTAATCCGTGGATTTTACTCCGAATATTATCCTGAAGTTGTAGGGTACAGTCCGTTCAGTAAATAGAACGGCTGTTTCAAGGGGGAGCAGATAACTTTGATAAGGAGGGTTGATCAGTAATCGAAATTAAGATCGATGGTACAGCGTATTCCGCAAGACTAAATTTTCAGCATAAAAATAATAAATATTAAAATGGGAGTGATTATGTCGAATCAAAACGCTAATGAAAAATTAAAGTACGAAAGACCAATCATTGTACCTTTGGGGGAGATGGCCAAAGGTTCCGGACTCTGTACTACCGGAAGTGCCGTTGTTCCTCTTGTATGTACTGCCGGCGCAGCTGATGTTGTGGACTGCGCTGCCAGTGCTCTTGAAGCGGGCGGATGTACGGCAGGTGCTGCTGAGGTTCCCGGTCCGGCTGCGTGTACTGCCGGTCTTACTGCTACTACTACTTGTACTGCGGGTACTGCTGCGGATACGGATTGTACTGCCGGAGTTCATGCGCTCAATGCATGCTCGGAAGGTACTGACGCTATTACGGCTTGTACGGCAGGCACTGCTGCAACCGGCGCATGTACTGCCGGCGGTGCGGATTAATACATAACAGACCACTAACGACAGCGGCTGTAATAAGCCGCTGCGGCTTGTCTGCTTGCTGATGCTATTTTCAGTGAGAATGTTTATCCAGACCGAAAATAGCTTCAGATTTGTTGTCACTAATATAATATATGGGAGATGTTCATGGATCAAACTAATAAACCGATTGCCAATCCGATTGTTGTACTCCGGGAGGAATTCGACGACTGGGCCGTACTCTTCAATCCTGATACTACTGCTGCCGTGGGAACCAATCCGGTCGGTGTTGCAATATGGAAATTGATGGATGGCAAGAGAAGCCTCGGTCATATAATTTCGGAGATCAAAAACAGCTTTCAGGGCACTCCTGATTCTGTCATTACAGAAATCACCGACTTCGTCAGCACTTTGGCTAGAAAAGGTTTTGTGGGGCTCGAACTGGAAAGGACGTAATGATATCTACAGAATCCAATGACAAGGCATCGCCTGCGGCGTCAAGGGTTATGCGTGTTCCGCGTAACGTAGACATTGAAATCACTGCCCGTTGTAATCTTCGTTGCCGTTATTGCTACTTCTTCAACAACCCGGCGGTAGAGTATCGGGACCTTCCTGTGGAAGAGTGGCTTAAGTTTTTCGATGAACTGGGAACGCTTGGCGTGATGAGAGTCACGATGGCAGGCGGAGAGCCGTTTATACGGGAAGATCTTCCGCAATTTATAGAGGGTGTTGTCCGTAACCGGATGCGCTTCTCCTTCCTGTCCAATGGCGTGCTTATTAACGATAAAATATCCGCCATCATCGCCAGTACAGGTCGCTGCGACCATGTTCAGGTGTCGGTAGATGGTTCCTGCGCAGAAGTTCACGACTCCTGTCGCGGGAAAGGCTCTTTTGTGGGGGCAATACGAGGTATAAGGACTCTGCAACGGCATCGGATCAATGTGGCAGTGCGAGTTACTATTCATCGGAATAATGTCCATGATCTGGAGAACATCACTCACTTCCTTCTAAACGAACTGGGCTTACCCAATTTCAGTATCAATTCCGCAGGGTATTTGGGCACATGCTGCGCAAATGCTGATGATATAATGCTAGGCATTGAGGACCGGCAAGAGGCCATTGAGACCTTAAAGCGTTTAAGTGCTAAATATAATGGACGTATCTCGGCGCAAGCCGGACCATTGACGGACGGACGCATGTGGCACCGGATGGAAGAGGCACGAATACAGGGCAAGCCAGCCTTTCACAATGGTGGACATCTCACTGCGTGCGGCTGCCCGACCAACAAAATTTCTGTACGCGCTGATGGCGTAATTATTCCCTGCAGCATGTTAGCTCATCTCGAATTAGGGCGCATCAATAATGATTCTCTGGTAGAAGTATGGCAAAGCAGTCCGGACCTGAACAAACTTCGCAACCGGTATACAATTCCGCTGAGCGGATTTGAATTCTGTGCTGGCTGTCCATACATCCCTTATTGCACAGGCAACTGTCCGGGATTGGCCTACTCCTTAACAGGTAAGATTGACCACCCCAGTCCGGATGCATGTTTAAGACGGTTTCTTAAGGACGGTGGCAGTATTGCATCAGCATCCCAATAGACCAGATTTTCCGGTGATAGTCTTTGCTTATCACCGTCAGCAGTGCCGCTGCAAATTCAACTGAGGGGAGAAATTATAATTAAATTATCGTCTTCACTTGTCTCTATTGCCGATTCTATTGCAGGGTCGCAGAATAGCAGCGAACATGTTTCCGGCGCCATGTTTTTTGCTGTTTATGTCGGTCCCAGTATGAATCCGACTCTGCGCGAGCCGGAGATCATGGAAATTTTTCCTTATGACAAGAGGCCATTTCGCGTAGGCGATGTGGTCTTTTTTCTGCGGACGGAGTCTAATCAGGGCGTCGTACACCGTATTGTTCGTGTGACAGCGGAAGGTATATCTACGTTAGGAGACAACAATACTCATGAGGATGCTGCTCTCTTACAGCCGAAGAACATTAAAGGTCAGGTTGTGGCCGCGTTGCGCGGTCAGAAGCGGCGGAAGATTGCGGGCGGGATACTGGGCAGGCTGACAAGCTTCTGGCTTCGCCGTCGCCGCGTCATAGACCGTGGAGTTTCTCCTCTCCTGCACCCCATCTATCAGTCTCTATCTTACCGGGGAGCGTTCATGCGGATTTTGCCTGTCCGATTCCGTCCGCGAGTTGTTGTTTTTCACAGCCGGACTCAGGAGTACTTTCAGCTTCTGATGGGACAGCGTGTTATCGGACGATACAATGAGCAAAGTCAAGAATGGCATATCCAACGGCCATTTCAATTGTTTGTGGATGGAAAGGTGCTTCCGAAACAGCAAGCCAGAGATCAGGCGAACCGACAATTTTTGAACGAATGGCAGGAAAGCATGAACCAGCAACTGATGCAGGGAGTGCGGTATAACTTTGTTCTGGCGGATGGAAGCTGTTGGGAAATTGTTGCAGTGGACGAGGAAGCCGCAGCCATCGTTTCACAACTGGGACGCGCGATGCAGCTATGCGCGACACCAGCCTCGACCGCACCTTCGCATCAAGGCAAAATATGCCGACTTCTAGTTCAGGTTGCCGCACACTCGTCTGCGGTGAATTACTTTGTCCCTCTGGCCTCAAAAAATGATGGTGTTGTAGTCTGTATTTTAAGCCCATGCGATCAGTGGGAAGGACCGTATGTCCATCTTCTGAGATTATCGCTTATTTTTGCTCGCGAAGCGCAGGTCAAGGGAGGCATCCTCATCCATGGCGCGCTAGCTGAACGGAACGGAATCGGTGTGATTCTGACTGCACCAAGCGGAACCGGAAAGAGTACTGCCAGCAATCGGCTTCCGGCCCCGTGGCGCTCTCTTTGTGATGACGCGACTCTGGTGGTGCGGGATCAGCAAGGGAGCTATTGGGCACATCCATGGCCCACATGGAGCCGCTTTCAGGACGATGGATCAGGCGGTAGTTGGGACGTACAGAAAGCTGTGCCGCTCAAAGGCATTTTTTTCCTGACTCAGGCGTTTGAAGACCGGATAGAACGGGTAGGCTCGGGGCAGACTGTCAGCCTGCTTGGGAAGTGCGTGGGACAAGTCTCAAGGTTCATGACCGCGGGCCTGAGCAAGGAAGAACGTCACGCATTGCATATGGAACAGTTTAATAACATTTGTGCATTGTCCCGTGATATACCCATACACCTGCTTCACATCAGCCTGACCGGCGCATTCTGGGAACAGATTGAAAAGGAGCTTTAAAAATATATGATGAACAGAATAGAAAATATTTTTTGCGGTATTCTCAGAAGTTCTTTATCTGAAAAGGAGCTCTTGGATATAAGCGGCATGTCTTCTGAAGATTGGTCATCTATTTATAAAATTGCCTGGCAGAACAATCTCCTGCCGCTATTATACTGCAAGCTCAACTCTCATAAAATTCCTTTGCCTGTTGCCTTGAGAACGACATTACGGACTGATTATCTGGTTCATGAAGTCAGGGACATGCGAAGGAAAAAACAGCTTCTTGAACTTATAAGAATATTTAATGATCATAATGTTAATCACATACTTCTTAAAGGTTCTCATCTGGCTGAAAAGGTCTATTTCAATTCAGCTTTGAGGCCGATGTGTGATATAGATGTGCTTATACAGAAATCTGAATTTAAAAAGACTTATGAAATATTAATTCAAAATGGGTATGTTTCATCTAATGCAAACTATTACGATTTTGATATTTATTCCATAAACGGACATTATCCCTGTTTAGTAAAAGCTGATTGTATTCCTATCGAACTTCATTGGAATATCCATGAACTTTACAATTCTAAAAACATAGAAGATATCTGGTCTCGCTCTGAAAGTGTCAGTATCGGCGATCTGAAAACAAAAGTACTTTCTCCCGAAGATATTTTATTGCATCTGTCTGTTCACAAAGGTTGTGATTTGTTTATATCATCATTTCTTGTATTGAATGATATCAATGAAATTTGTTCCAGACATAAAATTGATTGGGAAAAACTTTTATCGCTGGCGTCTTCTAAAGATTGGTGGGGTAATACTAAATGTCTTTTTTCAGCTCTTTATTTATGTGATAAACTGCTGGGTGTAAGTATCCCGGAACATTTCCTGAGAAAAATCCAGCCTGCTGATTTTAATAAAAAACTGCTGATAAATCAACTTTTTACGGGAATCGGCGCAGACAACTATACATATAATGCCGTTAGTGCATTAACTAAGCTGATCCTGACTTTAAATCCGCTATTGATTTTTGAGTATCTTATGAGTCCCAGAAAAATTTGTAGGCTATACAACAGGGAATATTCCTGGGGAATTCTGCCGTATCTTTACTGTAAAAGAATTATAGAGAAGTCAGTCGCAACGTTTACAGTTCTTACTGGGTTTTTTAAAAATAGTGACATGAAAAAACTGTATGCGGCGTCTAAAGCATCATCAAAATTTGAGTCTTGGTTGAAAAGCTGAGATAAAATAGGAAAACGGAGGTTTTTTTAACTTTACAGAGTATCGGTTTAGAGAAATGTTCCAAAAACAGGAAGAATGTAACGGCATGATAAGTCAGGAAATCACAGTTGCTGAATACCTTCTGATCCGTCTCAAGGAGATCGGAGCGGATCATCTCTTCGGTGTGCCCGGAGATTTTGTTATGGGATTCTTCAATCAGGTAATAAAAAGTGACGTAAAATATATCGGCACATGCAATGAACTCAATGCTGCTTATGCCGCAGACGGCTATGCACGTATTCGGGGCATCGGGGCATTTTCAACAACCTTTGGAGTTGGAGAATTGAGCGCTATCAACGGTGTGGCCGGATCTTTCGCCGAAAGAGTGCCGGTTATCCTGATTAACGGCGCACCCACGACGATTCATTTCCGCACACGACTGCTCCTGCATCATACCTTGGGCGATTATCAGATTCCTTTGAGGATGTACGAAAAAA
Source organism: Lentisphaerae bacterium GWF2_44_16 (assembly GCA_001803225.1). Lineage (GTDB taxonomy): Bacteria > Verrucomicrobiota > Lentisphaeria > Victivallales > GWF2-45-14 > GWF2-44-16. The sequence continues at coordinate 4,647 of MHBF01000011.1, read as the reverse complement.
TAACCATTGCCTCAACACAGCTTGCTTCCGGCGAGACAGCCCCGGCTGAAATAGATCGCGTATTGTCGGCGTGTCTTTCTCACCAGCAACCGGTTTACATCAGTCTTCCCTCTGACGTGGTGACAATGAAGTGTAAACGGCCTGACGCTTTCATCTTTCCTCCGCCCGTTTCCAGTGATCATGATGCGCTTCAGGAGGCGATCCGTGAAGCTCTTGAAATGCTGCATATTGCACAAAAACCAGTGGTGATCGGCGGAGTGGAGTTAATACGCTTCAAGTTACAAAAGGAGTTTGCCGGATTTATCGATAAAACGGGCTTTCCTTATGCTACTATGATGCTCGGCAAAACGGTTCTCTCGGAGCAGCATCCTCAATTTATAGGTCTTTTCGAGGGAGACTGGAGTCGCGACTATGTACGTAACAGAGTTGAATCCGCAGATTGTGTCATACAACTTGGTGAAATGATGACCGATTTTAACACGGGCGGCTTCACAACGCACCTCGACGACTCGAAAACCATAAGTGCCAGTATCCGCTCTGTAAAAATCAAACACCACTATTACGAGAACATAAATCTTCATGATTTCATACTCGGGTTGACAGAAAAACTTTCACGAAGAGACCCCGCAACGCTTGATATTCAGGCTGCCTTCAATAATTGCGTACACCGTCATACTGAGCCGTATCTGCATGATGCGGCAAAACCAATTACCATTAAACGTTTTTTCGACCGTATCAGTCATTATATAAAAAATAATTCATTAGTCATTGCCGAAACAGGGGTATCGCTTTTCAGCGCATCAGAAATGCTTATGCCGGAAGGCGCGACTTTCATAGGACAGACCTTTTACGGATCTATCGGCTATACTGTCGGAGCAACTTTGGGGGCCTCCATTGCTGCGCCGGACAGGCATACCGTTCTGTTCATCGGGGATGGCTCTTTTCAAGTTACCTGTCAGGACCTCTCGACAATGATCCGGAACCATCTCAAGCCCGTCATCTTTCTTATGAATAATGATGGATATACTATTGAACGTGTTATCTGTGATCATAGCTATAACGACATTCAACCCTGGCACTATCACAAGCTTGTAGACGTTTTCGGAGGAGGACTGGGGCTTGATGTCCGTACGGAAGGGGAGCTCGAAGATGCGTTGACAAAAGCATCCGCAGCGGAATGTCTTGTTTTTATTGAAATTCACACAGATCGGCTGGATTGTCCGGACTCACTTCGCGGCGCAGGTAAATCGATGGCAAAAACAAATAAACTGAACTAATTGTAAAAGAGTATTTCGGTAATGCCGCAAAGGAACACGCGTTAAAAGTGGTGATCAAAAACACGAGCATAAGTTGAAGAATTAGATCAATATAAAATAAATTAAAACTAGGGAGTTTGAAAAAAACGAGGCATTAATTGGATTAACAGAATTTTAATTAGTATCTGATATTTCAAATAATTAATTCATAAACGAAAGAGTGTAATAATGACTGAAAATAAAATGGAAAACAAGATACCGAAACCTCAGTGCGGCTATTATTTGAATACAATATATTTTTATCTTACCGAAGGGTGCAATCTTAAATGCAGACACTGCTGGATTGCCCCTAAGTTTCAAAACAAAGATGCCAAATGGCCGTCTTTGGATTTTGAACTGTTCAAAGATATTGTCAGACAGGGCAAAGAACTTGGAATGTCAGGCGTCAAACTTACCGGGGGAGAGCCTCTTATTCATCCTGATATACTGAAAATCCTTGACTATATCAAGGAACAGGGTTTGCATCTGACCATCGAAACAAATGGTGTTGAATGCACTCCTGAAATAGCAGGGAAAATTGTTCAATGCAAAAGAAATTTTGTCTCAGTAAGTCTGGATGGTACAGATTCTAAAACGCATGAGTGGGTAAGGGGCGTGCCAGGATGTTTCGAGGGCGCGCTAAATGGCATAAGAAATCTGGTTAAAGTCGGGATTCGGCCTCAGATCATTATGTCTGTGATGAGCCTCAACAAAAACCAGATGGAAGGAATAGTAAAGCTGGCTGAAAAAGAAAAAGCTAGATCCGTGAAGTTTAATCTTGTTACTCCTACTGCAAGAGGTGAACAGATGCACGACGCAGGTCAGACTCTGTCAACGCAGGAACTTATTGACATCGGGCACTGGGTTGAGAATACATTGGCCCCTTCCTCCAAAATCAGGGTAGTATATTCTCATCCTATTGCTTTCAGGCCTCTTAAAAGAATAGCTACCCATCCGAGCGGCAAATGCGGTATATTCGGCATTGTCGGGGTGCTGGGGAGCGGCAAGTATGCTCTCTGCGGTATCGGAGCGACAGTACCTGAACTCATATTCGGAGATGCGAAAGAATGCAAACTTGAAGATGTCTGGAATAATAATCAGGTTTTAAATGATATCAGGAAAGGCCTCCCGTCAAAACTGAACGGTATTTGCGGCGATTGTCTTATGAAAGACAAATGTCTTGGTGCCTGTGTGGCGATGAATTATTACAGGCACAAAGACCTTTTTGCGCCGCAATGGTACTGCGAAGAAGCTCAGAAGGCAGGACTTTTTCCAGAATCAAGAATCCGGCCGGGAAGCAAATTTGATCAATCGCAAGAATGTGTTTTAAGCTGAATGAAGAACATTTGGGCCTATCTGAAAAAATCTCTGACGGTTAAACTGCCAGAGGATCAAATTTCACCTGACAGGAAATATGCGAGGCTGCGGGACAGCCTCAAGTATGTTTATCCATCAGTGATGAAAAACTGGAAAATGGGCAGTCTTTCTTATGGGCTCCTGATTATATCTTCATTTCTCAGTTATCCTCTGCCGCTGATAAATCGTTATCTGATTGACAATGTCATTCTGAATAAGCATATCAAGATGCTTATTCCTGTGATTATCCTGCTTGTAGGTATTACAGTGCTGTCATTTCTGCTAGGTCAGGTTCAGTCATTTTTTGCTGCAAGATTCAATCAGAAGGTGACGCTGGATATTCAGCAGAAATTGATAAACAAAATTCTTTCCCTGCCTAAAACTTTTTTTGACCATACGCACAAAGGCTATCTGATGTCCAGGCTTACTTCGGATGTGAACGGAGTGAACTGGCTTTTCTCAGGAACTATAGTTCAGATAGTTCTGCAATGCTGCCGCTTCTTTGGAGGTATAGGTTTTCTCTTTTATCTGGAATGGAGATTGGCCATACCAGTGATATTATCTATGCCGATTCCATTTTTCGCGACTATTTTCTTTGCGAAGAAAAGTTATATAATGAGTCATATCAATAGAGAAAGAGGGGCTAGATTCAGTTCAATGTTTCAGGAGATTTTTTCTTCTATTCCGCTCATAAAAGCCTTTTCTAAAGAGAAGAAGGCTGAAAATGATATCATAAGCGTAATGGAGGAAAATAATAAAATTTCCAATGAACAGTCAGTTTTAGGCTCCCTTAATAGCTTTGCTATGTCGGTAATGCCGATGTCGGCAAGATTTTTTGTTCTCGGATTCGGATCATATCTGATTATTCAGGGCGAATGGACAGTCGGTTCTCTGATGGCTTTTTTGTCTTATCTTTCGTTTGTTTACGGACCGGCAAATTATCTTGCCCGAAGTGCGAACCAGTTTCAAAATACGCGGGCGGCATTGGAAAGAGTGTCCGCTCTTTTTAATACCATACCGGAAGACAATGTTGAAAGCGGCGAAGCTGTAAAATCACTGAAGGGCGAAGTGGAATTCAGAAATATCAACTTCGAATATGAACCTGGTAAACCTGTTCTGACGGATGTATCGTTTAAAGTGAATAGCGGAGAACATTGGGCTATAATAGGCAAAAGTGGAGTCGGAAAAACTACTCTTGTGAGCTTGATCATGCGTTTCTACAACGCCAGGTCAGGAAACGTTTACTTTGACGGAAGAAACGCTTCGGAATATAACATAAGATCTTTAAGAGAACGCATCGGATTCGTATCACAGCATACTGAACTTTTTTCGGGTACAATAATTGATAATCTAAAGTTCGGCAATGAGAACGCCTCATTTGATGAGGTTGTTAAAGCTTGTAAAATTGCTGATATACATGAGCACATAGAATCTCTTCCTGGAAAATATAATACTTTGTTGGAAGAGGAAGGGACTAACCTTTCAGAGGGCCAGAAGCAGCGCATCTCAATAGCCAGGGCAATTGTGAGATCACCCGATATTCTGATAATGGATGAACCGACTTCAGCTCTGGATAATGTAACTGAACATTCCATATATTCTATACTGCCTGAGGCTGTAAAGGGTAAAACTCTCTTTACTATAGCGCATAGGCTTAATACGGTAAAATCTGCCGACAAGGTACTCTTCATGATGGAAGGGAAAACACCACTTTGCGGTACGCATGACGAGCTTATAAAAAATGATGAATATAAAAATATGTTTGCCAGTATTGAGTAAGTGCAGGGAGACATAAAGTTACAGATAAATCGGCCTATCCAAATATTCAGTCCGGAGATTTGACGGGCAGTTGACGCAGAATTTGAGGCGTAAAATTTCATTTGAAAATTCGAACTTTGACAGAAAATCTGACATTTTACGAATCAGAGTGCCTTGAAAGTAAACAACCACCCCTATAAAGGGTGGCTTTAAAGATGACCCTGAAAGGGATAATTTT
>MHBF01000010.1 GCA_001803225.1 Lentisphaerae bacterium GWF2_44_16 | reverse complement strand
AATACCTCGTGTGCTTGCACCGAGGTAGTTTATTTCCAGAAGGAAAATCTTCAACTTCGTCTTTCACTCTCTGAAATAAAAAATACTGAACATTGAAACCTCTTTTAATAATATATCAAAATTGATATATCGGCAATAAGAAAAGTGATTTTTTTACCTATGCACAATATATTACAGAGAATTTATCCAGTCATCGGTTTTCATTACTTTTGCGAATCTCATTGCCTGGGTTACGAGTATAGCTCTGTGGAGTTCTTCAGCCGTAACAGTTCCGGCGTCGTTAGATATTGCCAGTGTGCCTGTGGCATCGGAAAGAAACTTTACTGAATACCCCATATGAAATGCCTGTCTTGATGTCGTATCGCAACACATCTGGGTCATATAACCGCTGATTATCAGTTCTTTAATATTATTTTTCTTGAGATAATTTTCCAAGTCAGTGCCGCTGAAAGTTCCCGGCAGCTTTTTCTCTATCAGTTTATCGAAAGGCCTTTTCCTGATTTCATCATGCAGTTCCCATTCTTTGGATGCTTTCCTGAAAACGGGTGATTCAGGAGTCGATGCAGTGTGTTGTACGGCTATTACGGGGATTTTGTTTTCAATAGAAAAATCGATTGCTTTAAGTATGTTTTCAAAACTGTTTGCAGGATATGTTACCGGGAGTTTGCCTGTAAAATATTCATTTTGAACATCAATTACCAATAGTGCCTTTTTCATAAACTTCATGACTTTCAAAAGGACTTTTACATTACGGAAAACTAATCCGCCATTCCGCATTCTTCATTGCGGAGCGCCGGAGCTTGAACTTAACCGGCTTCGCCGGGACTTTAAGACGGTTGCGACGACGCGCAACCCTCCACGATTTTTCATTGATATACACTTGGCGTGGAGGCCCGCGAAGCGGGATTTCATAATGGCGCTTCGCGCCCTTCGTCAAATCCGTTCCCCTGATAACAATTTTCTATACAATTAAATTATTCCGTGGCTTCTTTGGGGGCGGTTTCCGGTGAAATAAGAGCGAATGTCATAGCTGTTCTTGAAACGACTTTATCGCCGACCTTTATGAAGCCGTCGCCGCGTCCGAAGCGTGATTTGCCTTCGGGCAGGTCAACTTCGCATACCAACTGGTCGCCCGGATGCACCGGGTGATAAAATTCAGCTTCGTCAATTGACATGTAATAGGCCAGTTTGCCCTGGTTTCCGGGGCGCATAAGGACAGACGCGCAACCGCATTGGGCAACTATTTCGGACTGTATCGCGCCGGAAAGCACCGCGTAATCCGGAGTGTAGCCTCGGAAAATAGGCTCATTGTAAGTTGTGTTTTTGACGGCTACGACATGAGTCCCTATAACGGATATTATATTGTCCACGAGCAGGAACGGATAACGATGCGGCAGAAGGGACATTATCTGGGTCACATCCATCGCTATATTTTCCGTCTTGTCGAATTCAGTGAAAAGCTGCGGCATTTTGTCCGGATAAACCTTGTCCCTTACTGAAAGTACTATATTTGCCTGACAGGTAACGCCTGAATTATTGCGTATGGAGGCGCTGATTTCGGCTTCATTATTCTCGATTTTTTTGATTTCCACTTCGATAAGGATTCTGTCGCCCGGATTATTCGGCTTGCGGAACTTGACCCTTTTGAGGGACTTTATGTATATATCGCCTTTGCCGGACGGGTCCAGCTTTTTGCCGACGGCGATTTCGGCGACCTGTTCCATCGCTTCCACCTGAAGCACGCCGGGCATTATGGGATGTCCGGGGAAATGTCCCTGAAAGAAAAGCTCGTTGATAGTGAGGTTTTTCAAGCCGATATATTTTGTTTCGCTCTCAACATATAATCTGTCAACCAGAAGCATGGGATAACGATATGGGATAAGTTCCATAATCTTGTTTATTCCTAAAACTTGACCTACCATCTTTCAAACCCTTTCTTAAAAAAATAAAGTAAATTCATCTGTCCGCGCAATAGAAGCAACAACGACAAATATCCGCTAATATACCCCCATTTTCCGTTATTTAAAACAAAATTAGAGAGATTGTTTCAACATTTCGTTGGCAAGCCTTATATTTATGGGATGCCCCGGCTTGACGGCGATAATATGCGCTTTGACCCTGCGTCCCACAAGGTACATGTCTCCGACAATGTCCAGCGTTTTATGGCGGGCCAGCTCGTTTTGATAGCGAAGCCCTTCCTTGCATATAATGGCCCCGTTATGAATGACTGCGGCACTGTCCAGGCTGCCGCCTTTTACGAGTCCCAGCGCGAGAAGCTGCTCCAGTTCCTTGTAAAGGCAGAATGTCCGTGACGGAGCGAGTTCGGCGGCAAAACTCTCAGTTGTGATTTCTCCTGAAAAATATTGAGTGTCCAACGGGCTCGCTCCGTATGAGACGATACATGTGATTTTGAATTTATCGTACGGCAGCAGGACCATCTTAGTGTCGCCTTCCTCTACTATTATAGGACTGGATGCCGTCCAGTATTTCGCGTCCGCGCTCTGTTCGACGGTCCCAGCATCAATTATCATCTGTGTATATGGTTCCGCGCTTCCGTCGGCTATGGGGGGTTCGAGGCCGTCCATCTCAACGATGGCGTTGTCAACTTCCGCCGCATGGAGCGAGGCGAGGACATGTTCCACCGTATATACCCGGGCGTTTCCCGATGCGATTGTTGTGCCCCGCCTGACGTCCACGACATTGGCGGCGGAGGCTTTGACTTCAGGGCTGCCCGGGAGGTCAATTCTTTTGAAAACGATGCCTGTATTTTCAGGGGCGGGGCTAAGATTCAATTTAGCCCTTGCGCCGGTATGAAGCGCTATGCCGGATAAAAATACTGAGTTCTTCAGAGTTTTTTGTTTTGCCATTATCTGTTTCGCCCTTTAGATTATTTCAGGATAATCTAAATTGTGTTTCCGTAATTTCTAATCCCTATATATTATTTGGATGAATAAAAAAATAAAAACAATCGTGATTACAGGTCCCACGGCGTCAGGAAAAACATCTGTCGCCGTGGAGCTGTCCGCTTTTTTCAACGGCGAAATAATCAGCGTTGATTCCAGACAGGTTTACAGAGGGCTGGACATCGGCTCGGGAAAGGATATCTCAGAATATTCGGCAGGCCCGGTGCCGGTACCTTATCATCTCATTGATATAGTCAACCCCTCGGATGACTATAACCTCATGTCTTTCTGTATCGACGCCGAAAACGCTCTGAAAAACATTGTTTCCCGGGGGCGGCTTCCTTTTCTGGCCGGAGGCTCCGCGCTCTACCTGAACGCCTTTCTCCGAGGCTACACTCTTCCCGGCGGTCCCCCTGACACGGATTTGCGAAACTCATTTCAGGGCAAGAGCAGTTCCGAGCTTCTGGATATAATGGAAAATGAATTTCCCGAACTTTTTGAAAATTTCAGAGAGAAGAACAACCGTACCAGAATCATAAGGGCCATGGAAAAAGCCAGAGGCGTGGATAATACCATAGCGCCGTTTGCCGAAAAACTTTCTCCTCTGGTAATTGGGGTTTACCGGACTCGCAAAGAAATACACAGGCGGATTGAGGCCAGACTTGACGAAAGACTGAAAAACGGAATGATAGAGGAAGTCGAATGCCTTCACAATAACGGCCTTTCATGGGAACGCCTTGATTATTTCGGTCTGGAATACCGTTATCTTGCCCGTTATCTTCAGAAAAAAATATCCTTTGCGGAAATGAGGGAAAATCTTTTTATCCGCATCCGCCAGTTTGCCAAATCACAGGATGTATGGTTCAGGAAAATGGAACGCGAAGGCCTCGTAATTCACTGGATAGCCCCGGGAAATAAAGAGAAATATTTCGAGCTGATTGAAGATTTTCTCGCAGATAACCCCCTGCCGATACCGGAAATACAAATCAGTAAAATCAATTACGGCGAAATGCCATGAGTTCCCTTTCATGATTCGTTTTTCTGGAAAGATACCGATAAAATGTCTTGAATAAATAACTTATAATATTTGACTGGTATTGAAATGAATGTTAAATTCTGTTTGTTTTCATCAGGAGAAATTAATGTCTATATCCGATAAAGAAACTAAAACTGTTCTGATTTGCGATGATGATGATTTGTTGCGTGAATTCTATTCGCGCGTTCTTAAAACTCAGGGTTTCTGTACATTGTCTGCCACGAACGGGGATGAAGCGATAGCCATACTGGAGGCAAACCCCGATAAAGTCGCGCTTGCGATAGTTGATCTGCTGATGCCGGTAAGGACTGGCTGGGAATTGATCGAATATATGAAAAACAAAGAAGAATTGAAGCACATTCCGGTAATAGCTATAACCGGTCTGGCTACTTCTTTTGATGAATTTGAAAAAGTGAAAGCCACCTGCAATGCCGTCCTCCACAAGGGGGATTTCGATTTGGAGCAGTTCACCACTATATTAAAAGAACTGATTTAATGTCTTCATCGTATTATATGAATTTCCCGGATATCGGCAGTACTGTTTTTGTCCTTATAGACATGCAGGAAAAATTTGTTCCCGCAATTCCGTCAATAGCAACGATAATACCGAGGCAGAAGCTTCTTTTGAATGCCGCCCGAGAATTAGGTGTCAGGGTTGCCGTAACGGAACAATACCCCAAAGGCCTTGGTAATACGATATCTGAATTAAAGGATTTACTGGCCCCGTCCTGGCCTCTGATTGAGAAGACCTCTTTCTCCTGTTTTGGTGCTCCCGAATTCAGAAAAGTCATTGCTCAATTTCCTGTGAAATCCATAGTTTTGATGGGAGTTGAAACCCATGTCTGTGTTCTGCAGACGGCGCTTGACGCTCTTTCACGAGACTGTGATGTTTTTATCGCGTCTGACGCTGTCTCTTCAAGGAACGACATTGACAGGGATGCGGCATTCTCTCTGATGAAACAAAATAAAATCAACGTAACAACATCCGAAGCGTTGATTTTCATGCTTCTGCGAGACGCCTCTCATCCGTCCTTCCGTGCGATATCTAAAATGCTGAGATGAATTCTATCGGTCTCAAATTATTGAAAAGCCATTTGAATTTCAGCTGAAAACGTTGTAGAATTAATGACCGGCCTTTATAATATGTCCCCATCGTCTAGAGGCCTAGGACATCGGGTTCTCAACCCGACAACAGGGGTTCGAATCCCCTTGGGGATGCCATTGTTATTTCTTTTCCACTATAACAAACTTTGAATTGAACTTAATGAGTTTGATTTGAAAAAAATGGTGGTGGAGCTGAGGGGAGTTGAACCCCTGGCCTATACGTTGCGAACGTATCGCTCTAGCCATCTGAGCTACAGCCCCGAAGTCTTGAAAACAGGTAAGTTAATTTAAAAAACGGAAATTTCAATGCCGCATAATCAAGTATTTGCAGAAAGTTATTTGCAAAATAATAAATTAAAATTTTGTAAATGCAGGAAACAAAAATTAAAGTATATACGATTTGTATTCTTTAAAATATTGCGGAATAATGAAATTCAGATATAAACATAAAAAAGATGACGAATACGTTTTACCTGAAGACTCTCAGGGACAGGATGACCTTGAACAGACAGAGCAGCCGGAAGCCGAAGAAGAAACAATAATAAACCCCGAAGATATAATTCCCGAGAAAATAACTTCATATGATGATACCGATGCCCTTAAGATATATTTAAGGCAGATGAGCGAAAATTCCCTTCTTGTTCCGCAAGAGGAACTTCAGCTTTCAAAGCAGATAGAAAAATCCATAAGTTTATTCAGGGAAAATCTTTGCAGGCTCGGGTTTATAGCGATTGAACATCTTAAAATCCTGGAAGAATGCAACGTCGAAAACATAGACAGCGTATTCATGCCGTCCACCCTGAAAAGCAATAACGGCACTTCACATGGCAGCATACTTCTCAAAATCCCGGAATGGAAAAAGGAAATAATAAAAGACCATTCAGATCTTCATAAATTGTTCAAGTCGAAAAGCCCTAAACTTAAAGATGCCAGAAAAAAACTCGAAAAATGCCTCTTTAAATACTTGGTTTCAAACGAATACTTCGAGGAATGGTATGATGTAGCTAAGGAATTCGCAAGGAAAATACTTAAAGTAACGGGTGAAGAGCTTCATCTGGACACGAAATTTAAGATATCACACGAAGATCGCAAGGTATATGAAGAGAAATTTCTCATGACCATAGAGGAATTTCTCGAACTCATAAAGGAAATCGAAGATCAGCGCACGATGGGGGATAATGCCAAAAAGAGAATGCTTGTGGCAAACCTGCGTCTTGTTGTCAGCATCGCGAAAAAATATCAGGGAAGAGGCTTGCCGTTTGTTGATCTGATACAGGAAGGTAATCTGGGCTTGATGAAAGCCCTGAATAAATTCGATTATAAGCTGGGACATAAATTCAGCACATACGCGACATGGTGGATAAAACAGGCCGTCTCAAGATCGATAGCCGACCAGTCAAGGGTCATAAGAATACCCGTGCATATGCTCGTTACCATAAACAGAATAAACCAGGCGGAACAGCGCTTTATCCAGGAACACGGGCGCGAACCCAAAATAGCGGAACTCGCTTCCTCTCTGGAAATACCCAAGGAACGTATAAACGCCATCAGGAAAATGGCGCGCCAGTCAATATCACTTCAGGCGGCGGTAAGTTATGAGAGTACCTCTGTGCTTGAGAACTTCCTCAGCGATTCCGATGACGATGACCCGGTGAAGAATTTGGCTTTTAAAGTGTTAAAGGAAAAGCTCACGGAAGCGCTCTCGACGCTTACCGAGAGAGAGCAGCAGATAATAACCATGCGTTTCGGTTTGGAGGGAGATGCTCCCAAGACTCTTGTTGAAGTAAGCAGGCATTTCAAACTGACAAGAGAAAGAATACGGCAGATAGAAATCAAAACCATTGAAAAGCTCCGTGATCCTTCACGGCTCAAATTTTTTGATGGATATTACCCCGACTAAGTGGAGGTCCTTTTATATGAACACAAAGCTCAACGCTATTTTCAGCAGACGCAGTATCCGCAGTTACGAGGCAAAGGAAATACCCGAAGGAATACTGAAAAATATACTTAAAGCCGCAATGTCGGCGCCTTCCGCCTGCGCGAAAGATCCCTGGGATTTTCTTGTTATTAAAGATAAAAAAATGCTTGCTGATATCGCCGCCGGTCTCCCTAACGGCAAAATGCTTGTGTCTGCCGCTCTCGGGATAGTTGTATGTGGAGATATTCAGAAGGCCCATGCAAATGAGTTGTCATATATGCTTCAGGATTGCAGTGCGGCAATTGAGAATATTCTTGTTTCAGCGGGGATGCTTGGCATCGGCACATGCTGGCTGGGCGTACATCCACGGGAAGAACGAATTGTCCATATAAGAAAACTCCTCTCCATACCTGATAACATCATACCGCTTGCCGTGATTTCAATGGGTTATCCGGCGGAGAAGAAAGAGGCTAGAACAAGGTATTCGGATGCGGCGGTCCATTTTGAAAAATGGTAAGGTGTCCATAGCGGATATTCTGAAAAAGAAAGGTTCCGCCGTATGTAGAAAACCGGGGCCGAAGAACAAATGGCTTCTCTTTCAATCCCCTCTCGAAATAATCGAAACGCATGACTTGGATGATGTCAGAACGGCGATAAACAGGATAGAAGAATTTCTCAAAGACGGCTGTCATGCCGCGGGATTCATATCATACGAGGCCGGACCTTCTTTCGACAACGCTGTTTCAGCGAAAACATTAAAGGATTTTCCTCTGCTCTGGTGCGCGATATATGATATTCCGCCTTTGCCATTACCCTCTTTTCAGGTTTCATCATCTTATGATAAAGTGCGGCTCAAACCGGAAATAGCCCGTGACGCGTATCTTGAAAAAATAGACAGGATAAGAGAATACATTTACGAAGGAGACATATATCAGGCGAATTATACGTTCCGGGCAAAGGGCAAGGGACCGCAAAGCCCGGGAGAAACTTTTCTTTTTCTCATGTCCTTGCATCCTGTTCCTTATGCAGGATATATAAATACCGGGGATTTTCAGATTATTTCCATGTCGCCTGAGCTTTTTCTGGAAAAGAGAGACAATATCATAATAAGCATGCCCATGAAGGGCACGGCGCCTAGAAAACCCGGCGCGGAGGAAGACGCCGAGCAGAAGCGATGGCTCCGGAATGATCCCAAAAACCGCGCCGAGAATTTAATGATAACGGACATGGTCAGAAACGATCTGGGAAAGATATGCAGGACGGGAACCATTTCGGCGAAACCGCTTTTCAAAGTGAACACATACAGAACACTGCATCAGATGATAAGCGTAGTATCGGGGGAGCTTAAAAGCAAGAGCTCTATTTGGGATGTATTAAAGGCCGCATTTCCGGCGGCGTCCATTACGGGAGCGCCCAAAATAAGGGCGTCGCAGATTATAAACGAACAGGAGACCAGCCCCAGAAAACTATATACCGGTTCTCTGGGGTGCTTTACACCGGAAATGGATTTTTGCCTTAACGTCGCGATAAGGACGCTTATATGTCGCGACGGAGAAGCCGAACTCGGCACGGGCAGCGGCATAGTGGCTGATTCAGACGCGGCGGATGAGTGGGATGAGAGCATTACTAAAACATCTTTTCTTTCCGGCTGCGCGGCGGATTTTAAAGTGCTGGAAACTCTGCTTTGGACGCGTAAAAACGGTTTCGTTTATCTGAAGGAACATCTTGATAGGGCGAAGTCCGCACAGCGATATTTCAGTTTTCCGTGGAGACAGAAGAAGCTTGATGAATGCCTGATGGAATTAAGTGAAAAACTCACTGGAATAAAATATGCCAGAATAAGACTGCTCATTGACAATAACGGAATGCCGCATTGCGAATATGCCGCGCTGGAAAAGACGGGATGGAGCGAAGAAAAAATCAGGGTTCTTTTTTCAAACGAAAAAACATTGTCACCCGATATCTTTCTACAGCACAAAACTACAAAGAGGGAGTTTTATGACAATGCTTACAGAAAAGCTCTCGCTGAAAGTTTTGATGAAGTGCTTTTTTGTAACGAAAAAGGGGAACTTACGGAGGGCTCCATAAGCAGTCTTTTCATCTTGAAGGACGGCATCTGGCAGACCCCGCCCCAGTCCTGCGGGCTTCTTCCCGGTATATGGCGCGCGAAAATGATTGACGAGCTTCATGCTGTGGAAAAAATCCTGTACCCGGAAGATCTTTTCTCCGCTGAAAAAATAATCATGGGCAATTCCGTTCGCGGCGGGGCCGACGTGAAAACAATTCATGCGGAAGATGAAACTAAAGGGCGGAAGTCCGCGCGAATATGGAACTCCAGAAACTGAGGATATTCCATGCCAGATAAATTACCATTATGAAATATATCAGCTTGGGAACTATGCTGGTGATGCGTTTGATGCTCTCCTCTGCTTCATTCTTGTACAGGCGGGCTATATGGGCGGCTGTTTCATCGGGTTTTCCTGAAAGTTCTCCGCTTTCCATCAGAGACAATGATACCGAGGTTATGTCGGATGGAAAAATATACCTTCCGTAAGCTTCGGCAAAAGTGATGCCTTCCTCCTCCATTGTGTCCGCTGTTTTCATGAATATCGCCCTGAGATATTTATTCATGCATGCGGTGGCTGATATCCTGACGCTTTTTATCGTGGAAATGCCGGACTCAAGCGTCATGGCGTATATCATGAAAAAGCGCGCGTAATTGAGTTTCCGTATCAAGCTGCCCAGAAGCGGGAACTGGAGCAACGCGCCGCTTATGAACATCATTACGCTTGTGTTTCTCATGAAATTGAAAATGCCGGGAAAACTTAATGCCAGCGCGACGGCATAGACAGGGAGCAGTGTGAAAACAGCATTGAATACCGCGCCTGCAGGAGAGAGTTTGCCTGTCAGCACCGATATGGCGGGGACGGCTATGGCGGCGAAATGAAAGAGAAACGCAGGATAAAGCATATTTGATATGACAGTGCTTTTAATATTCTGCTGAAATTCCAGATTTTCGGCGAGGGATTTCAAGACTTTGTCGAGTTTTCCGCTCTGTTCTCCGGCTTTTACAAGGGCGCAGTCTGTTTCAGAAAAAAGGTGAGGATAGCCCGCCATAATATCGCTGAGACTGCCTTTGCCTGCCTCGATGCCGGCGGCTATTTCCGGGGCGGTCTTGCGGAATATTCCGCTATGACGCTGTTTCAGTGCTTTTGAAAGCGGCAACCCGGCTTCAATCATGGAGGCCATCGAACGGTAAAACAGTATTTTTGATTTTGAGATGCTCATTAAGGTATCCTGTCAGCTGAAAAAGAAGATAGCGTCTCATAGCGCAAATAACAAATCTCAGAGGAAATAAAGGAGAAGCGGAATTGTGCCGAGGGATGCTATTGTCGTTACCAGCGCGGCCTGCGCGGCGAAGTCGGGCGAACCTCCGTAAACCCTGGTTATCAGAGTGGAACTGACAGAAACTGGCATTATCGAAACTATGAACGCTGTGTGATAAACATCTTTCGGGAGGGGGAGCATTTTTAGTATCAGTATGCTTAACACCGGTATAAGTACAAGACGCACTATTGTCAGATAAGTGATGTCTCTTTTGTTATGGAAGAGTTTGGGCGAGCCGTAGAGAGAGGCGCCTATTATTATGAAGAGCACGGGGACGGCGCAGGCGCCGAGGGAACCGAATATTTTCATGAGTATATCAGGTACGTACGCTTTAAGTCCGAGGAGGGTTATTGCCAGCGCCAAAACGACAGCGATGAGGTTTGGTGAAACTATATTTCTGAGGGTTTGCTTAATATCTTTGGCGCCGAGAGTGGCTATGCCGATTGTCCAGTAGGCTACTGTCGAGCCTATGTTCAGGATAAAGAGTATGGGCAGGAGTTTTTCGCCCCAGAGGTTTGCCAGTATTATGATTGGCAGAAAGCTGTAGTTGTTTACAGCGCAGAGATGGTGAAATGTGGCGCGTACCGCATTATCCCTGCTCTTTATTCCGCGAAGAAGAGGGTAGCCGATAAGCGCCCCGAAAAGCATCAGGCCGAAGCCTATGAGCGGTAATGTCCAGAGTTCCGATACTCTTTCCACCTGAAAGTTTTTTACGATTGAATAAAATATGAGAAGCGGGAAGAGAAAATCTATTATCAGGCGGGACCAGTTGCTGATATCCTCTTCGGCGATGTACTTCAGATGCCTGGCGATGGCGCCTATGGCGAAGACCCCGAACATTTCA
>MHBF01000009.1 GCA_001803225.1 Lentisphaerae bacterium GWF2_44_16 | reverse complement strand
GAAATCCCCAATCATGTCGCCATGGTCAGCGGAATATATTATTATAGTGTTTTCATCGAGATTGTTCTGTTTCAAATAATCAAGCATCCGTCCTATCTGCTTATCCTGAAAACTTATCAAGCCGTAATAGCAGGCGCGCGCAGCACGATGCGTTTCCGGGGAAAAAAGATTCCATCCGTGAGATATTTTTTCCCTGTGCTTTTCCGGTGCGCGTGTCAAAGAATCTATTTGTGTTAATGGCCCGGGAACTTCCCTGGAGTCATACATGCTGTTATACGGCGCTGGAGGATCATAAGGAGCATGGGGCTTGGGAAAGGACATGAACATGAAGAACGGTTTTTCCACGTGTTCTCTTTTGTGCTGTTCCAGATAGTTTATTGCCTGCGAGCAAACCCAACTGTCAACAAAATGTTCTTCTGGAAGCGGAGAAACTCCGGGATGAATGTCGTTGTTGCCGATGCCGTGTGCCCTGTCGAAACCGCTCCATCCGGCATCCTTGAGATAATCGTGATAATCCTCAAGTCCCCTCATTTTCCCCTCACTGTCATAATGGGCCAGGATGCGCCCTGATTCAGCAAGGGACACATGGTCGAACCCATGCACGAGACGTGCTTCGCCCGGTTTGGAATAGGGACAGTAGTGCAGCTTTCCTGACGCATAGGAAACATAACCGTTTTCAGAAAAATGAGATGCCATTTTGATTTCGCCGTCTTTTATTCTCCCCGAATTCGATTTATAACCGGTGCATTTATGGGGATAGTTCCCTGTTGTAACGGCAGCTCTTGCAGGAACGCAAATCGGACATGGCGTATATGCATTGGAAAAAAGAATTCCGTTCTCCGCGATACTGTCAAGGTTTGGCGTTTTAATCATGGGATGCCCGGCACAGCCCATGGCATCAGCTCTCATCTGATCGGCAAAAATAAATAAAACATTAGGCTTTCGCATTTTTCTTCAAGTCCCTATTTTGTCATTCATTATAATTTTAACATATTTTTGTCGGATTTTAATATTGAAATTGTATGATTTATTGGATATTTGTAAGATTATGAAAATAGTTAGTAATAACAGCCGTGAAGAACTGGCAGGCCTTATCGAAAAACTTTTAGCGAAGAACCGCATCAGAAAAGTTTACTGCGCGGAAGGCAAAACCATGATGCCGCCGGATGCCAATTTCAGTGCCCGCGACAGATTGGCCCTGCCCATTAACGGATGTCACAGAATGACAATTTTTTCAAAGGGAAAAGTTTCTGAAATATCTCCTGTAAGAGGCGAAGCGACATTTATTCCCGAAGGCTCATGGAACAAACCGGACTGGATACTTCCCGTAACTGTAGCGACTTTCTGTTTCGCCCCCAATGAAACTGACATCAGCTATGTAAAATGTCCCGGAGGTAAATTCAAAGAGCGCGACAAAGTCAGTATATCCATAGGAAAGTTCCACCCCGACGGAATACAGGCGTTATCCCTTATGAGGAACATTTTCAGAGCTAACCCGTCAGACAGGCGCGGACTTTCAGCTGTTGAAATTATACTCTATTACTGTCTTGAGAATTTGAAAAACAGTGATGAAAAATACGGTAAGTCACAATCCCTATGGATAAGTATAAGAAATTATCTTGATGAATGCTTTTCCTCAAATATTTCACGGGATGATCTGGCTTCGCTTTTCGGAATATCATCAAACTATCTCTCAAATCTTTTCCAGCGCCAGTCAGGAACGACTTTCATAGAATATATCAACGCGACGCGAATAAAATACGCCTGCATGCTTCTGGAATCCACAAACAGCACGCTGGACGAGATCGCCCTCTCGTCAGGCTTCAATGAAACAAGCTATTTCTGCAGGGTCTTCAAAAATAAAACCGGCATGCAGCCTACGCTTTACCGTTCGAAAGCGCGCTTTAAAAACTCAAGTAAAAATTCCCGTTGACTTTAAAAAAACAGTTTTCAGACATAAAGTACCTTTAATTTAAATGAAAGCGGACTGAAAAATGAATATAAAACACAATTTCGACTTTGACCCGACATGCGGCTTTTCTGAAAAGGAACTACTCCAAATAAGCGCCCCTGATTATCAACCGGAGGACTATGTTTCCTTCTGGGAAAAAACTTACAAAGAAGCTTCAGAAATCCCGGTGAAAATATTTTCAAAAGAAGAATTGTGGAGCCCTGAACCCGACATCAAAATATGGGAAATATCTTTCGCTTCATGGGCCGATATAGAAATAGGCGCATGGATAATCAGGCCGGAAAAATCAAGAGGCGGCCTGGTCCAATGTCACGGTTACGGCTCAAGAGTATGGTTCGATATAACCTGGGCAAAGGAGGAAGGGCTCACATGTATTTTCCCATGCATAAGAGGACTAGGGCTCTCGACGCATTCTGAAATCCCCTGGGAAACAAAAAAACATGTTCTTCACAAAATCGATTCGCGCGACGAATATGTTCTCCGGGGTTCGGTCGCCGATCTCTGGCAGTCGGCGTCAGTACTGCTGAACCTCTTTCCCGATGTGAAAAATAATCTTAATTATACAGGTTCGAGTTTTGGAGGCGGCCTTGGCGCGTTAAGCCTTGCTTGGGACAAACGTTTCAGGGCCGGATACCTTGGCGTTCCGACTTTCGGAAACAATCTCATACGCCTGAAATATAAATCAACCGGCAGCGCCGAAGCCCAGCGCCTCTACATGCAGGAACACCCGGAAATCATCGACGTTATCAAGTATTATGACGCGTCGCTGGCGGCAAAACACATCACCGCCAAAGTCCTCTGCGCCCCTGCCCTTTTCGACCCGACTGTAGTACCTCCGGGACAGTTTTCAATCGCCAACGCATTGAACAAATCCAATGAGATATTTATTGTTCCAGCGGGACATTTTCAAGATCCCGATAATCAGGAAATTTACGATAAGGCATCACTGAAGCAGAGAGAGCTTTTCAGAAATGTAAAATAGTTGCGGCCTCTTTCATTTCCAGCGATTATCAACTTTTTCCAGAGAGGCTACCCTTGTTTCCTTTTTCTTTTTGTCAATGGACATCACCATGTAACGCAAAGCGTCCATCGCATGGTCGTTTTCTTTGACGGGTTCTTCTTTGGCGTTTCCGCCTTCCCTCTGCGGTTGCCACATGTAATCATGCATTTCAGAAAGAACATTGTTGAGTCCCGAAAAAAAGAAAAGCCGGGCCTTGCCGTCTCCCTGGACAACAAGCCTGTTCTTGACGGCCTGAATGCCTTCTCTCACATCCTTGAGCGCGTTTTCCGAGGAAACTCCTCCGGCTTCGAGGTCCGCTCTTTCACTGGCGTCATGATCGGCGACGGTGCATGAGACATGCTCATCTCCGGTCATTTCTCTGATCTTTTCCGCATGAGTTGAAGTCCTCACATGGGATTTGTAATACTCTCTGTAAATGTAAAGCCTGCCGTCGTTGTCAATCGCTCCCCAGAGACAGACAAAAGGATTGGTGTAGCCGAAATCTATCGCCCTTGTCCGTTTCCAGGCAGACGGTATTTCAAAAGGCTTCACGACATGAATATCCTCATTGAATTCATCATAGACCGAACCCTCGGAACTTCTCCATATCCCGTCAAGCATACGCGCCCTCATCAGTTCGGGAAGAGACTGCAATGATTTTATATACTCCTCCGGCAGGTTCCGCATATTGTCATAAGCCGACCAGGAAAGCCGGGCCCATTTCGAAGCGTCAGGAAGCGGCTTCATGCTGTCCGGGTCACGGTTCATCACGCCGCATATATAAAGCCAGTGCCTGGGACTCCGGGGATTGCAGTCCATGCAAAGTTTTGGAATACCCTTTCTGCCGTGCGCGTCGCTAACGCTCTGGGAAAGGCGAGTTATTATCATCTGCACAGTGTTCCAGCTTAACTGCGTCGCTTCATTAAGCAGTACGGTGATATATTCGTTGCCGAGTATTTTTTCGACGCGTTCGGACTCGTCCAACCCTCCGGCTATTATTGATGAACCGTTGAAAAAATTTACGACAAGTTCCGATTCGGATTTAGAATATGTTTCATCCGGGACAAATTCGGCAAGATATTTTTTCAGTGTGTTGTTCCAGATGCTCTGCTTGACATGCGCGCGATGTTTCCGCGCCACCAGCTGGCGGCTCCCCGGAAACTGAAACGCCCTCGCTATGAGATATTCCATAAGCAGCAGCGTCTTCCCTGAACGGGAACCTCCATCAAACAGTATCCTCGTTTTCCTGCTGTCCGTAAGGATTTCCCAGCCCTTCTTCTGTTTTTCCGTAAACGCTATACCCACAATTTCACCCCTTTTTAAATAAACGGAAGAGCGTCAAAAAACTTGCCTTTTAAGAAAAAAGGTTTATGCTTAAGGTAAATAATTTTTATATAGACTCGAATGGAAAGATGATAATAATTTCTTTAAAACTATATGGAACTTAAAAATATTGAATAATACATATTATGACAACAGAAAATAAAACACGCCTCTCTGATTTCACAAAAGCAATACTAAAATATTTTACAGTACCACTCATACTTCCAATCATACATCATCTTTTATTTTTTACAGCATGGTTTATAGGCAATTATTTATTTTTACCTTTTGTCTCTTCCGTTTTCATTATGCTGATCGGTTTTTTTCTAGACATGCCAGTTATATTCCTGATGACTCTCTTCAAACCATTACTCCCAGAGTTTTCAAAGCTCTATATAGGAGAGGATTTTTTTATCACTGCAGGTTTTCTGATCTTCAGCTTTTTTTATTGGTTTTGTATCGGTCTGCTATTAAAAATCAAATTTTTTATAAAACCCATAAAGCATTTTATCGTCATCTTCATTGTACTTGATTTTGTTTCCTTTATAGGGACTGGAATATGTGAAATTGATGGCGCAAGGGAAAACCTTTGCAGAATATCATGTGCTTCCAAACTAGAGCAAATAGGTTTAGCATTGCATCAGTATTCTATGGATAATGATGATGATTTCCCTGATAAAGATGATGCAAAAGGTTTAGAAATGTTAAGAAAAAATGATTATTTGACAGATTATAATTTTTATACTTGCCCTAGTGTTAATAGAGAATCAATATTCGAGGCCATTGCTCATTTAGTATATCATGGTACCTCTGCTGATCGAAAACCAGAATATGGAAATCTTACTGAAGAAAATGTTTCATTCTGCTATAATGGCAAACAGAAATATTCTCCAGATAATAAGACTCCCGTTGCATGGGATAAGCGTTATAATCATAAAAAAGATGCTAACACAATAGATTATGTAATCGACGGTGGAAATGTTTTGCTTGCAAACGGGGAAATCGAAACGGTAAAGGGCAGAAACTGGGAGGTTGAATTTAACCATTTAGAGATGCTTAAAAAAAATAAAAAATAGCTCGCATAAATCGATGGCGGGTACGCATCTGCAGAAGGAGACTTTTCAATGTTTGATGTCTGAACAAACATTTAAAAAACAGACGATACCAGCCGTCGAAAAATTTTCTTCATTACACTTCTCTTTGTTTGAGAAAAACGGCGGCGGGACCATGCCGGACACAACACGAATGATCGGATCTTTAAGGAATTTATATACGTCAATAAACAACCGACACAATCCACGCCACCGAAAATTATTTACCTTCGTCCTCCCTGCCGTTGAAAACTATTTTTATGTTCCGTTTGCGATCTTTTCCGCGTTTGCCGTCCGGGATAAGGCCCAGGCCTTTTTCAAGGTCTTTGAGAGCGTGGAGCCGTACGGTTTCCTTTTCGGCCCTCTCCGCTATTTCCTTGCGCTGTTTAGCTATCCAGAGTTTGTCGGACTCAAGCTCTATAAGCCGCGCTTCTCTCAGAAAACGTATTCTCTCGCTTATCCCCTCTTTGCGCAGAAGCCTCAAGCTGTTGCACAAGGCAATGCTTTTATTTTTCGCCCTGTATCCGGCGGCGATATAAGCTTCTCCAGCATTTCCCCAGAGCTCCCCGGCATAGAGCTGGCAGAATTTTTCCCGCTGTTCATTTGCCAGAGGGTTGTCGTCCTGAATCAAATCCTGTTCAGTCGCGGCATCTTCAATCTTTTCAATCTTCTTTTCCATAAGTCTCATCTGAAATTTAACAGTTTAACAACATCACTCCTTAACAATAAAAAAAGCGTCAAAGAAAACTTCAGAGTTTTTCTGAAATATTTTTTTCGAGAGGCATTTTAAAAGTTTTTTCTATATATTTTCCGTCTATCACAAAACCGCTTTCCGAAAGAAGCTTGACGATTTCCGCCTTCTCCTTCAAATCTTCGCGCGGCTCAAATGAAAGGAGAAATTCACATTCGCCGGAACTTCCGTATTTGAATTCCTCCAATGGATTTACAAGTTGTGTATTTACAGTTTCCATCAGGCCCCTGCAATCGGCTTCGAGCAGGTCGTGACGGACGTTTTCCTGTATCTGTCCTTTGCTTAATCCGGACGCCTCCTTTGATGTGGCAAGCTGTCCGAGTATAAGGAGCGCGTAGGCGTTATCTATATAATTGAACCATTCATGAAAAGCGGCGCTTCCGCTCTGTCCCGCAGTGCTTATAACATCTATTTCAGAATCCCTGGTAACGACTCCGGCACCATCCGAACCCATCTTCGAGAGAGAATTAAGAATTCTGCCTTTTATAGTATCGTTTTCAAAATCGTCTTTCGAAATTTTAGCCATGACAAAGGGAATTCCGAAACGTTCGAAATAACGCGACATATCCCTGAGCGCATAGTGTTTGAAGAAGTAAAGCCAGACTAAAGAACGCAAGAGCCCTCCGCGCGAAGACATGCCGGGCTTCAGCTGCTGCGTATGAAAAATAAACTGCCTGGGATGATATCCGGCAAGCGGCCTTACGGAACCATCCGTCGAAAGAAGCGCGGGATTCCCGGCGAGATCAAAAATCCAGTTGGATGGATGTATATGTCTGAAAGCGTCAATGGAAGCCCCGCCCTTTTCCCAGATTATAGCGCTCCCTGCATAACCCGTAACTATAGCGTCAAGCAAATGCTTCATAAGCTTGTAAAGCCCTGCTTTTTTTAGTACCGCTGAAAGGGCCGCGGCTTTTTCTTTCGCCGATACGCTGTTCGAGTTTTTGCCGGTACTGTTTATAGACCAATCACAGGCCAGAACGGCAAAAATGCGTGTCTGGATATGTGCCGCTATGACAGGATCTTTTTCCAGAATCGTCTGGAAAAGCGCGGCCTGTTCCTGAGGATATCCCTCGTCCGCTCCTGTCAGGAGATCCGTTATAAAGGAAGCCGTAACTTTGGTATTCGTGTGGTTTATCCACGAAGCCAGGAATTCATCAAACTCCTCCGCGGCCCCTGTCCTGCCGCTGATAATCTTTTTTGTTTCATTCTTTTCCGCAGGGCCTTTGAACCTTGCCAAATAATCAAATACCTGTTTGTTCATTTTGAAAACGCCTTTCTCTTTTACAAATAAAAAAAGCGTCAAACAAAAAAGCCTTGGAAAGGAAATGAAGAAAGAGTATAAAATGAAATTTTAAAGCGCAAACGCTTAATAATAAAGGAAATAAAATTATTGAAGTTTTTTAGAAAATTTTCTGTTTTCTGTAAAAAAGAATAATGTCTGAACTTAACCGGCTTCGCCGGGACTTTAAGACGGTTACGACAACGCGCAACCCTCCACGATTATACGTTAATATATCTATCCCGTGGAGGCCCGCGAAGCGGGATTCATAATGGCGCTTCGCGCCCTTCGTCAAATCCGTTCCCCGGATAACACAATTTCCTATACAATCAAGTTTTTATCAGGATATCTTTGTCGGCGCTGTCGCGCGCAAGAAGCGCAAGCCTCGTAACTTCAAAGGTATCTTCGGCATTCAGAAGACAATCGCCTTCGCCCTTTATACTCTTAATAAAAGCTTTGAAAAAAGATTCTTCCGGCTTTAATTCGAGTTCCCTCAATTCCGCATCATGCGTTACAATGAAAGCTCTTTTGTCATATACCTCAATAACGCCTTTTTCACCGGCAATGCGGCAACGGTCCTGTGCAATTTTATCTGTAGAAGCTTTCAGAAAATCAAAGTTGATACATCCCTGTCCGCCATCTGAAAAGGTAAAAGCGATAACCCCTGAACTTTCGCAGTCGCCGTAACCCATATTGCCAATTCTGGAATGCGCGGCATATATTGATTTGAAACCGCCCATGACCCAGTAAGTCCAGTCAAGGGCATGCACCGCCACCCAGCATATAGTGCCGCCGAACTTTGAACGCTCTTTATAAAACTGGGGACGCTGAAGACTGAAGGCGTAGGACTTCTGACTGTTCATGAGTATCGGCCTGCCGATAAGCCCGGCCTTCACAGCATCATGCGCGGCCCTGAAATTGGCCTGATAACGCATAGCGTGCATGCCGACAAATTCAGCGTCGCTTTTCCCATAAACCTCTTTCAGTTCGGCAAGCTCATCCATATTCATGGCGACGGGTTTTTCGCACATGACATGAATGCCGCGCTTCAGGCATTCGACCGAAATTTTCTGATGGTTGCAGTACATCGGAGAGACACCAACCGCAAAAGGCTTTTCTTTGTCCAGCATTTCCCGCCAGTCTTCGTAAACGCGGGGTTCAGTTCCCTTTATTCCTTTAATGCCTGGAATAAGTTTTGAAACATCTTCACCTTTTTCGCCCACTGCGACAGCCGTTATTTCACAGTCCGGCATTTCACGAACGCCGTTTACAACATACCCCTGATGTCCGAAAGCACCTATTAACGCAATTTTCATAATCAATCCCGCTGTTTTATTCGATATTTTACAAACAATAACGTTTGTATCATATTACTTCAAACTGGAGATTTGCCTGATCATAAGTTATTTTCACGAACAGCGGCTTCAGTTCCATATATGCCGTTCACGCTGGAAGCCGGCATTTCGCCCA
Organism: Lentisphaerae bacterium GWF2_44_16; assembly: GCA_001803225.1. Classification (GTDB taxonomy): domain Bacteria; phylum Verrucomicrobiota; class Lentisphaeria; order Victivallales; family GWF2-45-14; genus GWF2-44-16. Next base: position 3,076 of record MHBF01000009.1, on the reverse strand, counting down.
TGAAATTCAGGGCAAAAAGCCGGACTTGAATCTGTTATTCTTCCAGGAAAACTATGCTGTAGCTTTTAACTAATTCTTTTGGAAGCGTTATGCGGAAAAGTCCGTTCCCGATCGATTCCGATTTTACCGGTTTGAAGCCTTGCCATTCAGGAGAAGATACCATCGCCTTGCTGAGTTTAGACAGAGCGATATCAAATACGATGTTTTCCTTAAGTTCAGGCCATGCCGGAGACTGAGCACTTCCCGGTATTATCTGTCCGAGCTTCATATTAACGCCTGTGGCGTTCAGAAAATGTACAGTGGTGGATGTCCTGCCGTCAACAGTTTGTTTGTAAACGGATGAAAGAACTTTCTCTGGTATTGATACAGGTTCAAAGGAAAGTTTTTCATTTTTCAGGATTATGTCTTTTATCGTTTTGATGAAGAAATCATTCACGTCCCTGTCCATGACGAATTCCCATTTTTTATTATATGTGTTCTCTGCCTCGTAATTCGCGGCCCCCAGTTGTGCCACGCAATAAATAATCCTTCCTTTGCCGTATTTGCGTTCGACAATAAAGGGCTGCACAACTTTCCCATTCTTATCAAGAACTTCCGCGATAATCTCCGGAGGATTGTTTTTGTCAACTGTCAGATTGATTATCCCCTTACTGTATTTTACGGCATTCTGTCCTGTGAAACGGATTGAAGGCCAGAGTGTGGTTTTAAGGTTGCTGCCGCCTACAGTATTCACTCCAAGTATTCCGGCAAACGGCCAGACTTTGCGAGGCGTTCCCAACTGGTCGCATGTCCCGGTCGTGGCGCTCATGAAAAGCGTTCCGCCGTTTTTAGCATAGGCAAGCAGGCTGTCAATCTGTTCGTCGCTCAGAGCGCATGCGCTGTTTATCATGACAGCGCGATATTTCAGGAGGAATTCCGGGTTCATGGACCTTTCCATGAAAAAGTCATGCATTATGTGTTTATCCGTGAGAGTTTGAGATGCTCCAAGCATGTCGTTTGTCGTTGCCATATATCTTGGCCAGTTGCAGCTCTGGATGGAATAAAGCAGACCTATTTCGGAAACAGGCCGGGCATATTTCAGACTGAAATTATCTTTGAAGCCGGAATATATGCTTTTAGTGCCGCCACGACCGAAACCCGACCATGTAACCTGAGCATTCATGTTGTTCATAGCCCAGCCGAAGTATGCAAAATCACTGCTCTCCAAAGGATAGACGAGTCCGAAAATCGGACATCCGAAAGCGATGCGGAGGGAGTTTTTAGCTTTACGGAACGCAAATACCGCACGGTTCGAGGCCATGACATTGTGGCTCATTATTTCAGTGCCGAGGAAGTCGCAGCTGCGGGCCGCTTCACTTAAAGAGCCCCCATGTTCGATTGGTGCCCAGTTCGAACTGAAACCATAGTGAGTGGTATATTTCATCACCGTAAAATAAGGCTTAAAGGGCATTATCCGGCAACGCAACTGTAAGTTCCAGTCGCCTAGCGCTTTCATACGCCATTGCAGCCATGCCTTCCAGAGTTTCGACTCTTTATTGAAAAGGATGGTTGATGTTTCGTCAAGCGGTAATACCAGACCTGTGTCTTCGGTGAATTTTCTGCGGCAGTCCGGACAACCGCAAAACTCAGATGTATAGAAAGTTACTTCATCAATCATTATCCCATCAACATCAGTTTTCCTGATGAAATCGATTATCCATTTGAAATAAGTTTCATTGAACTCCTTGTTGTTGATGCAGAAACCGCGCAGTGGAAAATTGCCGTCGATGCTCATCTGCATTTCCCCGATTCTAGAACACATAACGCGGAAGCCTTCGCCCATGTTCCAAAGTAAAGTCAAGTCCTGATGGTCCAGGATTTTCATCCCGTTCTTATGTCCTTCTCTGACAATTTCCGTGATGGTTTTTTCGACGCGCGGAAGCTGGCTTTTGAATGTATGTCGCGAAAGAAGGCCATTCAGCAGAAGACTGTTGATGCCGCTTTCCTTTATTTCTTTCAGGCGGCGTTCTATTAAGGGCTGAGTGTCGAATTCTGTGAAAGATCCGTTGTTGCTCGGGCCCAGTGAACCTATGACGGCATTATAACGCCAGTCCATCTGAGGAGAAGAGGGACTCGGAAGGCAGATTCCGCCCAGGGGAATTTCCGGAGTTTTTTCCGGCTCTTTTATTTCTTCTTTGGGGAGTTCCATTTCGGATACCGCTACGGCATATTCCGGCGTTTCTTCAAAGCAGGCGCTGGAATTTAAGGGATGAGGCTCAAACATGCCTTTTGCAAGCCAGAAGCCGCGCCTGAATTTGAAGTCTTCACAACTGTGCTGGAGCATTTGCGCTCCGAATGATGAGACAGCCCAGTTATCACCGTCAAACGTCAATTCCACAGCTCCGTTTTCCACCCATTGGCTCCAAGTAATGTTTTTCAGCGTCCAAGGCGCGATTTGCAGTTTTTTGTTTATTTTCTCTGTGTTGGAACTTATTGCAAACGGGCCGCGTTCTTTGGCATATCCTGCACAGCGCAATGTAAAAATGTAGAGGCCCGGACGTTTCAGATCACAGCGGAAAGTTTTTTTGCCGGAACCTGTTGCGGCTGTATAGACCGCGCCGGAAGCCATGCCTGAATCAAGTTTTATACCGTTATTGTCGAGCCATCCGAAGCCCTGTTCGGCGGAATATTTTTTAAGGTTCGCGTCAGTGTAAGTTTTCCCATATTTCGGAGCGCCGAAACAGAATGCCCTATCAAGAGGCAGGGAATCGTAATATGAATACTTCTTATACGCATGGTGCGCCAGATAATCCTCAGCATTCGCGTCGGCTTCATATATTCTGACCTTACTGCTTATCATGCCGCCGAAATCAGTACTGTTTCTGCCGAACGAAAAAATCAGGTGTGTTGGCGTCTTCTCAATATTCCACAGCGTCTGAATGGTATTCGGACCGTAATCTGAATATGAACCCACTCCTTCTGGGCCCAGATCAAAAACTATTTTCTTCCCATTACCTTCAAATGCCAGATAACGGGCACCTGATTTTAAAAGACTTTTATTCGGGGTTTTATCGGAAAGTTCGCCGCTAACGGTTTC
>MHBF01000008.1 GCA_001803225.1 Lentisphaerae bacterium GWF2_44_16 | reverse complement strand
AACATCGCCTTCCTTCAATGACGCGATTGCCGTTGGATTACCGCATGACAAACCCATGTTTGCACCATCAGGCAATGAGGCCAGCTCCGTTTGGGAATATCCCAGTTCTGTTACCAGTTTTTCGCTGTTGTCATTGCAGCAGCATGATGATTTTTTCCCGACCGCAATTTCAGAATAACCTTTCCGTACACAATTGCGTATATTTTCCGCTTTGCTTTCTTCTGTTTTTTTCATGGCCTGTTTATCCTCTATTTAAATACCCGGGCAGTTTTAAAATAAAATCTTTTATTTCATCTCTTACTTTGCGGTAACAATTCAGCTTTTCTTCTTCGCTTGCGGCTTTTTGGGCAAGTTTGGGCGGGTCGTCAAAGCCGACATGTATAACTTTTGTTTTTCCCGGAAAAAACGGGCAGTTCTCATTTGCGTGACCGCATACGGTTATGACATAATCGAAATCAATACCTCTGAGTTCATCCAGATGTTTTGATTTATGTTTTGAAATATCAACGCCAGCTTCTGCCATCACCTTGACGGCATGGGGATTTAAACCGTGGACTTCAATTCCCGCAGAATACGCGTCAATCACTCCGCCCTTCAAATGCCGCGCCCATCCCTCGGCCATCTGGCTCCGGCAGGAGTTGCCCGTGCACAAAAAAAGTATTTTAAGTTCAGACATTATATAATACCATAAATGTATATCAGACAATAATATATTCCTGCGAAAATAAACAATACCCCCGCCGTATAACGGAACCATAATTCAATTTTTGTAAGGCAATGAAACGCCTTGCCGAGATATTCACCGCCGAATGCGATAAGGAAAGAGAAGGCTATTACCGGCAATGCTGTTCCAAACCCGTAAATCGCGGGAATGATAAAGCTGCTGCTGTTTTTCAAAGACAATGGTATCAAGGCCCCGAAGAAAAGTCCCGCTGACACCGGACAGAACGAGAGAGCGAAAAGTATTCCTATCGGCAACGCCACCCATGCGCCTTTTTTTTCCGCCTGCTTCTGAAGTTTGTCGGCGCTCAAAAAACTTAATGAAACACTCGAACCCAACATACCAAGCAGCACCATACCCAGAAGAATCAGCACGGGGCCCAGTATGTCGTTCATGTATTTCTGAAGGAAGCGCGATACTTCTCCGCTTACAAGAACGCCTGATACAATCGCGGCGCCAAGCACAACATAAGTAAGAGTTCGTCCTGCTGTGTACAGAAGCCCGGAGAGCAAAACCCATCGGTCATGGCCTACCTGCCGTCCGATAAATGAAATCGCCGCAATGTTTGTCGCCAGCGGACACGGGCTTATCGCGGTCAGGATTCCAAGCCAAAGAGCTGAAAAAATAATGTACCATGTCATTTTGCATCCTCCTGTTTAGGCAGGAACGACTGGATCGCCTTGCTTAGATAAGCGTTGAATTCAGCAGGTTTATCCAGCAAGGTCCAGACTTCATCCAGTCGCTTGTATTCGATGATATTCCCGTCTTTTTCCTTTGCAACTACAACACAGCTCGAAATAACTTCAAACTGTCTGGCAAGTTTTTCATTTTCCTGAAAGTTCACTGTTGAGAAAATAATTTCTCCGCTTTTCAATCCGTCAGCGAATTTCGAGTTTAGTAATTCTTTCGTCATTTTTTCGATTGTATTACAGGTAACACAGCGAAAAGCCGCATGCATATAATAAACATGGATGGCATCTCCGCCGGTATTTGTTTTTTCCTGTATGATTTGCTTCGTAACACTGTATTTGCCAAGAGCGAAACCGATGCTGATTAAAACAAAAATCAGAAGCAAATTTTTAATTATATGTTGTGTTTTTTTGATCATGGTCAAGTATTGCCCGTTTTGATTTTGCTGTTTTTATCGGTTTCTGTTCCTTTGGAATTTTTCTTGAGCTCCTGAAAATCATATCCCAGTGATTTCCATTGTTTCAGAATATCTTCCTTCGATATAAATCCCTCATGCCGCCAGAGTTCTTTGCCATCCTTATCGAAAAAAATCTGAGTGGGTATTGTTTCTATCTTGTATTTTTTAGCTTCTTCGGCATTTTCAGACAACCATACGTCAATGAATTTTATTATTAGGATGCCATCATATTCCTTTTCAAGTTCCTCAAGTATCGGGGCCATCATTTTACAGGGAATACATTTTTTCGCGCCCAAGTCGATCATTTGGGGAAGCTTAACTTCCTGTTTCTCATTGGTCTTGACGGGTGTTTCATTCGATTTTGCGGAAGCCAGTGTGAGCGCACAGGATTTTCCAGAGGAGGAACAGGGGCTTTTCATTTGCGCCACGCAGATTACCCCGACTATTGCCACTGCTGAAACTAAAAATATTTTTAGGATACTTAACTTTTTTGGGTGGAAATTATTCTCGCTGTTCATTGCCTTATCCTTTCAAATTTTAACAAGCCAGTTTTTCTTTTCCCACGCTGACGGCCTTTTCAATATTGCCTTCAGTCGCGCCAGTTTCGCCTTTTCGCATATCCAGTTCTGAAAGGTTCAGATATTCAAATTTATCGAACCCGGCTTTTTCCAGGCAGTTTTTTGCGCAACTCAAAGGACATCCATCTATCACCAGGATTTTCGAGGCGCTTTCTGTTGATTTCATGATACCGCTGACACGCCCGCCTATTCCGGCAAGACAGAACATTTTTCCAACTCCGTCTTTCATCAGTTTACGCGCTGCCCTGTCTGCTATTTCCCCAACGTCCGCCGAACCCGAACATGGAAAAATAAGCTTCGGGGCCGTTCCGCATGCACATGATTTTTTTTCACTCATAATCATCGGTCCTTATTTTAAGATTCCTTTTAATTCTTCGACAGATGGAACTTTGCCTACGACTTTTACCGTCCCGTCCACCGCCAACGCCGGTGTCATCATCACACCGAATCCCATTATTTTGTTTATGTCCGTGACTTTTTCCAACTCAAAGTCAAGCCCCAGTTCTTTGGCGGCCGCTTCCGCGTTTTCCGCCAGCTTCTTGCATTTCGGACATCCCGTACCTAAAATTTGAATTTTCATCTGAAACACTCCTGTTTTTAGTGTTATATATTCTATTAATAGACAGGGATTAACCCCAGAAAGTTCCAAATATTATACCAGACCCTGTTGCCATTATAATCACAAGCAATACGAAAACAACCGTTTTCTTTGTCCCCATAACGCTTCTGATGACCAGCATGTTGGGAAGGCTCAGCGCCGGGCCAGCCAGAAGCAGTGCCAGCGCCGGGCCTTTGCCCATGCCGCTGCCTATCAAGCCCTGAATGATAGGCACTTCGGTCAAGGTGGCGAAATACATGAACGCGCCGAAAAACGAGGCGCAGAAGTTGGACATAAACGAGTTGCCTCCAACTGCCGCAGCTACCCATTCCGATGGAATCATACCTTCTTCACCGACACGTCCGAGGAGAAATCCTGCGATCAGCACCCCGAAAAGCAACAATGGCAGTATCTGCTTGGCAAATGTCCACGACGAACTGAACCACTCGCCGGTTTCCCCTTTATCCGTGCTGGTGAATGTGGACAACCCGATAGTTCCCGCAGCAAACGCCAATAACGGCATGGATGGAAATGCAAACGCCAGAATAATCACCGGAATTGCAGTTGCAAGAACCTTCCACAGTTTGACTTCGAACCATTTGACTAAAATGGCCCCCAACGTCACCGCGAAAAACGAGGTAATCGGCCATTTCCACATATACAGGAGATTCCAGATGCCGTTCGGGTCGTCGGATTTGCCCCAGTTGGCGAAAACCAGTATGGCCACCATCGATGCGAAATAAATTGAGTTCTGCCATAACGGACGCTTTACTTCCTGTTCCGGCATTTCCGCCTGAGCTGCCGCCTTAGCTTCCTCCTCCTTACGGAAGATCAGATGCATGGCCACACCAATAATTACGCTAAATGCAATAGCCCCTATGGCCCTGGCAACACCGAGTTCAATTCCCAGTATCCGCGCGGTCATCGCAATTGCCAGAACATTTATCGCAGGCCCCGAATAAAGAAAAGCACATGCCGGCCCCAATCCCGCGCCCATCTTATATATCCCGGCAAAGAGCGGCAGGACAGTACATGAACACACCGCCAGTATCGTGCCGGAAACTGCCGCCACACCGTAGGCCAGAATCTTGTTGGCTTTCGCGCCGAGATACTTCATGACCGCCGCCTGACTGACAAATACACCGATTGCTCCAGCGATGAAAAATGCGGGAATCAGGCATAACAGGACATGCTCCTGCGCATACCATTTAGTCAGATAAAAGGCTTCCAGTACCGCATGATCAAAACGCGGTATACCCACGGGCAGATAAAAACACACTAAAAAAACCGCAACTATCAATACAAGCTTTTTCCATTCTTCTTTCCAATTCATAAGCCACTCCCAATTTTACAATTTGCCAATTAACGAATTATCAATCAAAAAATCAGCCGCAGATACCCTTCCTTGATACTTTTCCGGCTTTTCTGATATCAGCCTTGACCGCATCATCTTCGTTCAGCCATTTACTCATAGAGCGCAGAAGCTCCCTGGCATAAACAGTCCGTGAAGACCGGGACAGGCTGTAATCAACCCATTTGCCATCCTTCAAATCATTTATCAATTCCACATCCCGGAGTATGGTGAGATGTTTTGAGACCGTGGACATGGCAAGCCCCAACACCTCCGCCAGCTCGCATACGCACATCGGCTTGCACTGAAGCATTTTGATTATCCGTATTCTATTCTTGTCAGAAAGGGCTTTAAAAATTCTCGATAGCTCACGCATAAAACAATCCTGTCATTTCGTTATATGACGAATTATATAACTGTTGAAAACAAAAAGCAAGAAGTAAAAATGGAAATTTTCAAATTTTCCCGGCAAGATGCGCGCGCATCGCCTTTATAGTGCACCATGAACGCCTAGGAAGAAAAGGCAGAGTCCCTGTCCGCCTGAATTTCCCGGCAAGCTTGTGATTGAATGTTTTTCCCGAGGTGATAAACTGCCCCCAGAAGCCGTAATGCCCCTGGACATCTTCCAGGCAGGGTCCCATATTATCAGTCCATTCAGCCGGAAACAGTTCAAGCCATCGCGGATATGAATTAAGCCATGTTCCAGTGCCGATTTCAGTCACCCCGAACCTTGTTTCGCATTGCTTCATGAGAACAATGAAACACGCGGGGAGATAATTCGCGTCATCAAATATCGACGCAGGGTAACAGGCATTCGCTATGTGGAAACCAATCCTCTGAGGGTTTTCTTTTTCCTGAGACAAATTATATCTCAGACTGCCGCACTGGTATTTTGCGATATCCACTCTGTCATGTATGTAAACAAGGTCCCTGTCAATGCGCTCCAACATTACGGGCGCAAGCACATCCATACAACTGTTTTCAAAAGCCTGAAAGTCATTTTTCTTTTTTGCGCTCTCATAAAAAGCCTTCATCTGTCCGACAATATCCACCCACTCGGGATAAACGGAATCATCAGCGACTTTGTCAATATGTTCGGGATTGAATTTTGTTTTGCGCCATATATCGACTCTTTTTCTTATGACAAAATCAAATTCTTCATCCGGATGCTTTGCGAGCCAGTCCCAAGTGAAAAACAACGCGAGGCGCGCGCTGGACAAAAGATAATCCTGATGAAGTTCACGGGTAATTTCCGAATACATAAGCTTGCCCCTTTGGAGATAAAATATAACACACCGGAAGCCTTAAATCCATAAAACGTCCGGTGTGTCTTGTTCAATATTTTTATCTATCGAGTTTTTTCCAGACCGGTTCCATGTCAATTATTTTACCGTCAAGCCTGGATTTGTCAATGGCAAGGGCAGTAACTGAACTGTCCAGTCCTTCTTCCCCGCTGCACTTGGGCTCTTTGCCCGTCATCATTGTATTGTAAAGTTCCTCCATTATCACGGTGTCGCCTCCGGCATGACCTCCGCCGACAAGCTTAAACACCTGAACAGGTTCATCGGCCCCAAGTTTTCTGACTTTGAGTTCACCACTGTAAAGTTCCGCTATCATAGTGCCCTCAGTACCGGAAAAATACATTCTTCTTTCCGGGATGGCATTGGAAAGAGTGGCCTGAAACATAACCCTGACATTATTTCTGTATTCGAGTATCGCCACCTGATTATCGACAATGTCCTTTTCCGATTTGAAAGGACATGCGACGGCGTGCGGATCTTCCCATGCTTTTGTAAAGGGAACGGCACCGCTCATGTTTCTATATTTCTTTTTCAGTCCGGCATTTTCAGGCGTAAAAAGGTCCCGTCCGCCAAAAGAGGCGACGCGTGAAGGAAGCGAACCGACAAACCAGTTGAGCAAATCAATGTCATGGCAACATTTTTCCAGAATGTGAGGACCTGAAATTTTACTGAAACGCCTCCAGTTCATCATAATGTAAGTACCATGATGATTTCCGATATTTTCATTAGCGTCAATGCTGAGTATCTTTCCGATGGTACCGGCATCCAGTATTTCACGCACTTTATTGTAAAGAGGCGCATAACGGAGAACAAAACCGGTGGCGAAAAGAAGGCCGCTCTTTTTGTGAGCGTCGAAAATAGTCTGACAATCTTCTATTGTCGTTGCCAGGGGCTTTTCCGAGAAAACATTTTTGCCGGCCTTAAAAGCGGCGACGATATGTTCACAATGATAAGCGTTAGGAGAGAATACCGTCACCCAGTTTACGGATTTAGTATTAATGGCCTCCTGATAAGATTTGCATATCCTGGCTTCCGGCTGTCCCAGAATATTTCTGCGTTTTTCCGCGACTTTCGGATCGGGGTCGAAGATTGACTTGATTTTAATATTCCCGGAAAGCTTGAGGAGGTTTATCAAAAGCCCGCTGCGTCCCCCCGCGCCTATAAGCGCGATGTTTATTTCTTTTTCCTTTTTCTTCATAATCCTTTTTTCTCCATTGATATTTAGATTATCTGAAATATTGTTATTTGAGTATTATATCAGTAAAAAAAGGAATAATGAATGGATAAATCAATCATCAAATATGACGAAAACGATTATATAGGATGCAATATAAATAATGTCCCCGGAGTTAAGCTCCAGCCTAATATCTCAAAAAAAGACGAGTCCGTCAGTATTCACAGAATGCCTAAAATCATCCAGCCGCTACACAAGGATTACGGGCTTTGGATATTCTCGTTTTCCAGAAATTCCCAATCTCAGCCCAGAAACGTCATCCAGCCCCGTTATTTTGAGTTTTACAACATATCCCACCTGACCGGCGGCAACGGATGGTTCTGGACAAAAAGCAAGGGACAGATTGAAAAAATGCTTCCAGGACAATGCGTAATGCTCAGTCCGGGCTATGTCCATTTTTATGGAGGCGACACGGCCCCTTACATAGAAGACACTGTATGTTTTTCAGGCGGAATAGCCGATTATCTTTTAAAAAACGGTATCATCAGTCCGGGTATAAAGGAAATGGGAAAAGCGCGGCGGCTTCTGCCTATAATAGAACTGGCCATTGATCCATCTCCGGTCAGCCAGCTTCACGCCTGCATTGAACTCCAGAAACTGCTCGTTGAAATCTACATGGAAAACCGCAATACGAAAAGCAGAGAAATGTATCCTCATGTAAAGAAGCTTCTGGATTTGCTGAAAGATACTCCTCAGAAATGGTGGACCGTCGAGGAAATGGCCGAATACTGCAATCTGAGCCAGGCGCAATTCAGAAAAGTTTTCAAAAATTATGCGGGCATGCCTCCAAAGCTTTATCTTGATAAGCTCAAACTTCAGCAGGCATCGGAAATGCTTTCAAATTCAGACATAAACATATCTGAAATTGCCAAAAATTTCGGCTACATAGACCCCTTTCATTTCAGCAGACGCTTCAAGGAGATAAAAGGTATTTCCCCTGAAAAATACAGGGAAAATATTCGAAAACAAAAGCAATGACATTATTTTGATATTTTCAGGTCATAGAAGCGGTTTACGCCTTCACAACCCACTATGCCGAGATAATACTCCTTCGGCAAAGCTTCCTCCATATAACCGAAAGGCGCGCCGTCATTCACCTTCATGGTAAGGACAGGGCCTTTAGGGGTGAAGCTGATATTAACAGACAGTTTATAAACCTTTTCCGGCTTGAAATCCTCAAGAAGAAAAGCTTTTTTCTTCCACACCTGCTTGCCGTCAACAAAATAGTGATGCCATACATTTACGCCCTTATCATAAAAGATGACCTCAAAATGATCCCTGTACTCCCAGCGGCCCTTTTCATCCTTTACAGGTTCGGCGGCTATCATTATACCGGGTGCCATACGGTCAATGAAAGACATATCACAGGCAATTGTAAGATTGCCTCTGAATTTTTTATCCAGTACCATGCTTGTATAAGTCTCCCCTGCCCTCTTGGAAAAAAGTTCTTTAGGAGTCGCGTCCCCAGGTACTTTGTTTTCGATGAAATCAGATTTCTGTACCCATTCTCCGGCATAATCCCAACGCCAGCTCTTGACCATGCGCCATTCTTCAGGTTTCCACTTTCCCTGCCCGAAAGAGCAAGTGTAAAGGTCAGCACTGAAAAGCTCCCATGAGCTGTTGAAGAAGAATAAAAACAGAAGGACTTTCAATGCGGTCTTTATAAGAAACAAAGCCGCCAGTCTCCTGATATTTCGCCGGGTGAACAATTTAGCAAGTTCTTCTGTTTTCATTGAATGCGCTTTCTTTTATTATATGTGTGTTGAGAGGACCGCGCCTGTGTCCGCGCTGGTGGCCAGGGCCGTATAACGGGCAAGCCATCCGCTCTTATAACGCGGCTCGGGGGCACGCCATCCTTTGCGCCTTTCGGCAAGTTCCCTGTCGCTTACTTCAAGGGAAATCGAACGTCCGGGAATGTCTATTGTGACAAAATCACCTTCCTTTATGAGTCCGATTGTACCTCCGGCGGCGGCCTCAGGGCTGATATGGCCAATACACGCACCGCGCGTACCTCCGCTGAACCTGCCGTCCGTGATAAGCGCGACCTGTTCTCCGAGCCCTCTGCCCATTATGTAACTTGTAGGAGCAAGCATTTCCTGCATCCCCGGCCCGCCCTTAGGTCCTTCGTAACGGATTACGACAACATCCCCGGCCTTCACCTTTCCAGCCAGAATACCATCGCAGGCATCCTCCTGGCTCTCAAATATTACAGCAGGGCCGCGATGTTTAAGCATTTTAGGAGAAACCCCGGCAGTTTTAACAACACATCCTTTTTCCGCGAGATTACCGAAAAGAACCGCGAGTCCGCCATCTTGGCTGTAAGCATTTTCAAGTTTTCTTATGACGGTCCCGTCGGGTTTATCAGCTTTCTTTATTACTTTCCCAAGGGTCTCGCCCGAAACTGTAAGAGCATCAAGATTGAGCAAGCCCGGTATTTTGCTTATTTCTTTGAGTATGGCGATTATACCACCCGCGTCGTCTATATCCTCCATATGAAATTTGCTTGACGGGGAGACTTTGCATATGTTCGGAGTTTTGCGGCTTATCTCATCGATTTTTTTCAGGTCAAGCTTTGTGCTTGATTCATTGGCGACAGCCAGCGTATGCAGAACGGTATTTGTACTGCCGCCCATGGCCATATCCAGTACCAGTGCATTCATGAACGCTTTTTCTGTAGCTATGTCCTTAGGAAGCGGCCCGCCGTCTTCAGCCATTTTGACAACAAGTCTTGCGGCTTTTTTCCAGAATCCTTTGCGTTTCTTGCTTGTGGCAAGTATGGAACCGTTCCCGGGCAAAGCAAAACCGAGGGCTTCAGTAAGACAGTTCATGCTGTTCGCGGTGAACATCCCCGAACATGAACCCTCCGCCGGACAGCCTGCCTTTTCCAACTCGTTCAAGTCCTTTTCAGAAATAAGCCCCGCTTTGAGTTTGCCTATTCCTTCAAATATGGATATAAGGTCACAAGCGGAACCGTCTTTCATTTTTCCTGCGGGCATTGGGCCGCCTGACGCGAAAACAGTAGGAATATTAAGACGCATAGTCGCCATAAGCATGCCGGGTATGATTTTATCGCAGTTAGGTATGCATATCATGGCATCAAAAGGATGCGCGCGGCACATGGATTCAACAGTGTCGGCTATGAGTTCACGGCTGGGAAGAGAGTACTTCATCCCCTCATGCCCCATCGCTATGCCGTCACAGATGGCCATAGTATTGAATTCAAAAGGAACGCCTCCGGCCTTGCGGATTTCATTGGCAATAAGCTTGCCGACCTTGTTCAGATGACAATGTCCCGGAACTATGCTTGTATATGAATTGCATATAGCTATAAACGGTTTGCCGAAATCCCCGCTTTTCAATCCCGTCGCTCTCATAAGTGACCTGTGAGGAGCTCTTTCCATTCCCTCTTTTATAATATCGCTGCGCATTTTTTCACCTTTCAGAGTTTGCTTTTACTTTTAAACCATAGTATTCTATTTTATCAGCGTATATGCTGCAAAATCACGTACGTTAAAATAGTTGTGATACTTATTTAAATCAACTTAACTGTACATGATTCTGTGTTTTTGCGTTAACAACGCCTCTTATTTCATTGCGGCGGACGGGGCACGCCTTAATAAGGATAGATAAATATGTTTGACAGTTTGAGTGAAAAATTACAGGAAGCATTCAGAAAACTCCGCGGCCAGGCCGTTCTTTCAGAACGCAATATAGCAGACGCGATGAATGACATAAGGCTGGCCCTTCTAGGCGCGGACGTCAATCAGCAGATTGCCAGGGAATTCATAGACAGTGTATCGAAAGACTGCCTGGGATCAGATGTGCTCAAAAGCATAACCCCCGGACAACAGGTAGTTAAAATAGTCCATGACAGGCTGGTAGAACTGATGGGAGAAGCCGAAGTTCCAGTCACTCTGCAAGGCTCCCCGGCGGTGATAATGATGACCGGTCTCCACGGAAGCGGCAAGACAACAAGCTCCGCAAAGCTCGCCGCCGCCATAATGAAACGGAATAAAAAAGTCATGCTGGTTGCCGGTGATGTTTATCGCCCCGCCGCCATCGATCAACTGGAAGTGCTGGGAAAACAGATAGGGGCAACGGTATTTTCGGAACGGACAAACCCGAATGTGGCCCTTATCTCCCGCAACGCCATCGAACAAGCCAGACGTGAAGCCATTGATGTAGTCATTATAGATACAGCCGGACGGCTTCAGATAGACGCGCAGATGATACAGGAACTCATTCAGGTCAAACAGGCTTCCGGCGCCGCCGAAATAATGCTTGTCGCCGATGCCGCCCTGGGACAGGAAGCAGTATCCGTCGCCGAACATTTTCACAAGGCCCTCGGCATAACCGGGCTGGTATTGACCAAACTTGACGGCGATGCCAGAGGCGGCGCCGCGCTCTCAATGAGAAAAGTTACCGGATGCCCTATAAAATATATCGGCGTCGGTGAAAAAATTGAGGATTTTGAGGTTTTCTATCCTGACCGCATGGCTTCCAGGATACTTGAAATGGGCGACATAGTTTCCCTCGTCGAAAAAGCCGCGGAGCAGATTGACAGGGAAGAAGCTGAAAAAATGAGAGAGAAACTAAAAAAGAAATCTTTTGATTTCAATGACTTTCTATTTCATCTGAAACAAATGTCGAAAATGGGCGGTGTTGAATCTATACTGAAAATGCTTCCCGGCGGCAAACAAATTTCTTCCGCAACCGGCTTTGATCCGTCACAGTTCAAAAAAATGGAAGCGATTATATGCTCCATGACCAAAAAGGAAAGAGAAAGTTACGAGCTTATTGATTTTGCAAGGAGAAAGAGGATTGCCAAAGGCAGCGGTTCCACCCTTGAAGACGTAGGACAGCTCGTCAAACAATTCGAAATGATGAATAAAATGATGAAAAAAACCGGGCTCATCAACAGGCTCCTGTCCGGAAATATGGACCTCGGCGGAAACATGGCATCCCTGCCCGGTAAACTTTCACGCGGCTCCAACAGGACACCCCCGAAAAAGAAAAGAAAGAAAAACAGATAGAATCATAAAAGAAGATTTTGTTTTATGGACTTCAAAAAAATAATAAAAGTGAAAAAAGAACGCCCGGGCAGGCCAACTGAATCATTTACCCAACTTGAAATTCCAGCGTTCAAAAAAGAAATCCCGCCGCCGACACCATCTGTTCCCGCACAGGCCGTCCGCATCGCCAAACCCACAGGTGATAGTAACGCAAAGACTCTCAATACAACCGAACTGAAAGAACGTTACCGCAACATGCCTCCCGCCGAAGAAAAAGCCTCCGGCTCCCAGACCGTAAAAAAAGCAAAATCCGTCAACATCAAAGAACTCATTAAACATGACGTGGAAAACCTCAAAGCACAGCTTCTGAACTACTCCGAGATATTCGATAACATCTCAGGCGTAAAATGGGAACCGCGAACAATCATTGATGCCCTCTATGTACTTGTAAAATCACTTTCATTGGACGCCGTCAGCATACAACTGCTTGATTTCGGCAAACCGGGCAAGTTCCAAGCCACAGTAAGCAGAGGCTACAAAAATCCGCCCGGCTTCGAAACTATTTCAATACTCGAAGCGGCCATCTCCCCGGACGGCCCCTCACTGCACTGGCCTCGTTTCATGAGCATCGTCGAAAGCACTAAGACATTACTGGCCCAGTGGATTGCCAGTGAAGGCATATCAAGGATAGGATACGCCCCCATACACGATGGAAAAAAAATACTCGGCTTCATCATCACTGCCAGTTACGAAAACAGAGAACCGTCCCCCCTCGCCTCGCCCCTGCTTGAGATGTGCGGAAGCGGCCTTGGCCTCTCTCTCGGTATCGCCAATATCCGCGAAGAACTCCCTCACAAAGTCCTCAATTCATCCATCATGATAAAAGACCGTTTTTCCGAAATGATGAAACAGATGTCAGACCTCAAATCCTCAAGTCCACAGGATGCCGCCCGTATATCGGAACTCGCCGATAACTGCCAGAAGGCCATGAACGAAAGCCTCTCCATAATAGACAAAATGATATCAGAAGCCTTCAAAGTCCGCTAACCTGCTAAAAAAGTAGGCAACCGGGGGCGAAGCCCCTTTTATTCCCGCTTCGCGAGCGGATTTTTCGTACTGCTCTTCAGCTTCGCCTGGAGCAGATAAAAATATTTTTGAGATTTTTTTCAAAACCTGTTGACATTTTCAGTGCTTTAGTGTATGATATATAATCACACACACAAACACCAGAGAGATTTTATGAATTTAGTTTTTGACTTTTCAAGCGGAATACCGATTTACCGCCAAATAATGGATCAGGTAAAATATCTGGTTGTTTCCGGGCATTTGAAATCGGGGGACAGGATAGAATCCGTGAGAGAGCTTGCCTCGAATATGAAAGTAAATCCAACCACCATAATGAAAGCATATACTGAACTCACACGCGAAGGGGTTATTTTCCAGCGCAGAGGACAGGGATGTTTCATTTCTGAATCCGTCTCAAAATTCAGTGAAACTGAAAAATCACGAATAGTGGAGGAAAAAGCCAGGGCCTTGGCTGTCGAGGCAATGCATCTGGGATATTCCGCCGAAGAAATACTGGAACATGTAAAAAAAGTTATAAATAAGATAAAAAGAGGAGAATAAACAGTTATGGATATAATAGAATTAAAAGGCGTGAAAAAAGGTTTCGGACCTTTGAGTGTTTTGAGATCCCTTGACATGAAAATTTCATCCGGCGGCATATACGGTTTCCTCGGCGAAAACGCCAGCGGCAAAACCACGACTATCCGACTTATTATGGGACTCCTCGAACCCGAAGCCGGAGAAGTAAAAGTCCTCGGTGAAAATCCCTCGGATTATTCGATAGCCACAAAAGCGCGGATATCTTATGTTCCCGAAGAACAGGTTTTGCCAGAATGGATGAGGCTTAAAGACCTGTCCGAATTTCACGGCGCGCACTTTCCACGCTGGAAACAGGAAGAGTTTGAAAGGATAAGAAATCTCTTTGAAATACCATCGAACGCCACCATTGCCTCTCTCTCCAAAGGCAGCAAGCGCAAAGCGGCACTGGCGCTGGCACTTTCGACAGGGGCCGATTTGTACGTTCTTGACGAACCGGCCTCCGGCCTCGACCCCAACGCCAGAATGGATTTCATGGATACACTCATGGGGCTTTTTCAGGAAGAGGAAAAAACCGTTCTTTTTTCCACACATCTGTTGAGCGATCTTGAAAAAAGCGCAGATTTCGTATTGATGCTTTATGACGGGAAAATAGTCCTGAATGAAGCGCTTGACAATCTGCGCGAAAAAATGGTACGCATCCATGTCAGCGGGAACTTGAACGTTGAAACAATTAAAAACTCTTTCAATGTTCTTGATACAGACGAGGCAATCGCAAATGGAGACTTCGTCATAATAGATGACGGAAAGTCTCTCGTTGACCGTTTCATCGAAGAGCAGAAGGGCCTCGCCCGCAAAATGCCGTTTTCCCTTGACGACCTCTTCAGGAGAATCACCAAAAAGGAGAAGAGCAAAGATGAAATCATATAAATTCTATCTCCATTATGATTTATCGGTACTCGGCACAGAGTGGATATTTGCTGTATTTATTATTGCTTTTCTCCTCCAGGTATTCATGAATCCAATAATTTTCGGAGTTTTGTTCATGGTCTCATGCGCTCTTCTGCCGTCATTATTGTCATACATTTTCGCGTCATGGAAATTTCAAGATAGCAGATTAACGGAATATTTTTTCAGCCTCCCAATATCCCGGATACAAATAATATTCAGCGGTTTTCTCCTGACCTTCACGTCAGTACTTATACTTTTCCCGCTCTGTTCCATCATCGAAATCTCCGGTTTTCCTCATACGGTACAGGAATATCTTATGAATATTCTGGGCGGAGACTTTTACGCGGTGCCGGAGAAAGCCGAAACAAATATCACATTCAGAATGTGTAACATCACAATATATCTTATGATTGCCTGGACATCTTCATGTTTCGGCTGGCTTCCCTTTCTCATTACAGGTGCAGGCTTGAAACGCATAATCACAAGTGTTTTTTCCTATGCCCTATCACTCGGTCTCTGCGCTTTTGCGCTGCCAATGCTTTATTACGACAAGTTTGAAATATTGTTTTTCAGCCTTCTGGGAAGCGCTGTAATTATAAGTCCTGTTTTTATTATGTACATACGCAAATTCAAAAAAGCACAATTATTCTACTGAAAAAAAGGAGAGATTTTCATGTACAGTCTTATTTTAAAAATGCAGTTGAAAAGAATATGGATTATCTATCTTATCGTTTCTATTCTTTTCATAGCCGGATTTCTGTTTGTTCCATATATTTTCATGCTGAATGTTTTCAACCTCTTTTTCTTCGCCATAATGGCGGGAATAGCGTCGGCGCTATCGTCTTGGACGCTTCCTAAAAATTATCTCATCGCCCTTCCCATAGGAATAACAAAATATCGGATGGCACTCCAGATTACGCCGTTGATACTTACAATACTGCCTTCTCTTATTCTTGCCATTTGCTACGCATCGGGAATAAAAGGCCTTATAATGGGTAAATTATATGGAAATGAATTGTTCAGCAATTTCAAGTATTTACAGGTGGAACTGCTTTTCTTCGGGATATTGTTTCAGATAACGGTATTGCAGGTAACATATTTTCTAATAAAATCCTACGAGTATAGTTGGGTCAGACTGGCAAATAAAATGAAAAACCTTGGTTTGCTGGCAATAGTTAATTCTTACAGTATGGGGTTTTTCATACTGGCACTCTTTTCTTTCAGTGAAACATCGATCCTTTTTCCAATTCTCGCGGTAATCTTGATTTCGAGCATGGCCCTGCCCTATATCGATCCTTTCAAAAGGGAAATTCTGCAGGACGCTCATATCACAGGCGGAACCTTTAGACCTGATAAAAGAAAACTGTTCCTATACTCGCTTATATGGGGAATTATAATTTCATGTATCATTATCCTCGTAATCTCAGCGATATTAAAACTTCTTGCTTCAAGTATTACCTCCACTATGCTTCCGTTCGGCATTCCTCTAGTCTTCATATTATGCGTATCCCTTTTCATGGACACATTTACAAGGGAACGAGGCGCAGGAAACGGCATTCTGAAAAGTACAGCATCAGGATTATGTGTTTCAATATTTCCACCCATTCTGCCGTTCATCTATTCATACAGACTCAGGAACGCGACACGCCTGAAGACCCTTATGGATAAATATTACAAGAAACACGGCCCCATCCAGAGCGGACAAGTCATTGATTATAAGGGAATATACAAATCCCAAAAGAAAACACTTGTTCTTTTCATATTTATTGGGATATTCTTCTGTGTTTTCTTCTCCAGTACCTTTATAAAAAATGATATGGAGAAAAAGCTGACAAGAGTTGAAAGCAATCCCAGCGGCTTGACTCTTGAATTTTATACAGACAAAGCCAATGAAACAATAAGCGTAAAAACTCCCGCTGAAATAAGCAATGAAATAAGCTCACGAAGCGCAAAAGCAAATGGATATACCTTAATTGAAGAGCATAGCTTTTATTTTCCTTCGAGACTCATCCTTGACTTCGTCAGCAATACCCAATTTGAAACGCGTCTTGAGTCCCTTAAAAATATAAAAAAGGCAGGGCGGAACAGAAATACCATAATAAAAGATATTCCTCATGATGAACTTTTTACAATGATAAAATTTTTCACCGGCACATGTTCCTATATAAATGAAAGAAATAATTCCATAAGTGTCTATAAAATATATTTTACCAGAAGTGAATATGAGGAAATTCTTGATGCCATGCTTGATTCATATACTTCCAAATTATCGGAAGCTGAAGCGTCAGAACTACTTTTGAGTTTGAAAGAGAAAAACGAACTTCAAGGAAATATTTTCAGTGCCCTCTTAGGAGCGTCCTCCGGTTGCGCCCTAAGATTTTATCAAAATATATTCCGTCGTTTCGATGACTTGGGAAAGGAATATAAAAAAGCCTTAAACGGCAATCCCTATCATCTTATGCAATTCAATTCTGTCTGGGATAATTTTCTCTTTGAAGCATTCGCAAAGTGCCCGGATCGCCAACTTACGGAACTTGCGTTCATTAATGTCTCGCGTCCTTCCTGGGGATTATGGGACGCAAATAAAATATACTGGAAATATCTTTTTCAGAATCAAAAAAACAGTCCCGCCTATAATGCTGTAATTGAAGCAGCCATCAAGAATACTCAATCTACGAAATCCTATTATCATCCTTTGCGATTTCTGGCGTCGAGCGGTTCGCCTTTGGCCCTTGAAGAAATAAGAAAACGACTTCCTATACTCATAAAAAAGGAAAAAAATTACAGTTTCGCTGAACTGTATAGTACAATAGCCCGGTCTTATAGCCCGGAGACGGCGTTTGATTTTCTCGTGAGTATCAATTATGCCCTGGAAATAAGGAACAGGGCTCTCTGTTTTTTGAAAACGGCCAAAGTTACAGAGTTCTTTAAGGAAAGAACTGAAAAAAATTTAGAGGACAGAAAATTGCTTGACTGCATCGGCGCATCACAGAATGAATATCTTTTTCCTGTACTTCAAAGTCTTTCAAAAGGAGAGAAAAATTTCACTGATAAGATAACAGCAGCAGTATGCCGTTTTGATGGGATATTGACTGAAAAATGGGTTGATTACATAAGAAAGGAGGGAGACGGCAAGACCAGGGAATTTTTAGAAAAAACGTTAGAAGAAAACGCCAGTTGTTTTCAGATAAAACACGGCAATACAAATTAATGGAAAGGAATAAATGATGAAAAGATTTTTTATTATCGCGCTTATTGTTATAAGCGTCTTCAGTGTCCAGAGTGTTTTTGCTCAGGCAAATGACAAAATGCTTGAGGAATTCCTCAAGGTCGCGATGGTCAAAGAACAGTTTGACGAAACAGTGAACATGATGATGTCGCAACAGAGCAAGGCGTTTGCAGGACAGGGAAAAATTCCCGATGAAGTTGCCAAAGTCCTTCAAGGCTTCTATAAAAAATATCTGACTTGGGAAACTGTCAAAAACGACATGACAAAAGCTTACAGTGAGACATTCACACAGGAAGAAATACAGGCTATGATAAAATTCTACAGCACTCCTGCAGGACAAAGCATTGTCAAAAAGCAGCCTCAACTTACGCAGAAGATAATGCTACTGACCATGGCAAGTATGCAGAAACATATGCCTGAACTGCAAGCCAGCCTGATGGAAATAATGAAGAAAAAACAACCTGCAAAATAGTCAGTGTCGCAATCTAAAAAAACACAATTATTGAATTACAAGGCGGCAATATAATGCCGCCTTTTCCCTTCCATCCTTTTCAAGCAGGACAACAAAAGGCACTCAGCATAAACGCCCCCTTCGCAAGGGAAGCTGAGCAAAGACAATAAAAGGAGCTTCGCTCCCGTTTGATTAGTTTTCAAGTAAGTCAGTATTTGATGAAGAAGTATTCGCCGACGGAGTCTTCGAATTTGCCGGGGGGAAGCATTTCCCGTTTGTCCCGGTGTTCCATTATGAGTATAAGGTTTTCGCCGAAAGTGCCTTTTTCAACAACTTCCCTGAAGTCTTCTATGCTTAAAATGCGGTGCTTGGAGTCGGGATAACTTAATCCGTGCTCAAATTCGCCGGGCTTATGGAGCAGATAAATATCATCTCTTTTCAGATACCAGGAGGCCGCCCCGGCGACACTCGGATAGGCAACAATTACAGAATCAGGAGCAATGTTTTTGATGTTTCTGGTGAGAAGCGCACCGGGGGCTTTCTTATCCAGCACTTTTCCCGGCACTATAAAGTTGAAAAAGAACATCAGGGGCAATGGCGCGATACAGAATAAAGCCAGTTTTTTCCTGAAAAAATCCTGTTTCAGAGACATTCTGAGAATAATCGCCCATAAAGCAAGACCACTGAAAGCAAGAATGAATTTTGAGTTTTCACCTTTTCCATAAAGCCTTATAAGCTCAATTCCTGAAAATTGGCTGACGATAAGAGCAATGGCGGCCAGTCCCATCAGAGAAGCAAGAAGTTTGACGGAAAAATTAAAAGATTTCGTATTGCTGTTTCTGTCAAGGTAGTTCAATATGCCGCTCGCGGTAAGTATCGCCAGCGGAGGAAAGCACGGCAGTATGTATGTGGCAAGCTTGCCGCTAGAGGCGGAAAAGAAAAGAAGAGGAAAAAGCAGCCAGCATACAGCATAACGGGTAAAGGGCGTTTTGAAAATATCCCGTCCCAGCCCTGATATTATGGATGGCGCTATTATCGTCCAGGGAAG
>MHBF01000007.1 GCA_001803225.1 Lentisphaerae bacterium GWF2_44_16 | reverse complement strand
AACGCATGAAGAAAGAAGGGCGGCTTTGCAGTGCGTCATCCGGAGACAACGTGAATAGCAACACCAACTTCCATCCGGTAATGGACCTCAATATGCTGCGGGAAGGCTACAAGGGTATCCTGCATCATATCTATTCCCCAAAATACTACTACCAGCGCATCAGGACCTACCTCCGGAACATCGGACCAACCCGGGCCAAATCCCCTCTCCAGTTCTCTGACGTTCACGCGCTCATCCTTTCTTTTTGGCGGCTTGGCATTATCGGGCAAGGGCGCTTTCAGTATTGGAGTTTGCTCTTCTGTACTTTGTTCCGCCGTCCGCGGCTCTTTCCCCAAGCCGTCAAGCTGGCTATTTACTGTTACCATTTTCGGAAAATCTGTGACTTGCATGTCATGTAACGCCAAGTGCCGGAGTCAGTGAATTATGATATTTTTAAATATTTTTCAATATGAGTAAGTGGCTTACCTTATTTAGAAGGCGGACTGTTTACTAAATTATCTTAAAGAAGAATGAGAATGGATTTAAAAACTGAAATTATTGTACAACATTTTGTGCCGTATCTTTTGGTCAGGCGCAGTTGCATCAGCCCTCTGGATGGAATAATGTAATATGCGAAAGAAACATCAGCCGAAAAATACGGAAGGGGGCATAATGAAAAACAAGGATAAGCAGACCGGACAATCCACCGGCCTTTCGGCGGACTCCATCGGCTCATCGCAGGCAATCTCAAGACATGAACAGCAGGAAATTCTCAAGCTTTTTGTCGAACACGTTCCGGCTGTAGTCGCAATGCTCGACCGGGATATGAAATATCTTGCCTGCAGCAGCAGATGGCTGTCGGATTATGGAATTGAACAGCAGGATATCATTGGACGCAGTCATTACGAAATTTTCCCTAAAATTGATGATAGATGGAAGGATATTTATAACCGTTGCCTGCAAGGGGCCTCCGAGAAGAGCGACGAGGATTTCTTTGTCAGGAATGATGGACAGAAGGAATGGCTCAGATGGGAAATACACCCATGGCGGACTGCTACAGGACAGATTGGCGGTATCATAATTTTTGCGGAAATCATAACAGAACGCAAGAAGACCGAACAAGCCTTGCGGGATTCGGAGATACAGTATCGCAGACTCTTTGAATCCGCGAAAGACGGGATATTGATCCTGGATGCCGAAACAGGGGTAATAGACGACGTGAATCCGTTTCTGACAGGAATGCTGGGGTACTCGAAAGAACTGTTCATTGGAAAGAAAGTATGGGAAATCGGCTTCTTCAGGGACCTAATTGCCAATAAGGACAATTTTCTGGAGTTGCAGCGTAAAAATTATATCCGTTATGAAGACCTGCCGCTGGAAACGGCCGATGGCCAACAGATAGATGTGGAGTTTGTCAGCAATGTCTATTTAGTGGAAGGGAAAAAGGTAATCCAGTGTAATATCAGGAACATTACCGAGCGCAAACGCATAGAGAATTCCCTGCGCGAAAAACAGGCTGACCTGAACCGCGCACAGACAGTCGGACAGCTCGGAAGCTGGAGGATGGATGTCCGGAGAAATGTACTGGTATGGTCTGCCGAGAACCATCGCATTTTCGGCATCCCCGAAGGGACGGTGATGACCTATGAAACATTTTTAAAAACGCTCCACCCGGATGACTTGCAATATGTCGACAAAAAATGGAAGGACGCTCTCAAAGGCGAACCGTATGATGTTGAACACCGGATAATTGTTGACGGAAACATCAAGTGGGTCAGGGAAAGGGCCGAGCTGGAATTTGATGATAAAGGAGCGGTTCTGGGGGGCTTTGGTACGACACAGGACGTTACAGAGCGAAAGAAGAGGGAGGAAGAGCTATACAAGCTCAACAGGGCATTGACGGCTCTGAGCCACAGCAATCAGGCGATGATGCGTGCTACCGATGAAACAGAATATATGAACGAAGTCTGCAGGATAATTGTTGAAGATTGCGGATATAAGATGGTCTGGATAGGGTTTGCAAAAAACAATGACGGTAAGACTGTATGTCCAGTTGCTTCAGCAGGCTTCGACGAAGTTTATTTTGAAAACACCTCTGCTGATACAGAGGACGCTCAGGGCCCCTCAGAAAAAGTGATTTTTGCGGGAGAAATGTGCTTCTGCAAAGATATGCTTGCCGACCCTGAATTCAAGCATTGGAGAAAACAGGCGCTGAGACGGGGATACACATCTTCAGTTGTTCTGCCTCTAATGGACAGGAACAGGGCTTTCGGTGTTATAAACATATATTCGAAAGAGCCTGATTCGTTTTCAGATGCCGAGATGAATCTGATTTCCGAACTGGTCGGGGACCTTGCCCATGGGATTATGGAACTGCGCCTGCGTAACCTCCATACACAGATTGAAGCGGCCTTGGGGAAGAGTGAAAAACGTTATCGTGCTTTGTTTGACAGCATGACCGAAGGCTTCGCCCTCCATGAAATCATCTGCAATAAGGAAGGCATTCCCTGTGACTACCGTTTCCTCGAAATCAACCAGGCGTTTGAAAAGCTGACCGGTTTGAAGCGTAAGGATGTATTGTACAAGACACATAATGAAATTCTCCCGGACGACGATCCCAAGTGGCTTGAATGTTATGGCAAGGTGGCGCTCACGGGGGAACCGATTGAATTTGAAAACTATTCCGCCCCCCTCAAAAGACATTATCAGGTGTTTGCATATTGCCCGGCCCCGCGCCAGTTTGCTGTCATTTTCATGGATATCTCAGAACGCAAGCAAGCCGAAGCTATCTTGAACCGGGACAAGGAGACCTTAAAGAGAATTGTTAAGGAAGGGTCTGAGAAGCTGCTTGAGGTCCAGGTGGAACTTGAGAGGGCAAAGCGCCTATCCGACATCGGCACCCTTGCTTCGACTGTGGCGCATGAGTTGCGCAATCCGCTTGCGGCAATAATTATCTCGGCAGCCATTATCAGGAGACGCTCAAATGACGAAGCCATTGAGAAACAGCTTAGGAATATAGACAAGATGGTGGACGAGAGCGATCAGATCATAAACAATCTTCTCTTCTATTCCCGTCTGAGATCACCTCACCATAAAAATATCGCCATATACGACATTATAGACGAATGTGTTAAAAACCAGAGCAGGCAGATCAAGAAGAAGATGCAGTTTAAAAGGAATTTTAATTTGCTGAAGGATGTCATGATGAACGCCGATCCCGTCCAAATGAAGGAGGTCTTCCACAATCTTCTGCACAATGCCGCTGACGCGGTATCGGACGATTGCGGTGAAGTGGAGATACTGGGCAGCGATCATCATGAATTTATCAAGATCCATATTAAAGACAACGGACACGGGATAGATGCCCGGGACAAGGAGAAGGTATTCGATCCTTTCTTCACGACAAAGGCCAAGGGCACGGGCCTGGGACTGACTGTCTGCAATCAGATCGTGAGCATGCATGGCGGTTCTATCGACATAGAAAGCGAAACGGGCAAGGGAACTATAGTAACAATAGTTCTGCCGAAGAGGGATAGATTTAGATAAAAATTCTTTTAATCAAGGATACCCTTAGGGATATAAAATGGAAAAAACACGAATAATATTGATTGATGATGATGAAACGCTTTGTGAAGGTGTTGCTTTCATATTGAGGGATGAAGGATATTCAGTAATGAACACATCCAGTCCGGACGAAGGAATGAAACTGATTGACAATTATGTTTTTGACATCGCCCTGATCGACTACAAGATGCCGCATCTGACCGGAATTGAATTCCTGAAAAAAATCAAAGAGAAAAATCCCGCAACAAAAGTATTCATTGTCACAGGAAAGCCTTTCATCGAAAATGTCCTGACAGAAGAAAATCTGTTCCATCTGGTTGAAGGCATCATAAAAAAACCGTTCAAGGAGGAAACGCTTCTGGATGCTGTAGCAGGAGTGATTGACAGGATGAAGGAATGAACTATTGACTTGTGGACATCGCTTCACTTTTCGTTGCCGATGATGCCTTCTGCGATTGCGTAGCGGGTGAGACCGGCAGTTTCCTGGATATGAAGCTTCTTTTTCAATTGCTGCCTGTGCTTTTCGACTGTCTTTATACTGATATTAAGTTCGCTGGCAATCTGCTTGTTTGCCATGCCTTCAGCGACGAGTTGAAGCACCTCCAGCTCGCGCGATGTCAGGTTTGAGCCGCGCGGCTTGATGAATTTTCCGCCAAACAGAGATTTCTGATACTGGGAGTAGATACGTTTTGCGGAGGATGAATCAAAAAAATTGTTTCCTTTCCAGACCTCCCGGATAGCCTTTGCCAGGTTCTGGACTGAAGTCATTTTCATAAGGTAACCCGATGCGCCTGCGGCGACAACCTGTTCGATATGGTCATCGCTGCCATGTGCTGAAAGCATGATTGTTTTAATTAAAGGCTGATTCTGTTTTATCTGGCGGGCGGCTTCGGTTCCGTTGAGCATAGGCATCAATATGTCCATGACAACCACGGATGGATTGAGGGATTTCGCCAGTTCGATGGCTTGCCGTCCGTTTTCAGCCTCTCCTATAACTTCGATGTCTTTCTCACAATTCAGCAGGGCCCGGAGCCCCTCTCTTACAACTGTATGGTCATCGGCAATAAGGACAGTGATTTTTTTCATTTGAGTCACATCTCTTCATGCTAGTCAATAATTAAATTTATCGCGCATGGCTATAATATAGTCACCATATAACCCAAAGTCAAATTTTTTCTTATGGGGAAAACCCTACTAAGCGAAAAAGAAAAGAAACGGCGGTAGGGTTTTAACCCATAGAGAAGTGGGGTTTTTCCCCATAGCAAATTGTTCACCTATGATTTATAGTGTTTTCTATCAGAAACCTGATATCATAAAGAAAGGAAGTGCAACAGCCAGGAGGCTCAAGAGGAAAACAAGTAACTGCGAGGGAGAAGCCCTCGAAACAAAAAAAATAAAGGTAATAGAATGAAACGAAAAGCAATGTATCAATTGGCATTTGTGATTGCCGCTGGCGCAATGTTTGTCACTGGTGCACCCTTGTGTGCATCGGATATTGATGACAAGATTGAGTCATCGTTCGAGAAGTCCTACGTTTATAAAACCTATCTCAAAGATGATGATGTCAATACCGACGTCAAAGACGGTGTCGTTACCTTGACTGGAACTGTGGCCGAAGAATCCCACAAGACATTAGCTCAGGAAACCGTAGCAGCTCTGCCGGGGGTTGTCCGTGTTAATAATAAACTGGTAACCAAAGCAGAAGCAGCAACCGAAAACGCGGATATGTGGATCAGCAGAAAGGTGAAGCTTGCCCTGCTTTTCCATCGCCACGTTAATTACAGCAAGACCGATGTCAAGGTGAAAGACGGAATCGTAACGCTGAAAGGTGAAGCTTCAAGTACGGCCCAGAAGGAACTGACTGCCGAATACGCCAAAGATATCGATGGCGTGAAAAGCGTGAAGAATGAGATGACCGTTGCGGCGACTCCGGAACCGGAGAAACGAACTGAGAGTGAGAAAATTGATGACGCGTCCATCACCGCTCAGGTCAAAACTGCGCTGTCAACTCATCGTTCGACCAGCGCTGTCAATACGAAAATCCAGACGCGGAATGGCGAGGTTACGTTGACCGGCATAGCTAAAAACGCGGTCGAAAAGTCCCTCGTTACTAAACTCGTCACCGATATTCAGGGAGTAACAAGCGTTAAGAACCTGATGACGGTCGAAGAAGTAAAAACCAACTAACTTGTCAGATTGTTACCGGCTGGCCCGGAAACGCGCCAGCCGGCACCAATGCCAGACAAATTGAAAGGAGTGCTAACATGAGTATCGGAACAATACTATTGATTATCCTGATCCTTATCCTTGTGGGTGTTATCCCTACATGGCCCCACAGCAGGAAATGGGGGTACTATCCAAGCGGCGGAATCGGACTGATTGTATTGATTTTGCTCATACTGGTTCTTGCGGGCCGCCTTTAGAGATGTAGAGGCAGCAGAATTTTCACAAGGAAAGGAGTTGGACTCATGAAGAGATCAACTGAAATCATCAAGGAAACGGCGGGCATGTTGCTCTACAACGGCCAGATGGAGCAGGCAGGAGGAACACATCAAACAAACGGGAAAGAAGAGCGTCTTTCAAGCCATGGCGCCCGCTCGGAAAAATCGTGGACAAAACTAAAAGTATGTATTAACGGATCGCCTCGCCGTTCCCGTTTCGGCCCCGAGTTTGATCCTGGAATTTTTGATTATTATTTCTGATGATATTCCCGCTATGGCAGGGTCGTACATTGAGAACACAGGTAAAAAAAGAAAGAAAGCAAAAGGAGAAATGTTTATGAAAAAGAGCATGGTAAGAGTGTTGGGTGTTGTGGTGTTTGCTGGAGTACTGTTTTTGGTCGGCTGCGGCAAGAAGTCTGACTCGGTGTCAAGCAAAACGGCTGATGCTGTGGAAAAAACCGGCGAAGCATTGAATAAGGCCGCGAAAAAGACTGGCGAAGCAGTAAACACGGCTGCAAAAAAAACCGGCGAAGCATTGAATACGGCCGCTGAAAAAACTGGCGAAGGAATAAATACGGCTGCTGAAAAGACTGGCGAAGCAGTAAACACGGCTGCCGAGAAAACCAGCGAGGCCACAAAATGAACTACCCCGACCAGAGGGTCGAGGTATCAGGATTTCGCCCGCTTTGCGGCCGACCAGCAATTTCGTTGCTGAACTCCGCCCCGGTACGACCGGGAGCGATATTTTAGCGACTGAGGTATTAACCCCAATATAATAATAAACAGCGCCCGGCGCAAAGAACGGGCAGGCCAGGCGGTCGAGACATTTACGCCGTTCCGCGCGTTCCGATGCGAAATATAAGGAGTCTTCACATGAAGCAGTCCGATCTGATCGGATGCATGCCTCTAAGGAATGTGTCTCGCGATTCACATTATTAACTAAACACTGAAAGAAAATTATGACCAATAACAATTCCACCGTAGCAATCTATCCATCACACACAGCTGTCGAAACGGCGATCAAAAAACTGCTGGAAGATGCTTTTGAGATGAAGAAACTGTCAATTATCGGGCGCGATTATCAGACAGATGAACATGTTGTAGGCTACTATAATATTGGTGATCGAATGAAAGTGTGGGGTAAAACAAGTGCTTTCTGGGGGGGATTGAGCGGCGTTATATTCGGTTCCGCGCTCTTTTGGATTCCCGGTTTGGGCCCGCTGATAGTGGCTGGGCCGCTGGTCGGCTGGCTGGTCGGGACACTTGACGGGGCTCTCGTTGTTGACGGCATGAGCCCGATTGGGGCCGTTTTCTACAGCCTGAACATTCCGACGGACAGTATATTGCGGTATGAAAAAGTTCTCACGGCCGGCAAGTTTATCCTGCTTGTACACGGTTCCATGGATGAGACAATAAACGCCAAAAAAATCCTTGAAAGTACTGAACCGGAAACATTGGAACATCACTTCAGTAAACGCAATGGCCGTGAGCATCTGGCTGGATTGAGAAAAACGCACCATCGCGCTGTTGCCTGTTCAAAGTAGCCAAACAGGAAAGGAATTAAAATCATGAAGAACAATCCATTGAGCCGATTAGGATCATTCGGACAGTCAATCTGGCTGGATTACATCCGGCGTGATCTGATTACCGGCGGCAAACTTCGGCGTTTGATAGAAGAGGATGGATTGCGTGGAATGACTTCAAATCCATCCATCTTTGAGAAAGCGATTGCAGAGAGCCACGATTACGATGAGAACATTCGCTCCATGACCGTTGAAGGAAAGAACGCCAATGAAATCTATGAAGCACTCAGCCAACGTGATGTGCAACTCGCCGCCGATGAATTTCGCCCACTGTACGAAAAGACAGACGGTAAAGATGGTTATGTCAGCCTGGAAGTCAATCCCCACCTGGCGCACGACACCAACGGTACAATTCAGGAAGCCCGCCGTTTGTGGAGTGCCCTGAACCGGCCCAACGTCTTCATCAAAATACCCGCCACAAACGAAGGGTTGCCTGCCATTCAGCAACTCATCAGCGAAGGAATCAATGTCAACGTCACGCTGCTCTTTAGTTTGCCGCGTTACCGGCAAGTGGCGGAAGCTTACATCGGCGGCATTGAAGCACGGGCGGCTCAAGGTAAGGCATTGAAACAAGTGGCCTCGGTGGCCAGTTTCTTTGTAAGCCGTATTGATGCGCTGGTAGATCCGCTTCTGGATAAATCTATCACACAAGGCGGAAAGAATGCGGACATAGCGAAAAAATTGCGAGGAGAAGTTGCCATCGCCAGCGCGAAAATGGCTTATCAAATCTACAGGGAAGTCTTTGGCAATGAGCATTTTATGAGGCTTGCTGACCAGGGCGCCCTTGTCCAGCGACTGCTCTGGGCCAGCACCAGCAGTAAGAACCCGGACTACAGTGATGTGAAATACATTGAGGCCCTTATCGGACCGGACACGGTCAACACAGCCCCGCTCGAAACCCTTGATGCCTACCGCAACCACGGAGAACCGGAAAATCGGCTCGAACAAGATATCAAGGAAGCCAGCTGGGTGTTGGAGCGACTGCCGGAATTGGGCATCAGCATAGACAATATGACGCGGCAACTTGAGGACGAAGGTGTCGAAAAATTTAATAAGCCTTTTGACAAGCTGATGGCGACTTTGGCAGAAAAGGCGCCAGCGTCATTAAAGTAAATCATTGATAGTCACGAATACGGCCTGCGCATCTCGGGTCTGGCAATTGAGAAGGAGCATGATCATGAGAAGTAAAAAGATGAAAGTGCCGAATAAGTCATTGACACCCGAACTGCTCGGGAAGATGAACGCCTATTGGCGTGCCGCAAACTATCTTTCTGTCGGGCAGATTTATCTCTACAAAAATCCGCTCTTGAAGAAACCGCTCAAGCTGGAACATATCAAGCCAAGGCTTCTCGGACACTGGGGTACCACACCAGGTTTGAACTTCATCTATGTTCACCTGAACCGCATTATCAAAGAGCATGATCTCAACACTATCTACATCACCGGGCCGGGCCATGGCGGGCCGGGGCTGGTGGCGAACGCTTATCTGGAGGGCACATACAGCGAAGTGTACCCGGACATTTCGCAAGACGAAGAAGGTATGAAGCGGCTGTTCAAACAATTTTCTTTTCCTGGAGGAATTCCAAGTCATGTGGCGCCGGAAACGCCCGGGTCGATTCACGAGGGCGGCGAGCTAGGTTACTCACTGTCCCACGCCTACGGGGCAGCATTCGATAATCCCGACCTGCTTGTCGCATGTGTCGTCGGTGATGGCGAAGCGGAAACCGGCCCGCTTGCCACCAGTTGGCATTCAAACAAGTTTCTCAATCCGGTGCACGACGGGGCTGTACTGCCAATCCTCCACTTGAATGGCTACAAGATTGCCGGCCCTACCGTACTGGCCCGCATTCCCCGCGATGAACTGGAAGCTCTTTTCCGGGGTTACGGGTACATACCGCATTTTGTGGAAGGCAATGATCCAATGGAAATGCATCAACTCATGGCAGCCACTCTCGACACCGTGGTAGCCGAAATCCAACACATCCAGAAAGACGCCCGCACTCACGGATTCAAGAAACGGCCCCGCTGGCCCATGATCATTTTGCGTTCACCGAAGGGTTGGACCGGTCCGAAAATAGTGGATGGAAAACCAACCGAAGGTACGTTTCGCTCGCATCAGGTGCCGATGGGCGAAATGAGTCATCCGGGACACGTGAAGATTTTGGAAAAATGGATGCGTAGCTATCGCCCTCAGGAGTTGTTCGACGAAACTGGCAGGCTGCGTTCTGAACTCGCGGAATTAGCTCCTAAAAGCGAACGCCGCATGAGCGCCACTCCGCACGCCAACGGAGGACTTCTGTTGCACGACCTGTTCCTGCCGGATTTCCGCGATTACGCTGTCAAAGTGCCAAACCCCGGTGCTGTGGAAAGCGAAGCGACGCGCGTTCAGGGCCAGTTAATCTGCGATGTAATCAAACTCAACCCTGTCAACTTTCGTGTTTTCAGCCCGGACGAGACAGCATCGAACCGCTGGGGCGCCGTGTTCGAGGTAACAAACCGTTGCTCGACAGCGGAAATCATTCCGATCGATGATCATGTCGCCACAGATGGGCGCGTGATGGAGATGTTAAGCGAGCACCAGTGCGAGGGCTGGCTCGAGGGTTACTTGCTCACGGGCCGCCATGGTTTCTTTTCCTCCTACGAAGCCTTCATTCATATCATCGATTCGATGTTCAACCAACACGCCAAGTGGCTCAAGGTGGCGAATCAGATTCCCTGGCGGAAGCCAATTGCTTCCTTGAACTATCTGCTCTCTTCGCACGTATGGCGACAGGACCACAATGGCTTCAGCCATCAAGACCCCGGTTTCATCGACCATGTCATAAACAAGAAGGCCGAAATTATTCGCGTATATCTGCCGCCCGATGCGAACACGCTGCTTTCCGTCACAGACCACTGCCTTCGCAGCCGCAACTACGTGAACGTGATTGTTGCCGGTAAGCAACCGGCGCCGCAATGGCTTGACATGGATGCTGCCGTAAAACACTGTACGGCCGGTATCGGCATCTGGGAATGGGCCAGCAGCGATCAGAGCGGCGGGCCGGATGTCGTGATGGCGTGCGCCGGAGACGTGCCAACGCTCGAAACCCTGGCCGCGGTCAAATTGCTGCGGCAGTATTTTCCCGAATTGAAAATCAGAGTGATTAACGTGGTTGATTTGATGAAACTCCAGCCGCAGAGCGAACACCCGCACGGCCTGAGCGACAAAGATTTCGACTTGCTTTTTACGACTGAGAAACCGATTATCTTTGCCTATCATGGTTATCCCTGGCTGATTCATCGACTCACATATCGTCGCGCCAATCACAAGAATCTGCACGTGCGCGGCTACAAAGAAGAAGGCACAACTTCCACTCCTTTCGACATGGTTGTGATGAATGATCTGGACCGCTTTCACCTGGCAACCGATGTCATTGATCGTGTGCCTGTTCTTGGCTCGCGCGCTACCTGCGTCAAACAAGCCATCCTCGACAAGCTTATAGAGCATAAAGAATATATTTTTGAGCACGGCGAGGACATGCCGGAAATTCGAAATTGGCGTTGGGAACCACAATAATAAAAAGCTTGAGTTATTTCACGAAACTTATAAACTGTTTTTAACAATGGAGAAAATTCTATCATGAGTACAATCACCACTAGCGACGGCACAAAGATTTACTACAAGGACTGGGGCACAGGACAGCCTGTCGTGTTCAGTCATGGCTGGCCTCTCAACGCGGATAGCTGGGAAGCTCAGATGTTGTTTCTGGCCTCCAACGGCTATCGCTGCATTGCCCATGACCGTCGCGGTCATGGTCGATCAAGCCAAGCTTGGAATGGCAACGAAATGAACACCTACGCCGCCGACCTCTCGGAGCTCATCGAAACACTCAATTTGAAGGATGTCGTCCTAATCGGCTTTTCCGCCGGTGGCGGTGAAGTTGCCCGCTATATCGGCAACCACGGCACGAAACGCGTCTCCAAGGCCGCTCTGATCTCTGCCGTTCCGCCGTTGATGCTGAAAACACCGGACAATCCCGGCGGCTTGCCGATTGAGGTGTTCAACGAGATCCGCAATAGTTCCATCGCTGACCGTTCGCAATTCTACAAGAATCTTGCCAGCGGCCCCTTTTTCGGTTTCAACAGGCCCGGCGCCAAAGTTTCGCAGGGCATGATCGACTCATTCTGGCTCCAG
Organism: Lentisphaerae bacterium GWF2_44_16; assembly: GCA_001803225.1. Taxonomy (GTDB): domain Bacteria; phylum Verrucomicrobiota; class Lentisphaeria; order Victivallales; family GWF2-45-14; genus GWF2-44-16. The sequence goes on along the minus strand of MHBF01000007.1, from coordinate 3,794 downwards.
GGGATGCAGGCCGGTCACAAAAATACCTTTGACTGCATCAAAGCGTTCTCCGAGACAGATTTCACTAAAGACCTCAAGAAATTCGATGTGCCTACACTTATCCTTCACGGCGACGACGACCAGATCGTGCCGATTGGCGCCGCGGCGTTCAGTTCGTCGAAACTGGTCAAGAATTCGACTCTGAAGATTTACGCGGGCGCACCCCATGGACTTGCGCACACCCACAAAGACCAGCTCAATGCCGACCTGTTGGCATTTCTTTAACACATGAGTTTCCTTTATCGCTAAAAAAATAACACAAGGAGAAAAAAGATGAAAATGCATGAAAGTAAGAAGCGCTCTCTTATCCGGATACTGGTTCCTTTGAGCGGCATAGTTTTTTCGGTGATGGGTGAAAATCCTGCGACCGGAGGCGTACCCGTCTTTACACTGCCGGCACTGCCCTACGCTCAGGACGCTCTGGAACCCTACATATCGGCACGGACAATGAGTTTCCACTACTCCAAACATCATCAGGCCTACGTGGACAACCTTAACAAATTGCTCGCCGGGACGCCATGGGCAGGACAAGCGTTGGAGAAAGTTGTTTTGGAGAGTGCGGGAAGGACGGATAAGGCAGCCGTTTTCAACAATGCGGCGCAGGTTTGGAATCACAGCTTTTTCTGGAAGAGCATGAAGCAGGGAGGCGGAGGCGAACCATCAGGAAAACTCTTGGACATGATCAAAAAATCTTTTGGCAGTTTCAAAAAATTCAAGGAGGCTTTCACCGCCGAGGCCCTTGCGCAATTCGGCAGCGGATGGGTCTGGCTTGTTCAGGAGGGCGACACATTGAAGATTGTCAAGACATCCAACGCGGATACACCGATTGCACACGGGCAGATTGCGCTTCTGACATGCGACGTATGGGAACACGCCTACTATCTCGACTATCAGAACCGCCGCAAAGATTTCGTGCAGGCATTCCTTGATCATCTGGTGAACTGGGAATTCGCGGCATCGCAGATGAAGTAACGTATCCCGCAACGCAGCATCCGATTGGAAGCGGAGAATCTTGCGCAATAAAAAGCAGAACAGTAGGGTTTCACCCCATAGAGGAGTAGGGTTTTACTCCATGGCAGGAAACCTTTCTGTAACCTATAATGTTTTCAGTAACAAACCTAATACCATTAAGAAAGGAAATGGAACCGACAAAGCCACTCAGAAAACAAGCAACTTATGGGGAAAAACCCCGCAACAAAAAAATGGAGAAATAAATGAAAAAGTCAATCCTGCTCGCAGTGGTTATTATAGCTACTGGATTTATTACCGGATGTTCATCGGTACCTAAACACTACAACATGACAGGAACATGGAAGTACACGTTCGAGGAAACCGGCAGAGACGGAGTTCAAACCGGGTCAATGACTATAGCTCAGGAATCTTACAACCTGAGAGGAATGGCCAATGACTACTTCGGCGAGTTTAATATCTCTGGCTCTATTTCCGAAACCAGCCCGACTTTTTTAATTGAGGGAAGACGGAACGATGGCAAACGCAGTTTTCGTTTGAACGGGACGCTGTCCTCCGATGATCAGTTCGAAGGCACTTACACCACCGACCAGAAAACATCAGGCACAATGAAGGGGACTAAAATGGTTGCCGATTGAGCATTTTCAAAATGAAGATCAGCGGAACCCTTTTCCGTATGTGGGTACGTCTCTGCGGGTGTGACCTGACAGAGACGTTTGCCAATGATGAACTGCCGCTTAGAGAGGAACTGTTCAGTGCTGATCAGATGAAGCAGCATGGGAAGTTCCTTGCGGGCGTGCATAAGTTGAAATCCGGACGTTATCGTGATCACCTTCTGGCGCGGCTCTCTGAGAATGAAAGTATTCTGCGCGAAGTCCACGCTTTTCTGACAGAAGACGTCAAGGCGGACTGCCGGATTACACCGGCCGGAGAATGGCTGCTGGATAACTTTTATGTGATTGAAGAAGAGATTCGTACAGCTGCCCGGCATTTGCCAAAGGGTTACAGCCGGGAACTGCCGCGATTGTCAAACGGCCCATCAGGAGGGCTTCCGCGTGTTTATGACATTGCGCTGGATACAATCTCTCATGCCGATGGACGGGTAGATCCGGAAAACCTCAGCAGTTTCGTAGCCGCCTACCAGTCCGTGACGACACTGAAATTGGGCGAACTTTGGGCTATTCCCATCATGTTGCGCCTGGCCCTTATTGAGAATCTCCGGAGAGTTGCCGCCAGAATTTCCGTCCACAGGGCCGAGCGGAACAGCGCCAACTATTGGGCTGACCAGATGATGGAGGTAGCCGAGAAAGAGCCGAAGGGCCTTATTTTGGTGATCGCCGACATGGCACGGTCTGCCCCTCCTATGGTGAGTTCATTTGTCGCGGAGCTCACGCGCCGTCTGCATGGACAGGGCCCCGCTCTGGCCTTCCCGCTCACATGGATTGAACAGCAACTTTCTGAGTCCGGCCTGACCATCGAACAACTGGTGCGCTCGGAAAACCAGCGACAGGCCGCTGATCAGGTATCTATGAGCAACAGCATAGGTAGCCTCCGTTTCCTCAGTTCAATGGACTGGCGCGAGTTTGTAGAGAAGATGAGCGCCGTCGAAGAAATCCTGAGTGAGGACCCTGCCAACGTTTACGTCAAAATGGATTTTGCCACCCGTGATCACTATCGTCACGTCGTGGAGAAAACGGCAAAGAGCAGTCCGTACTCTGAGATCGAGGTGGCGCGCAAAGCAATCCATCTGGCACATGAAGGAGCGGGCAGAAAAGGCGCTGACGACCGTCTGGCGCATGTCGGGTTCTACCTGATTGGCGAGGGTTTGCCGCAACTTGAGCGAATAGCTGATCTGCGTTTATCGTATGCTGATATTTTACGCAAAGTCAGCCGACGTTTTCCTTTTCTGCTCTATGGAGGGGGCATCCTGTTACTGACGGTATTTTTTGCCGGATGCTTTACTGCGAAGGCATATACCGGCGGATTGCAGGGTTGGGTACTCGTACCGGTCGGACTGTTCATGTTTTTATGCGCCAGTCACCTTGCGGTAGCTCTGGCGAATTGGCTGGCAACGTTGCTGGTGATGCCGCGGCCTCTACCGCGAATGGACTTCTCCAAAGGTATTCCGCGGGAATTACGCACTTTGGTTGTGGTACCGACGATGCTTACGGACATTAAGAATATTGAGGGCCTGGTCAAGGCGCTGGAAGTACGCTTCCTCGCAAATCGTGATGAGCATCTCCATTTCGCCCTGCTCACTGATTTTTGTGACGCCAATGAAGAAAGGCTTCCTGAGGACGAAGCACTGTTGCGGCTGATACGGCGGAGGATAGAAGAGCTGAACAAAAAATACAGTAATACGGAAAGCGATACCTTTTTCCTGTTTCATCGCCCGCGTCTATGGAATTCGCAGGAACGTATCTGGATGGGATACGAGCGCAAGCGCGGCAAGCTTGCGGATTTGAATTGTTTTCTGCGCGGCGGAGCAAGTGACCGCTTCTCACTGGTCATCGGTGAAACTGCGGTTTTATCGGATGTAAAATACGTGATCACCCTGGATACTGATACGCAACTGGCACGTGATTCGGCGTGGCAATTTGTGGGAGCCATGGCACATCCGCTCAATCGTCCGCGCTATGACGAAAATAAGCGGCGTGTCGTCGCGGGATACGGTATTCTTCAGCCACGGGTGGCTATATGCCTGTCCGCCACGGACCGCTCGCGGTATGCGCGCATGTGCAGCAGTGAAGTAGGTATTGATCCATATACGCGCACCGTATCCGATG
>MHBF01000006.1:1003-15007 GCA_001803225.1 Lentisphaerae bacterium GWF2_44_16 | reverse complement strand
AACGCTCTATTTCAACGCCGGGACACCGAGCCGAAGACAGAGCGCCCGGTTTGTCAATTGTAACCTTTACGGAGACAGCTTTTTTATCGGCAAGGCATATTTTTGCCGTTTCCATGGCGAGTTTTTCCAAAAGAAAAAAGCAGGACATTTCAGCGAGTTCAAGGATATTGTCATAAATTTTTTTGTAGTCTATGCTATCCTTAAGATCATCACTTTTTCCGGCACGGGAAAGATCACAGGATATTTCGATGTTGAAAATCAGCTTCTGCTTTTTTTTCCTCTCTTCCGGCAAGGTCCCTATAATAGTATTTACAGCCAAATCCCTTATATATATCTTATCCATTCTCCAACCTCCCAATTATAGCTCGACAGAATCAATAACACGCGGTATTTTATATTTCAATAAGAGATAATTTTATATTACGGCTTTTTACTATGTGAAAAGACCGTCCGCAAACTCCTGCAGGCGTCAAATCTTTCCGACTGCATCGGGACGGCGGAAGCTGAAAAAGTCGTAAGGTACTAGAGCTACCCGCCCTTTTCTATCAGGTCATTTATTACAGTGGAAGCGCAGTATATTCCGAAAATGGCAGGCATATAGGAGATAGTGCCGACAATGGAATTTTTGTTTTTTGCTTCATCTCCCTCTATGGCAAGCACGGCTTCATCCGGAACGTCTTCCGGAGAAAACACGACTTTAAAACCTGTAGTTATGCCTAGCCTGTGAAGACGCTTTCTGACAGTTCTCGCAAGCTTGCATTTGTAGGAATCGTCAATATCCGAAACCCGCGCTTTTGAAGGGTCCATTTTGCCTCCCGCGCCCATGGAACTCACAACCCTCAATCCGTTGTCGAGAGATATCTTTATCAGGTAAACTTTAGGGGAAAGCGAATCGATGGCGTCAACGACATAATCATAGTGAAAGGAAAGGATTTCCTTCATTCTGTCATCGCGGATGAATTCATGTATCGCGGTGATTTCAGCGTTGGGGTTTATGTCTTTCAATCTATCGCTCATGAGCATAGCTTTGCTTTGGGCTTCAGTGCTTTTCAACGCCAGGAGCTGACGATTCCTGTTGCTCGTTTCAATATTGTCCCCGTCAATCACAGTCATTCTGCCAACCCCTGCCCTGCATATAAGCTCCGCGGCATAAGCGCCGACTCCGCCAAGACCAACGACAAGCACGTTAGCGTCCGAAAGTTTTTTCAAATCCTTTCCGCCCAGAAGCAATTCGGTGCGTGTCAGCCATTCATTATTCATATTCATCGTATATCAATCCTGAAACAGTTTTTAAAATTACACATTATCACGTCACGCAGCCGGGGAATATCCGTTTTCCTGATTTTCGCAGCCGCCCTGTAAAGATCCTGAATACTGCTGTGCCCCTCGTCTGTTTCAAGGAATAAAAGTTCTTCCGGCAGTTCCGATAAAATCTTCGCAAGCCTTGCTGAACTGTCCATGATTGCAGGACCGAATGAGAGATAAAAATTATTGCTGACAAGCTGTTCCGCAATCTGGACATTACCATTGAAACCGTGAATTATCCAGGGAATTGCGCTTTTCATTTTTTTCTTTGCCGAGATGATTTCAGAATATGTTCTCACGGCGTGAATTATCAGGGGTTTGCCGCATTCCTCCGCGATTTTTATCTGCGCGGAAAAAGCATCCTCCTGAAGAGTAAACGGCGTTTCCGTCAATCTGTCAAGACCGCATTCGCCGACCGCGACAGCTCTCTTATCCTTCACCATAGACCTTATTTTCTCCAAGTCTTCCGGCATAGTATCAGCATTGAGATACCACGGGTGAAGACCGGCGGAATAGAACCCGGGCGCGACAGTTTTTTCAGAGGGAAAAAGATTCCTTACGGATATAATATCCACTGAAGGACTGTCTTTATGGCAATGAATGTCTATAAACTTCTCAGGCAAAAGAAATCAATCTCCGGTTATTTTCAGGCTTTATCCAGAGACCTTGAGGCGACAAGGTTTATTCCGGTATCGAGGATATTTTTAATTATTATATCCCCTACCCTGACGGGTGCGCAAACCTGTATTGCGGACGCCGCCTCAACGACCTTTTTGCACAATTCCTTCGGTATTCCGCCGAGCGTTTTTACGGGAAGAAGCGGAACGGACGCTCCCGATATGCTCACGGTGGTAGTGACAATCCTCTCAGGATTGAAGACTTCCTTTTCCGCGTACTTCACTCCGTTTTTACAGGTATTGCCTTTTACGGAAATTATATTTTTCTCGTCATATTCGACTTCCATATTGCATCCCATAGGGCAATTTATACAAATAAGCTCCTGTTTCATTTTTTATCCTCCGCGCTGAAAAAGACCTCAATGCATCCGGCATCTTCCGGCATATCCTTCACCGGAAATCTGAGCATAATGCTCGGAAAAATCTTTTTCTCTTTTTTCTTGTAAAGTATCTTCTCTCCGGCTTTGGCGATGATGCTCATGTTCTGAGCGGGTGCCATCGGTCTGAGGGATATCACCGCTTCAGTTCCGGCAATGACTTTAGCAGGGAGGGTATATCTCACCATATTACCCGGTTTCACCGGTATTTCCCTGCCCTTGAGAAGTCCGTTCCTGACATACGATGCCGCGGCCTTTCCGCAGTATGCCGACTCTTCTGAAACCCAGTCCACAAGGTCATGCACCTGGAGAACATTGCCGCAGGCAAAAATACCCGGTACCGATGTCATGAGATTGCTGTCAACGACAGGGCCGCCTGTAACTTTGTCCAGAATAACACCCGCCTTGAGGGAAAGCTCGTTCTCAGGTATCAGACCGACTGAAAGCAGAAGTGTATCGCATGCCAGAGTAAAACTTTTTTCATTCTGCGGTTCGCGGCTTTCGCCCAGGGGCGCTATTTCCACTGAACTTATACGCCTGTCCCCGCTGATTTTAGTAATCGTGTGAGAAAGGTAAAGCGGTATGTGAAAATCATTAAGGCACTGGACAATATTTCTGTTCAGTCCGCCGGGATACGACTGTATCTCAACAACGGCCTTCACCCGCGCGCCTTCCAGTGTCAGTCTGCGCGCCATTATCAAGCCTATGTCGCCGGAACCGAGAATCACTATTTCCCTGCCGGGGATATAACCTGATTTATTGACCATTTTCTGTGCAAGCCCCGCCGTCATTATCCCTGCCGGGCGTGTTCCCGGTATGGCGATATTGCCGCGGTTCCGCTCTCTGCACCCCATCGCCAGTATCACAACTTTGGCACTGACTTCGAGGAGGCCTTTTTCCTCGGAGAGCAGTATGGCTTTTTTGCTGTCCCCGTCATCGACGATATCAAGTGCGCAAGTCCCGCTGAGAATTTCTATTTTCTTGTCTTTTACGAGGTTTATGTAACGCTCCGCGTATTCGGGCCCGGTCAGCTCTTCATTAAAGCGGTGAAGGCCGAAGCCGTTGTGAATGCACTGGAGAAGTATCCCGCCCGGGGCATCTTCTCTTTCAACAATGAGAATTTCATTTATGCCGTTTTCCTTCAGCGCCAGCGCCGCGGCCATCCCCGCGGGCCCTGAACCTATAACTAAAGCTTCAACTGTCTTATCCACGTGAAACCCCCTTTCTCAGAGGTATTGGAAAGATTTCCGAACCTTTTCCTTTTTTACTTATCTGCTCAATGGGCATTCCGGTTTCCCTGTGGATGATTTCCATAACTCTCGACGTGCAGAAACCTCCCTGGCAACGCCCGGTACCGGCTCTTGTCGCGAATTTTATTCCGTCCAGCGTGGTGTGTCCCCTGTGTATGGCGCCGATTATTTCAGCTTCCGTAACATTTTCGCAACGGCATACCAGTTTTGAATAATTTTTGTTTCCGGCAATGATTTCCCTGAATTTCCCGAAGTTACGTTCTTCAAGGAGATGCCTTACTCTTGTAAAGGACATTCTCTTATGCGGATTGAATTCAGGTTTGACTTCCATGCGAAGACCTTCTTTCAGAAGCACACTGCTCACCATTTCCGCTATTGCGGGCGATGCGGTCAATCCGGGAGACTGTATGCCTGCCGCGTTTATAAAGCCTTTTACTTTAGTGGCGCCTACTATGAAATCGTTCCCCGTAGCGACGGGCCTTATCCCTACAAAAGATGTTATTATATCCGAACTCCTAATGGAGGGGACCATTTTCTGCGCGTGCATGAAAACATTTTTAAGGCCGTCCCTTGTAGTGGCGTAATCGTCCTTTGCCTCTATGTCGAGGGCCGTCGGGCCCACCATAACCGGGCCGTCAACCGTCGGTATCACAAGCATGCCTTTGGAAGTCTTTGTCGGCACCGGGAATATCACGCTTCTGACAAGGTTTCCAACTCTCCTGTCCAAAAGATATTCTTCGCCTTTCCTCGGAAGTATTTTAAAATCGGTAATGCCAAGATACCCGGCTATGTCATCGGCATAAAGCCCGGCCGCGTTGACAACGTAAGTACTGTTGAGTTTAAGGCCGTTTTCGGTATCGATTTCAAATTCGCCGTTTTCCTTTTTGCCAAGCCATATAACTTTTTCGTTCAGGAAAAGCTCGACCCCGTTTTCAAGGGCATTTCCCATGAGGGCAAAACAGTATTCGTAAGGACAGATTATCCCGGCTGTCGGAGCGTAAAGAGCGCCCATGACGTCCGGATTGATGTTGGGTTCCATTTCAAGTGTGCGCTCGCGCCCGATAAGCTCCATATAGGGAACGTTGTTCTTCTTTCCCCACGCAAAATAAAACTGAAGTATCCTGACATCCTCCTCTGTGAAAGCCAGCATCAGTTCCCCTCTGCGCTCAAAAGGAAATTCAAGCTCCTCACATAGACGGTCAAATTCTCTGTTCGCCGCCACCGCAAGTTTCGCCTTGAGCGAACCAGGCTCATCATGGAAACCGGCGTGGATTATGCCTGAATTGGCTTTGCTTGTCCCGAAGGAAACATCGGCTTCCTTTTCGACAACCGCGACACGGAGTTTATAACGCGACAGCGAACGGGCCACCGCCGCGCCTACCACTCCGGCGCCTATCACTATTACATCATACTTATGATTCATGATACGGCCTGTCTTTTGTTTAGTGTCTGTAATTTTCAACTCTAATATAATACAATCATATACGTTATTTGCAAAAGCCTGTTTCATTAAAAGTTTCATAATAGTATATTACAAGTGATACACTTTTTTCCCAAATAATAAACAGGCAAGCCTGACGCTCAGTCTGAAATTATTTTCATCTATATTTCATTTATTGATTTTATATCCCGGACTTTTATTGTAAAATAAGATGCTTATAATAAAGGAGGCTTTCGGATTATGGAAACTTACATCCTGGCCCTTGATCAGGGAACAACAAGTTCAAGGGCTGTAGTCTTTGACCGCTCCGGTAATATAATCTCAATAGCACAGAAAGAATTCCCCCAGATTTTTCCTAAACCCGGCTGGGTCGAACACAACCCCATGGATATTCTTGAAACCCAGCTCCATTCGGCAAAACACGTTCTCGAAAAAGCCTCCATCAAACCCGAACAAATCGCATCTATAGGCATAACCAATCAGCGCGAAACCATCACGCTATGGGATAGAAACACCGGAAAGCCCGTTTATAATTCCATCGTATGGCAATGCAGAAGAACTTCGGAAATATGTGAAAGCCTCGAAAAAAAAGGTTATGGAAAAATCGTCCGTGAAAAAACAGGGCTCCTCCTCGATCCTTATTTTTCAGGCACCAAAATAAAATGGCTTTTCGATAATGTCCCCGGTCTTTATGAACGCGCCGAAAAAGGCGAAATATGCGCGGGAACAATTGACACATGGCTGCTCTTCAATCTTACAGGAAAGCATTTCACCGATCCCAGCAACGCCTCCCGTACGCTCCTTTTCGACATCAGCACAGGCAAATGGGACAAGGAGCTTCTCGACATGCTCGGCATACCAGCCCGAATCCTCCCGGAAATAAAACCTTCCTGCGGCTTTTTCGCATCGACAAAAAAAGAGATTTTCGGCAGGGAAATACCTGTCGGCGGCATAGCCGGAGACCAGCAGGCCTCTCTTTTCGGCCAGGCCTGCTTTGATTTCGGAAGCGCCAAAAACACTTACGGCACAGGCTGTTTCATGCTCGTCAATACGGGCAAAAAACCCGTTTTCTCATCGAACAGGCTCCTGAGCACCGTCGCATGGGACATCGGAGACGGCATGGAATACGCTCTCGAAGGCTCCGTGTTCATCGGCGGCGCAGTTATACAGTGGCTGAGAGACCAGATGAAACTCGTCAAAACAGCGGCGGACAGCGAAAGAGAAGCCCTCTCGGTAAAAGACAACGGAGGGGTTTACTTCATACCGGCATTTGTCGGACTCGGCGCGCCTTACTGGGACCCTGAAGCAAAAGGAACAATCATGGGCTTGACAAGAGGTTCCGGCTCCGCTCATATAATAAGGGCGGCCCTCGAAAGCATAGCGTTCCAATCGCTTGACCTGATAGACGCGATAAAGGACGACATCGGCGGCAAAATAACATCCCTCAAAGTCGACGGCGGAGCATCCGTCAATTCCTTTCTCATGCAGTTCCAGTCAGATATACTGGGCATCCCTGTGATACAATCATCCATAGCCGAAACAACAGCCCTCGGAGCGGCATATCTCGCCGGTCTCCACTGCGGATACTGGAATGACAAGGACGATATCCGCAAAAACTGGAAAGCACGGAAAACTTTCACGCCCGCCCTTGATCCCTATGAACGCGAAGCAATGACAGCAAACTGGCATCAGGCTGTAAGGGCCGCCCTCCAATTCAAACCCTGATTTCAATAAAAGGATTATTTATATGAACTTTACCGCTGAAAGCCATTTTACCGCTGAAATGGTCGGGACTATGATTCTGATACTCCTCGGAAACGGCGTCGTCGCAAATGTGCTTCTGAAAAAAAGCAAAGGGGAAGGCTCCGGCTGGATAGTCATAGCCTCCGGTTGGGGTATGGCTGTGGCAATGGCCGTATATGTTACAGGCTGGGTCAGCGGCGCCCACATAAACCCCGCCGTAACAATAGGCTTCATAACAGTAGGAAAATTAAGCATCACTGAAGCAATTCCCTACATCGGCGGACAGTTTGTCGGAGGCTTTCTCGGCGCGATACTCGTATGGCTTACCTATAAACCTCACTGGGCCATTACTGAAAACGCGGATTTCAAACTCTCATGCTTCTGCACCATGCCCGCGGTACGAAACTATAAACTCAACCTGCTTACCGAAATCATCGGCACCGCCATGCTCCTTATCGGCGTCCTCGGGATAGCAAACAAAAACAACGCCCTCGGAAGCGGCTTCGGCCCCTATGCCTTCGGCCTTCTGGTTTTCGCCATAGGCCTTTCCCTCGGCGGCCCGACCGGTTACGCCATAAACCCCGCAAGAGACCTGGCCCCCAGAATAGCTCATTTTCTCCTCCCTGTTTCAGGCAAGCGGGATTCCGACTGGGCTTACTCATGGGTACCTGTCATCGGTCCCGTAATAGGCGGCATACTGGGCGCTTTGATTTACAGCTTCGCCCTTTCCTTTTTCTGGGAAAAATAACATAGAATACCAAATTAAAATAATGAAAGGAACAAAATGAAAACAGCATCAGGAACCCTGAAAAAAAGAATCGTCACCGGAATGAGAGAAATTTTTCTCTCGGTATTTCTGCTTTTTATTTTATCGTCTCCCGTATTTTCCCAGACAAGCGCTGATTTATTCAAAACTCATGCCCTCTTCGGTGATAATATGGTATTGCAAAGAGACAGAAAAGTCCCGGTCTGGGGCACTGCCGCTCCCGGAGAAAACATCGTTGTAAAAATCAACGGGCAGGAAAAAACAGCCAAATCCGATGATAAAGGAAACTGGCTCGTATGGATGAACCCTTCAAAAGCGGGCGGCCCTTATGTCATGACAATTTCCGATGGGAAAAAGAATATCGAATTTAAAAACGTAATGTACGGCGATGTCTGGATTTGTTCGGGACAATCCAACATGGCCATGACCGTGAGTAGATGCAAAGATCTGGAAAAGGAAAAAGCAGAAGCAAATTATCCCGCAATCAGGTCTATTACAATACCGCGCGTTTCCAGCGGCGCTCCTGATAAGAATATGAAATCCTCCCCATGGCTTGTATGCTCTCCTGAAACAGTCTCCGGTTTCGGCGGGGCCGCGTACTTCTTCGCCAGAGATCTTTACAAAGAACTTAAAATCCCGATGGGGATAATCAATTCATCCATAGGCGGCACTCCGGCAGAAGCCTGGACAGCAGTTGAAGTACTGGAAGCTGACCCGGAGTTCGCTCCAATCCTCGAAAGATTCAAGAGCGCCGTTGCCGCATATCCTGAAAATAAAAAGAAATATGACGCGGAAATGGAAAAACGTAAACAACTCTCTCCTGAAGAACAGAAAAAACTTAGGAGACTCAGCCATCCTATGAATGTCGGAGATTATAGGGCCCCGTGCGGACTTTATAATGCCATGATTTACCCTCTTCTGCCCTATGCGATAAAAGGCGCTATCTGGTATCAGGGCGAATCAAATGCCGGGCGAGCTTACCAATACAGAAAGCTCCTTCCCGCGATGATAAGCGACTGGCGCAAAAAATGGGGACAGGGAGATTTCCCCTTCCTCATAGTCCAGCTCGCCAGCTACATGAAACCGCAGGACACTCCCGCAGACAACTCATGGGCGGAATTGCGTGAAGCTCAGACTATGACATTGAAACTCCCCGAAACCGCGCAGGCATTGGCTATTGACATAGGCGATGCAAGTGACATTCACCCTAAAAACAAACAGGATGTCGGATACCGCCTTTCACTGGCCGCTTTGAAAAAAGCTTACGGAAAAGATATCGTCTATTCCGGCCCCTCATATAAATCAATGACTGTCGAAGGTGACAAAATACGCGTCAAATTCGATAACATCGGCGGCGGTCTGATTTCAAAAAATGGCGAACTGAAAAGGTTTTCCATCGCCGGAGAAGACAAAAAATTCGTATGGGCAAACGCTAAAATAGACGGTGATACGGTAGTTGTATGGAACGATAACGTAAAGAAACCCATAGCCGCCCGTTATGCCTGGGAAGCAAATCCCGAAGGCTGCAACCTTTATAATAAGGAAGCTTTGCCTGCCGTTCCATTCCGCACGGACGACTGGCCCGGAGTTACAAGGCAGGCAAAATAGCAATTTATTTTCCTGATAGAAGCGGGAAAGTCTTCACTCCCCTAAAAGTAAAGACTTTCCTGTTTCTATTTCCCCGGCCCTCAGGTCATAGAGCAAGTAATCGGTCAACCCGCCTTGCCGCATACGGCGCCGACGACGCGGCGCCCTCCCCGATTTTCGTTCTTGCACACTCAACGGGGGGAGGGTTTTGCTTCGTCAAAACCGTCTTTCCGCACCTTCAAATAAGGCGACCGATTACACAACAACAAAAAAAACTATCCGAAAATTTTTCCAATGCCTATTGACAAAATATGGGAAATATGGTAAAATAACTGGCATAGGCCACAATATGCCAATTATAACAAAGGGCTGGAAATGATAAAATGCATAGACAAAGATGATAAAGTTTCTCTATGTGTACAGCTCAAAAATGTCCTTATTGATGAGATAAGGGAAGGAAGCCTTAAATCAGGCAAGCGCATTCCCGGTGAACGCGTTATAGCCAATAAATACGGCGTCAGCAGAGGCACGGCGGTAGAGGCGCTGAAACTCCTCGAAAAAGACGGATATCTCGAAAGAATCGCGACCAAGGGAACTTTTGTAGCCGAGAATGTAAATGAGCGTTTGCAAGCTGTAAATATACTTTTCCCGTTTCCCGAACTGTCCATATCAAAAGACCTCATAAATTACAGCAACTGGGTGATTGATACGGAAACATATTCAGGCCTTCTTGACGGGGCCAGCAGATATAATGTTTCCATAAACCTCCAGCATCTTGAGGCCTCCAACGAATCGTCCGTCCTCATGGGACAAATAAAGAAAGTCAGAAATTTCGACGCCGTATTCTTCATAAATGAACAGCATCCTGCTCTTCTGAACGCGATAGCAAATGAAAAGATACCTTATATCGTTACCGATTTCAGGACCGCATACAGCCATCCCATGACAATATCCTACAAGAGAAAAAAAGCCCTTGAAGATTCCGCTGATTATCTTGTAAATTGCGGGTATAAAACAGTCGGACTCTTAATGAATGATAAAAGAGACCAGGCAAACAACTGGAAAATGTCCTATTTCCAGGAATGCCTCGAAAAAAGAAATGTGAAAACAGACTGCAAATCAATATATCACATCCCGGAAAATGAAGAGAAGGCCCTCGGCGAACTTCTTCAGATGCTGCCGCGTTCCGCAAATAAACTACCGGAAGTTTTCTTCTGTGAAGCAATGACAGCGCCCCTGGCTTTTTTGAGGGCCGCACATGAGAGAAAATGGACTGTCGGAAAAGATATAGACATCATGGGCTACGCCGGAGAAACAGCGTTGAGAAACACCATTCCATCAATAACATATCTGAAAATACCATACGTTGAAATGGGCCGCGAAGCCTGCCGCCTGCTCTATGAAAAAGTAACAAAAAAACATAACGAAATCATTCATCACGAAGTCCCGGCTCAAATAATAGAAGGCAATTCAACAAGAAAGATAAAGTAATATGAAAAGGACGATAAATACGCTATTTACACTCATCGAGCTCCTCGTGGTGGTTTCTATAATACTGATACTGATTTCAATATTGATGCCGGCGTTAAGCAAAACACGGGAAACCGCCAGGGGAATATCGTGCTGTAACAACCTCAAGCAAATCGGGCTCGTCACAAATATGTACGCAGGGGATTATAACGGGTTCCTGCCCTATTATGAAGATCCTTCTACTAATTTCTGGTATGAAAGCGCGGGATGGTTGGCTAATTATCTCGGAAAGCATAATCTGGCAAAAAAAGTAATGGTATGTCCGTCGGACCCTAAACCTGTACCAGAACGTACTGTATACTGGCACAGTTATATATGGAATTACAATCAAAGAAAAAGCGGGGAAAAATATTCATGCAGAGTGGAGACAGGCTATAATTATATTTTTCTCATTGATTATAGTCCGTCAGGTCCTCTCGGAGTACATGGCCCAGGTGGATTTAATCAGACAGTCCTTGAGAGAGTTGGTTATCCGCATGGGGCAAGAAGCGGGGCTCTTTTCGGAGGAGGACACGCCAAGTTATTGAAAACTTCCCAAGTTAATAATGACAGTATAGTCGTTCAATATTAAAAACAGGAGAATTGTAAAATGAAATGGAATTGGAAACCGGCGTTGTTATCACTCGCGTCTCTCGTCTTATTCACTCCCGTTTGCTATCCGCAGCATGCCATAGTGAAAGACGGGAAAGTTTCGGCTGTCATAGTTGTTCCTGACAAAGCGCCTGAACCTGTAAAATTTGCCGGGGATGAACTCGCTTTTTTCCTTGAAAAAATGACAGGACAGAAAATACCCATTGTAAACACCGCGTCTGAAAATAAAGACACTCTTTCAATTATGCTCGGCGAAAGCCCCGAAGCTGAAAAAGCCGGGATAAAAGTATCGGAAATAGCGCGGGACGGATATATAATAAAATCCGTTGGCAATAAAATCTTCATCGCTGGAAAAGATTCTTCGGGAGAAAACGCTGATATACGGAAAAAACTCAATGAAGTTTCAAAAGCTTCTTTCATGCGGTTAAAAATTCTGATGTCACCAACCAACTGGCTTTTTGAAAGAGGAACTCTTTACGGAACGTACCGCTTTCTGGAAGAACTCGGCGTCAGATGGTTTTTCCCCGGAGAGAAAGGCTCTGTCATACCATCAGTTAAAGATTTGGCCGTAAAAAATCTGAATATAAGAGAAGAACCTCATTTTCTTTCCCGTCATATAGGCTCCACAAGCGCGATAAATTTCAAGAGTAAAGAAGGAAAATTTGATTTGGAAGAGTTCAAGGAACTCGGATATACTACGGCAAGCAATATGTTATGGTCTATGAGACAGAGAATCTCATCAGGCTGGATTCCTTTAAATCATCTGCCGCCGAGCATGGGATGGGATGAGCGTTTTGGGAAAAGCCATCCTGAATATTTCGCGTTACTTGAAAACGGAAAGAGAGATGTCGATCCTGATAATCGTCAATACCGTTCGCATCAGTGTTATGCTAATCCCGATGTCATAAAAGAAATAATAGAAGATATCGCCGCATACAGGAGAGGCGATACAGCCGCTTCAAGAGGAGTACCGGAACGTATCACAGAAAGAAATATGCAGGCAAAAGGCTGGCCAAGCACTTTTAACGGAAATATCGCCTCCGTGCTCCCGCACGATTCTTTCCGCGCGTGTTATTGCGAAAAATGCAAACCGCTGCTTCCTCCCACGGATACCGAAAGGCTGCTCCTGCACAGCAAACAAGTCTGGACTTTCGTTGACAAATGCGGCAGGGAACTTCAGAAAAAGATGCCCGACCAGAAAATAACATGTCTCGCTTACAGCTCTTACAGTTTTCCTTATGAAAACATGCCGAAACTTCCCGAAAATGTTATTGTAGGCCTCTGTCCCGGCACTTACAACAAGCCGTTCAATCTGGTCGATGAAGCCAATTACCAGAAACTCATGGGCCTCATTAAAACATGGCGAAGCATCAGTTCATCCCCCCTCGCCTACTGGCTGCACTACCTTTATCGTTTCAGACAGCCGCAACGATACGGGATACCTATGCACCTGCCACATCTTGTTTCAAGGGAATGGAAAGATCTGGCAAAAGACGGAAAATGGATTTATGTACAGGAGGACCAGGACAGCATAATGTTCGAACACCTCAACCGCTACATAATGACTAGGCTTTCATATTCACCTGATACCGATGTTGACGCCCTTCTCAACGATTACTATCAGAAATTCTACGGACCTAAAGCCGCTCCGGTAATGAAAAAGATATTTGATGACATAGAAAAAAAGTGTATGGAAATCGGCAGGACTAATGCAGGGCGCATAGATGTATGGGAAAAATATTTTAATCCTGATACCCTCAAAAACTACGCGTCACTTACTGATGAAGCGTTAAAACTCGCTTCAGGAACAGAGTACGAAAAAAATGTAAAACTCTTCTCAAAATATTATCTCGGGCTTATGCGGAAAGGTTATGCCGATTATGACCACAATGTAAAAAAAGTCCTTGACAAAAAAGGCGCTCAAGTTTGTATCTGCGCAGCCCGCGGCCCTGTTAAAATTGACGGTATGCTTGACGATGCCGCATGGGGTAAACCAACACGCACAGTAACTATGCGTAACAATGTTGACGGAAAAAAGACCGCATGGCCTACAGAAGTGAAACTCCTCAGAAGCCCGGATAAATTGTATTTCGGTTTCACCTGTTATGATCCCGAAACCATGAAACGCTCTTTAACGGAAGGAGAAGCTGATTCAATCGAAATATTCCTTGACCCGTCCCACTCACACGATACTTATTATCAAATACAGGTTGACATGGCGGGAAGGGTGACAGATACATTCTATGAAGGAGGAGGCGAACTTGGACAGGAAGCATGGAACAGCAACGCGGAAGTGGCAATAAAAAAATATGATGACCGCTGGGTGTTGGAAATAGCCATACCGCGTTCCAGTTTCAGCAACGGTCTTGTACATCCGACTGCTCATCCCTGGGGCGCCAACTTTTGCAGAACGATACGCAATGCCCCTGATGCCAAAGATCGTTTCAGTTGCTGGAGTCCGTTACTCTTCGGACGTTTCCATCAGCCGGATATGTTCGCGCATATATATTTCACGAACTAAAACTATTCTGGAACTCTTTAATCATGGACAAAAAAACTAATATATTAATGATAATGACGGACCAGCATCATGCCGGATGCTTCGGTTACAAGGGGCATCCCGATGTGAAGACCCCGAACATTGACAGACTGGCAAATGAGGGAATTGCCTTTAATAATTGCTTTTGTTCGAATGGGGTTTGCGTACCCTCAAGGGTTACCTACATGACGGGGCAGT
>MHBF01000006.1:0-995 GCA_001803225.1 Lentisphaerae bacterium GWF2_44_16 | reverse complement strand
ACGCACGGTGTTTACGGGAATGATCTTGATTCCATTCCTGAAGACCTTATTTCACTTCCGCGCTTCCTTCAGAATTACGGTTATGAAACCGCAATGATCGGCAAAAAACATATGCCTAACTGGAAAAACCACGGTTTCCAATATGAACGGCAATGTTACCACGCCGATGCCCCCCTTAGAGTTCTTCACTACTATAATTACTTGAAGAAACACAATCTGCACGCGCTTTACGATGATCTTGGCAATGTTGAAAAATTCTGTCTTACAGATGGCCCTAAAATTCCCCTGGAACATTCCCTTGAGGTATGGACCGCAAATGAATCAATTGAATACCTGAAAAATAGAAACCAGCGCAAACCATTCTTCATGCAAATGAGTTTTGAACGTCCGCATCCGCCGCTGACTGTTCCTGACGGATGCCCTTTTGTTTACGACCCGGACAAAATAACTTTACCCGAAAACAGCAAAGAACTTCTCCTCAATTCCACATTTTATTTTGACAGAAACGTGGAACTGAAATGGTGCAAATCAGTTCATGGGGAAAAGACTTTACGGGAAGCGTTATGCGCCTATTATTCATTGATAACGTTGATTGATCATGAGATTGCCAGGGTCCTTTCTTTCCTCGAAGAATCAGGGATGAGAGAAAACACCCTGATTATTTTCTGCTCCGATCACGGCGATTTTGCGGGCGAGTACAGTAAAATGGCTAAAGGATGGAATTATGACGCAATTCACAGAGTGCCGTTTATATGGAACTGGGCAGGAAAGTTTCAGCCCGGAAGCAATGACTCTCTCGTTGAAACTGTGGGCTTTTTTCCGACAGTCTGTTCCCTTTTGGACATTCCCGTACCAAAGACAGTTCAAGGCGATAATCTGCACCCGCTTCTATCTGGGGCAAAAGATAAAATCAGAGATGAAATATTGTTAATGTCGCAAAAGTTGTTCTGAGACTTTATAATTTCCAATGTCGAATATGACATTGCCGTCGATTC
>MHBF01000005.1 GCA_001803225.1 Lentisphaerae bacterium GWF2_44_16 | reverse complement strand
TTTATCAGAAAAAATCCCAAAATCAATACAAAAAAAAGAAAAATAGGAAAATATTACGTAATCCCAGCGGAGTTAGGGTTTAAAAATGTCGAAGCAGCTTGAAATTAAAAACAGCCATATCAAAATCCGAGACGATTACTTTTTTTACGTTCATAGGCCTATTTAGAAAATCACTTATCAGGATATTTTAAAAGTTCCAGAAGAAAAACATTATCTCTTTTTCGTAAAATGATTTCTATCCCATATTTTCCGAAAATGCCTGCAGCCGTATACGCATCCTCTTTTTGCCCAAAATCAGGATATACTGCTTTAAATTTTTCCGGAAGGAACTGTTTCCAGTAGGATATATCTTTTGTTGTGGAATTACTGAAGGATATGATGTTGTTTTTTCTACAGAACTTGTAGAACTTTTCCTTATCAGTTGTTCCCCAAATTATGTATTTTGTATATCTAAAATGAGTTATTAACTCATAAACTTTTTGGAAATCGGACAATTCAGATAAGTATATCCCTGTTATGGGCAGGTCTTCTATTTTATCATACACATGTAATGATCTGGAAGCAAATTTGTCAGCATTAAAAAAGATATATAAACTGCTTGAAATTAAAAAAAGCCATATTAGAAATCCAAGACAATAAAACATGATTGTTTTTTTTAAAGTCATAAATCTTTCCTGACTAAATTATTCTTTTATAAACGAATCACCAACTGACGTATTTTTATTTTCCCAATATATTTTCACTTTAAAATCAGTTCTGGTAAAAGGTTCCATATAATCGACATATCCTTCAAGGGTTGCCGAGAAAATTCCCAAGAAATCCATCTCTACATTTTGATAAACATTTTTACTTTCACTTTTCAAAGTTGCAATTCCAGGAAAAGAATTAGCATCAACATCATCAAACCATATCCATTTCGTGTTAATATTTCTACAGCGAAAACATTCCTCTCTATTTTTTGTATATTCTTTTTTTACTTCAATTTTGCCGGAAACAAAAACGTTTGCACTACTGCTTAAGAGGTTACCTGTAAGTCCCTGATCTATTATAAAATCTTCACCTGTCAAAACAACTGCATTCTGATAAGGGATTTCAAATTTTTTCCAATCACGATTGACTTCTCCTTCTTTTATAAAAATAAAATGGGGACGCTATAATCGGTTGTGTTTCTCAGAAGAATTATTTTCTATAAATTTTCCGTTTATATAGACAATATCATCTTTCTTACCATTATCATCCTTTCTGTTTTTGCCGAATGAATGGAGAATGACCGCATCCCCTTTTATCATGATTGTTATCGGAGTTCCCCAGGCATCAAGATAACGCCCTTTTCCATCCAATGAAGGATAGGTGCGGTATTGACCAAAAATGTTTTTATGTGGCATCGTGATTTCCATATATACATACTGTTTGCCTTTTCTGTATTCTTTACGCCGTGTAATCAGCGTGGAAATAATTTCTTTGTCCGTACCAGATGGAAAAACACCTTCATCTTCCCGATATTGCAACAACGCTGTATGCAAAGCAAGCATCCTGCTTCTTGTAGATGTCCTTGCTGATTTTTGTACTGGCTTATAAAAGACATTGGAAGAAAAAAACAATACCACAATAAGAACCACTACAAATATTACGCGCCCCCAATTTATTGTTTTACTTTTTTCTGTAATCATAGTCATTTCCTCCTTTATAAGATGTCAAATCTGTATTTCCGTACATTGTCTTTTTATAAATGTCGTCAGAGATAAGGAAGTTTGTATCTTCAATATAACCTGTAACCCAACCCTTGGAGGAAATATTAGTATTCCATAAAGATTTATTTGCCGGTTCTTTCATAGCCCAAGCATGAGATACATTTTTCTTCAGAGAAGAACACGCATAAAGAGTCATGTGTTGGATTTTATATGGAGTATATCTTCCTGGTAAAATACCTTCTTTATTTAGTGTCTTTAGAGCTCCCGGTGTTTCATCCACTCCATGTCCTGAAAAAATATATACATATATGCCTTTAGTTCTCAAATGATTTTCCACGTCCGCTTTTGAAACATCTGAACTTGTTACAAGCTTGAAATCCTCTTTTTCATATTCCATTGCTTCTTTTCGCGCACGTTCATAATTAGTCCAATAAAGATCCGTTCCCGCTATGAAGCCCAACGGATTGTAATTATACCAGGCAGCCAGCCCGAAATCAATGAATACAATATTAGGCACCTTATAGACTTTTCGCTTTTCGAAAATACTCACGCTATAACCATTTTCATTTCTTAACCATCCATTTTCACCTAGAGCATCATCCATATCTAAGCCAAGTTTGTCGGCTAATGTTTTTAATGTACTATTCATGGTAGGATATGCATCGGCATATGGCATATGTTTGTCCCGGAATATGCTCCATCTGTCAAAACTGGGTTTTGTCTCTTCACTCTTTTTCTGTTTTTTTCTCATCATTGGACACCCCCTGAGAACGTTTCGGTCAAGAGGTTTGCATGGAGCATTGTCAAGAGGCTCACACGGGTCACTGTTCAGAGGCACGCAGGGATCGTTATTCAATGGTTCACAAGGATCATCAAGCGGAGAACATGGGTCATTGTCCAACGGTTCACAAGGATCGTGCATATCCTCGCTTTCGTCGGTCTGACATCCAGCCAGAAATTGATTAATTGTCTCCTGATTATAATTTATATCGCTCATTACAAATCTCCTTATTTATTATAGCATCTTTATTAGATTAATACTAGGGGCGAAGCCCCGTTTATTGTTTTCATGGTTGCGACGAAGCGCAACCCTCCTACGATAAGACTTTATTTCATATTTGACGTGGAGGGTTTTGCGTCGTCAAAACCGTCTTCTCTTTTCTGCCACAACGTAAGTGAGCGGCATAATAAAAGTGACTCCGTCACCTTCGTAAGCGAAGCTGAACGAAGACAATAAAAGTGACTCCGTCACCATTTCCAGTTGCCGCCGTTTTTGTCGGGGTCCCATTTCAGATTGAAGGGGGCGAGAAGCATTTTTCTGGAGACCTTCACCCATACTTTGCCGTTTTTCTCCTTTGAATTACGCAGGGTCTGGTCAATGACTTTCCATTTACCGGGAGTGATTTCGGCGGGCCTGCATTTCGAGGAAAAGCCGCCGTTCACTCCGGTAAAACCTACAAAACTGTTTATGTTGTTTCTGGAGTAAAAAGCACATGAATAGATCATTGTCCTGATGGGCAGGTCTATAATGGAGGTGCTGAGTTCAGTTCCCGATGTTACAAACGGGGATTTGGAATAATCCGCGCTGCCCTTGTTCGTCTTGCTTGCGTTTCTGAAAAGGAAATCGCCGACACCACAGGGCTCTCCGTTTATGTTGAGAAGCTTTGAATTAGCGTCATTCGTGCTGGCTTTCCTCACTCCCCACCATGAGGCGTAAAAAAAGACTTCTGAAACGTCATAACTTTTTTCAACAAAGTCATTCGGATTGCCTGTGCTGAAAGCTCCGTAGCCCTCTTCACGAGGCGCGGCATTAATGGTAACTAACCATCTCGGCCCCGCGGCTTCTTTCGTGTAACTCGTAACCACGCAGTCCCCCGGTGCCCATAAAGCCTTGTCATAAATTTCAGGCTCATAGATGTGAAGTTCGTGTTCCGCCACCAGATAAGTGGCACTGTAAGTACTTCCGTTTTTTCCCACCGATGTGGAAACTTTTCCAATCATTCTGGTCGTGTTTGACATTTCAGTCACTCCTTTGTTTTGCAGGTAGGGTACCTGCACTTCGAGAAAATCCTCTGGATTTTCCGTACTGTTGCTCACTTCGTTGCAACAGAAATTTTTAATTGTTTTACAAATTCCGCGCCAAAAAGCGCCCTTCATATCAATAAAAAAAGCGTCAAACAAAAAAGGCTGAAATTCGCAAATTTTTTTTGGAAAAAGTTAAAAAAACGCGGAGATTTTCAAGGATTTTGAACTCATTTTCAAGATCTGAAAAAATATGAAGATTTTTTTAAGAGAGAACCACGGAACACACTGAATACACAGAAAAAGTGAGGAGAAATCAAAAAGAATTCTTCCTTTCCGAGTGTTCCGTGTGTTCTGTGGTTTTTTCTTGCGGATGAAGAGTTGACGGATTATAGTTTATCAAAATAAGAAAAAGGAATTTTCATATAGATTAAAAATAGTTTTAAAATTTCAAATTGTTGACTGCCATTGGCAAGTGTTTCACGTGGAAAAGTAGCGAATTCATACAAAGAAACAATGTCAGATGGTACGCCACAACGGCGTGGCGTGCTTCATCGTATTCTTTGTAGGGTATGCTACTACCCCCATGTGAGTGCGACTGGGGCACGCCTTTTTTATATTGGCGTTCTCCGGAAATTTTAACAAAAAGAGGGGAACGTGAAATGAAAAAGGACAGAAAAAAGAAAAAACTGTTTTATTGCCGGGATGCATCGCAGAGCGGAAGGTTTTCCAAGAGGAAAAAAGACAGGATGGGTTTCCTGTTGAGACAGATAAATTCGTATTCACGTATTCTGCGCGAACTGCAAATGAATGCCGGAGAATCCAGGCTCTACAGAAACAGGTTTCGGGATTGCGAATATGAAGTTTATAAAATGCGGAATCTCCTGAGAAAAAAAGGTCTGGCGGATGACGCGTTCTTCAATGATGAACTGGAATAAAAATAAATCCTTTTCGACGAAGTGTACAAATAAGTTTTATTTGCCGCCGAATTCCTTGAGCCAGGCATTCACGAAGCGGTCAATTTCACCATCAAGTACCGCTCCGGTGTTGCCGGTTTCCACATTTGTCCTCAAGTCCTTGACCATCTGGTAGGGTTGAAGAACATAAGAACGTATCTGATTGCCCCAGCCCATATCGGTTTTTTCGCCTCTCATCTCATCGGCCTCTTTGCGGCGTTCCTGTTCCTGACGCTCATAAAGCCTGGCCTGAAGCATCTTCATGGCCGCGGCGCGGTTCTTGTGCTGTGAACGTTCAGCCTGACAGGCAACTATTATGCCTGTAGGAATATGCGTAATTCTTATCGCGCTGTCAGTCGTGTTTACATGCTGTCCCCCTGCCCCGCTCGAACGGTAGGTGTCAACCCTCAAATCCTTTTCCTCGATTTCCACAACGATATCATCGCCTATTTCGGGAAAGGTGTCAACCGAAGCAAAAGAGGTATGACGGCGGGCATTGCTGTCAAAAGGCGAAATACGGACAAGACGGTGAACACCGCGTTCAGCCTTCAGATATCCGAAAGCGAATTCTCCGTCAACTTTGAGCGTTATGCTCTTGATGCCCGCCTCTTCACCCTGCTGTATATCAATGATTTCATCCTTGAAACCTTTTCTCTCAAACCACCTGCGGTACATCCTGATAAGCATGGAAGCCCAGTCGCACGACTCGGTACCGCCCGCTCCGGCGTGTACAGTGAAATAAGCGTTATTGCCGTCAAATTTGCCGGAAAGGAAACTCAGGAGTTCCAGTCTGTCAAGGTCCTGGGAAAGAGTCTGCCATGTGCTTTCAGCTTCATTGAGCATGTCCGCGTCTTCGGCAGCAAGTTCTATGAGCGCGGAAAAATCCTCAAGGTCCCTGTAAAGCTTCTCAAAAGGTCCAATCACATGCTTGCTGCTGCTGAGTTTTATCATGTATTCCTGGGCCTTCTCGCGGCTGTCCCAGAAATCAGGAGCGGACATTTTTTCTTCTATATCGCTCTTCTCCGCGCGCTTTTCCTTTATCTTCAGGAACTTCTCAAGGTGTTCCATCCGTTTTCTAGCCTCATCGCCATGTTCTTTCAACTCATCAAATGTCATGTATAATCTCCTCAAGCAGGTAGTAAATATTTTAATTGTGATATATATTGAATTTAATATATGGAAATTCAAGCAGAGGAGCATAAATAAGTATGTTAACGGGAAAAAGTCTTAAGTTTCTAGAAGAGCTGATGAACTGTTCAGGCCCTTCAGGTTTTGAAGAGGAAACAGCCGCATTGTACAGAAAATACCTTTCGTCTTTTTCGGAAAAAGTGTATACGGACGTAACAGGAAATACCATAGGTATCCTGAACGGAAAAGCGGAAACAAAAGTCATGCTGGCAGGACATTACGATGAAATCGGCTTTCAGGTTGTGCATATTTCGGAAGAAGGCCTGCTTTATTTCAGAGTCGTCGGCGGAATAGACAATCTGACCCTGCCGGGAACGGAAGTCGAAATTCTCACGGAAAAAGGCAGAATCCCAGGCGTAATCGGCAAAAAACCCATCCATATAGTTAAGCCGTCCGAAAGAGAAAAAGTGATGAACCCCGAAGATCTCTGGATAGACATAGGGGCGGAAAGCAAAAAAGAAGCTCAGAAAATCATAACCATAGGCGACCCCGTCGCGGTAAAATCAAATTACGCGAAACTGGGCAAAAATAAAATAAAGTCCAAGGGGATGGATGACAAAATAGGTGCTTTCGTGGTTGCGGAAACACTTAGAGAATTGAGTTCGAGAAAGCTCAATGTAGCTGTTTTCGGCGTAGGGACAGTACAGGAAGAACTCGGCCTGCGCGGCGCGATAACCAGCGCCTACGGGATAAACCCACACATAGGCTTCGCCATCGATGTGGGCTTTGCCACTGACATACCCAATGTCGATAAAAAACAACTCGCGGAGGTTTTTCTCGGCAAAGGCCCCATCCTAGCGAGAAACGCAGACAACAATCCGGTACTCGGCAGAAAACTCAGGGCAGTCGCAAAAAAATACAAGATAAAATTTCAGGACTCCCCAGGCTTCAGGGCCAGCGGCGGTACAGACACAGCCCAAATCCAGATGTCCAGAGGCGGCGTAGCGACGGCACTTATAAGCATACCGAACCGTTACATGCACACGCCCGTTGAAACATGCGATATCAGAGACGTTGAAGGCGCGGTTAAACTCCTCGTCGAATGCATCGCCTCAATGAGCGGAAAAGAAAAATTTATCCCGGGGGTCACGAAGTGACTTTTATAATCTTCGCTCAACTCCGTTTGCGAAGAGAGGTAAATGTAATTTGAAGAATACTGAATGAAAAATGAAACGAAAATTTTTTTTCTCATAAGCGGGGATGACGAGTTCGCCATCAAAAGCAAGGCGCGTGAAATAGCGCGTCTTTTCTGCGGGGAAAATGTTGAAGATAATCCGGCCCTTGAAATAATATCGGGAACCGGCGAAAACCGCAAAAGCGTTCCGGATGACATTCTGAAAGACCTTTACGCCTCTCTTAAAACGCCACCGTTCCTGAGCCCTGAAAAAATAATATGGCTTAAGAGTTTCCAGTTCTTCGACAAGGTTCAACTGTCCACTACTAAAAAAGACGTCGGCATCTTCGATCTAATTATGGACTTCATCAAGGCAGGGCTCCCGCCGGATATAAAACTCATAATCGACGGCCCCGGTGTCGATCGGAGGAAATCCTATTACAAAGAATTGAGCAAAAGCGCCGAAGTGCATTTTTTCGAAAAGCTCAAACTCGACGACAGGGATTTTCTGAAAAATCAACACCAGAAAATAAGGACCATCTGCGAAGAGGAAGGCCGGGATATCGATGATGTCGCAGTGGAATATCTTGCTGAAACCGTGGGAAGCGATACCGGAAGGCTCAGGAATGAACTCGAAAAAGTTTTCGCCTACGCCGGAGAGAAAAAAAGTATCACTTACGATGACTGCAAGGACGTATGCAGCCGCACCCCCGAAGCCCTCGCGTGGGCTTTTTCCCAGGCACTTACCGAAAAAGACAGGAAAAAAGCCCTCGAAACAATAAATATCCTCGTTGAACAGTCAAGAAGCGAAAAAGGTTCTTCATCAAGGCCCGAAATAAGCATACTCTTCAGCGCGATAAGGGCCTTTCAGGATATAATAAAAGTGAAGAGCGCGGCACAGGAATTGGGAATATCGGGAAATGTCGGAAAGAACTATTTTTATTCCATAAACCCGTCACTGAAGGAAAAATTCAAAAGCAACTTTCTCCTATCGGCACATCCGTTCAGGGCATATAAACTCTGTGAAAGCGCTTTGAACTTCAGCGATAACGAAATTAAATCATCACTCAACAGCATACTCGACGCAAACAAGCAGCTTGTTTCAGGCGCGTTAAATCCGCGCATGGCCCTCGAACAGCTCGTGTTCAATATAATACCAAAACAATAGCGGCAGGAAAGATGAAAGAAAAGGAAGCACAGAAAACCATAATAATCCCTTCCCATAAAAGGGATTATATATCCTCCATACTTCCGGCGGCCCTGAAAAAACGCTTCAGAATACGGAGAGTGCTTGGAAGAGGCGCATTCGGTATCGTCTATCTGGCGGAAGACAGAAAAATAGGAAGGCTTGTCGCTATAAAACAGCTCTTCGGCGACCATCAGAAAGACCCGGAATTCAGGAAGCACTTTCTGAGAGAGGCGAAAATCGCCGGACAGCTCGCACACCCCAATATAGTAATAGTTTACAATGTTGAAGAATTTAATCATGAGGCCCTGATAATAATGGAATACCTCGGAGGAGGCAGCCTTCATGACATGCTTCAGAAGGAAAATTGCCTTGACTTCAGACTTGCCACAAGAATTATGCTAGGTATTCTAAGCGGACTCAGCGCCGCGCACAACATCATGGTGGTACACAGAGACATAAAGCCGCAGAATATCGTCTTCAGCATCGGTACGACACCCAAAATAACGGACTTCGGCATAGCACGCCTTCCTATGGACCTTTCAGAGAAAGAAGAAGACGAAACATTCTCGGGAAGGGACTCCGTAATAGGCACCCCCCTCTACATGTCGCCTGAACAGCTGATGATGGAAGATACAGACGCCAGATCGGACCTTTATTCTGCAGGGCTTATTTATTACAGAATGCTCACGGGAAAACTCCTTCTCTCAGATTTCAGCAACCTGAAAATAGAAGATTTGAGAGATAAAATTATGAATGTCCTGCCCTGTTCCGTGCACAAATACAGAAAAGACATTCCCAGGGAAATAGACAAGGTAATATTTACACTGCTTGAAAAAAAGCCGGACAACAGATATCCCGACGCGGAAAGCGCCGTCAAGGATTTGCTGACAATACTTTCTTCACAGGCCCACGCGGAAGAATTGAGCGAACTCATCCTGCCGTCTTCCCAAGTCTCTTTCGCGCCCGCCGTCATCCTTGAGGACATACTCCACATACTGCTGGCGGATAAAGTTATAACGCCCCCCGAAAGAGCAGAGCTCCTGAAAAGGGCGGAACGAATCGGCATTTCAGAAAACACAGCGTATGAAATAGAAGAGAAAGTACGCAAAAAGTTGAAACTGACCCCGTTCGGGACAATAAAAAGTTTTGAGGAAATGTTGGAAAGTTTCTTTTTCATGAATGACGCCAAAATTATCACTGAAAACCAGAAAAAAATCCTGAGAAAAAAGCAACATGAGCTTGGCATATCAGATGACGAAAGCAATTTCATAATTTCATATATGAGTTTTTATTAAACATTCCCGTACGATCAGGGGGAGCTTGAAAAGATGATTGACCATGATGATGTTCCGATATTTATTGTCGATGATGATGAAAATATACTGGATATAGTTAAGAAAGCGCTCGCTTCTGAAAAATTCAATAATATCGACTGCGCGAAATCCGGGAAGGAACTGTTGGAAAAACTCAAGCTGCCGGCCTCCGGCAAAGAAGGCACACGCACCGTACAGCAGTCAAGTGTCTATATTTTCGTACTGGACATCATGCTTCCCGACATCAACGGCCTCGACCTCTGCACTCAGATAAAAAGCATATTCCCTGAAACAATCGTCATCCTCATTTCAGGCTTCGATATTGAAGATCTGCACAAAAGAATTATAGAGTCCGATGCAGATGACTTCCTTACAAAGCCTTTCAACCCGCTCGAACTGGTCTCAAGAATAAACCTGCTCATACATAAGCATAATAAAAACATCCTCAAGGCCTCGCTTCTCCATAACGCTAATTCCGAACAGACCAGAAACCAAATACCTCACATAGGCGACAGAATAGACGACTTCAATATCATAGACTGTCTCGGATGGGGCAAATCATCAGTAATATACAAGGTCATAGAAAAAGACGGGAGCAGCGTTTATGCCATAAAACTGCTGACAAGATACGCACTGGATTTTGAAGAAATAGTGGAACGTTTCCGTCACGAAATCAGGATAATGTCCGACCTCGAACATCCAAACGTGATAAAATTCTACAAGATGGGCGACTACAATGGATGTCCCTACATACTCATGGATTACATACACGGGATAAACCTTGAGGAATTCATCGTTACCAGAGGGCTTCCTGATTTGAAAGTAATTTTCAAGGCGGCCCTTCAGACAGCGTCAGCTCTTGAAGAAGTGCATAAAAACGGCATTGTCCACAGAGATATAAAACTCAAAAACCTCATGCTTGAGCTTCAAAGCGGCAGACTCTATCTGACGGATTTCGGCATTGCCAGAGGCATGAACGAAGGCACAAATATAACCCACGACGGCTTCATTGTCGGCACACCCATATACATGGCCCCCGAAATGTTCAGAGGCGAATCATCAACTTTCAGTTCCGACATATATTCCTACGGCGTTACCATGTACCAATTCATCACCGGCGCGCCTCCTTTTATCGGTAAAAGCAATTCGGATCTCTACCAGAAACACATGGAGGAAATCCCCCGCAAAATAAGCGATACCCGACTTGGTTTTCCCCCTGAATTTGAAAAACTCATAATAGAGCAATGCATGGCGAAACTCCCGGAAAACCGCCCAGCCTCCATGACTGAAATAATAAAATCGCTGGAGGATATCAACAAAACCTATAATTTCATAGCAAGATAAGATATGTCCGTCTCCTCCGATATCTCAATTGAAAAAAATAAACGCATCAACAAATCCCAAAATACTGGAAAAAGAGCTTTCCAGTGCTATTTACTATAGATTTATTTAACAGGCAACCGGACAACGTCAAGAAAAAAAGGAATAACCCAATGCCGAAACGCGACGATATCAAGAAAGTGATGATAATAGGGTCTGGACCAATAATCATTGGACAGGCTTGTGAATTTGACTATTCAGGAACCCAAGCATGCAAGGCATTAAGGGCTCTTGGATATAAAATAGTGCTGGTCAACTCAAATCCAGCTACTATAATGACTGACCCGGAAATGGCAGATGTTACATACATTGAGCCGTTAAATGTGCGCCGGATGGAAGAGATCATCGCCAGAGAACGCCCTGACGCACTCCTGCCAAACCTCGGAGGCCAGTCAGCCCTAAACCTCAGTTCTGAATTGTTCAAGGCCGGGATATTGGACAAATACAATGTCAAAGTAATAGGGGTGCAAATCGATGCCATAGAGCGTGGCGAAGACAGGATAGCCTTTAAAAAAACTATGGAAAAACTTGGCATAGACATGCCCAAAAGCGCTCCCGCATACACCGTTGAGGAATCCGAAAAAATCGCATCCGAACTTGGGTATCCGGTAGTCATCCGCCCCGCTTACACAATGGGCGGTACAGGAGGTGGACTTGTTTATAATGTAGAGGAGTTAAGGGTCGTAGCAAAACGTGGAATAGCTGCGAGCATGGTTGGACAGATACTTGTAGAGGAATCCGTACTGGGCTGGGAAGAACTGGAACTGGAAGTAGTCAGAGACTCTAAAAACCAGATAATTACCGTGTGTTTCATAGAAAATGTCGATGCCATGGGTGTCCACACTGGCGATTCTTACTGCACGGCCCCTATGCTGACCATCAGTCGGGAACTTCAGCAAAAGCTGCAGAAATATTCTTATTCAATAGCCGAGGCCATCGAAATTATCGGTGGTACAAATGTACAATTCGCGCACGATCCGAAAACCGGGCGCGTTGTGATCATAGAGATAAATCCCCGAACATCCAGATCTTCCGCCCTTGCGTCAAAGGCCACTGGTTTTCCAATTGCTCAAATTTCCGCGAGGCTGGCCGGAGGACTTACCATGGATGAAATTCCATACTGGCGCGATGGCTCTCTGGAAAAATATACTCCGTCAGGTGACTATGTGGTGGTAAAATTCGCGAGATGGGCATTTGAGAAATTCAAGGGCGCTCAGGATAAGCTGGGCACTCAGATGCGGGCAGTCGGCGAAGTCATGAGCATAGGGAAAAACTACAAAGAAGCTTTCCATAAAGCCATCAGATCCCTTGAAAATGGACGTTACGGATTGGGATTTGCAAAAAACTTCAACCATCTTCCTCTCAACAAACTTCTGGATATGTTAATCGAACCCTCCAGCGAGAGGCAATTTATAATGTATGAGGCTCTTCGCAAAGGTGCTGAGATTGAAAAACTTCAGAAACTTACACACATTAAGGCCTGGTTCATTCAGCAGATGAAAGAACTTGTAGAACTCGAAGAAGAGCTCTTAAAATGCAAAGGTAAAAAAATTCCGTCTAAGCTTTTAATCAAAGCTAAAAAAGACGGCTTCGCCGACAAATATCTTTCAAAGCTGCTTGATGTTAAGGAAAAGGATATACGTGAACAACGCAAATCCCTCGGCATTGTCGAAGGCTGGGAACCCGTACCTGTCAGCGGTGTTGAAAATGCGGCATACTATTTCTCCACATACAATGCCCCTGATAAAACAGTAGTAAGCAAAAAGAAAAAAGTGATGATCCTGGGTGGCGGCCCGAACCGCATAGGACAGGGAATTGAGTTCGATTATTGCTGTGTCCACGCGGCTTTTGCTCTCAGAGAACAGGGTTTCGAAACAATTATGGTCAACTGCAATCCGGAGACAGTATCTACCGACTATGACACCTCCGACAAACTTTATTTCGAACCTCTGACCGTCGAGGATGTCCTCAGCATATACGAAAAAGAAAAACCGGAAGGCGTTATCGTTCAATTCGGAGGACAGACCCCGTTGAACATAGCAGCGGAACTTGAGGCGTCCGGCGTAAAAATATTCGGAACTTCTCCTGATACCATTGCCCTCGCCGAAGACAGGGATCTCTTCCGTAAAATGATGGAAAAAATGGGCATTCCCATGCCGGAATCAGGCATGGCTTCCACCTTGGATGACGCTTTGGCTGTTGCCGCAAAAATAGGCTATCCCCTAATGGTAAGGCCATCTTATGTACTGGGTGGACGTGGCATGGAAGTCGTATACGATGAGGAAATGCTTAGAAAATACGTTAACAATGCTTTCGAGATTAATCCGGGAGTTCCCATTCTGATAGACAGATTCCTTCGAGACGCTTTGGAAGCAGAAGCCGATGCGCTGGCAGACGGCACAGACGCCTTTGTTCCTTCTGTGATGCAACACATAGAGCTGGCCGGCATTCATTCAGGGGATTCCGCATGCGTCATTCCACCCGTCAGCATACCAGAGGAAAATCTCGAAACTATACGCAAATATACAAAACACATTGCTGAAGAAATGAAAGTTGTCGGATTGATGAACATACAATACGCGATAGAAGACGGCAAAGTGTATGTGCTGGAAGCTAACCCCAGAGCATCCCGAACAGTCCCGTTGGTTTCCAAAGTCTGCAATATTTCAATGGCCCGTGCGGCTACTGAACTGATGATGGGCAAAAAACTTCCAGAGCTCCGCCTGAAAGAAATGAAAATACCGCATTTCGGCGTTAAGGAATCTGTTTTCCCATTCAAAATGTTTCACGAGGTGGATCCCCTACTCGGACCGGAAATGCGTTCAACAGGGGAAGTTCTGGGACTTGCGGATTCTTACGGCCTCGCATTTTACAAAGCGCAGGAAGCTACTCAGTCGCCGTTACCCCTTGAAGGCACAATCCTTATAAGCATTGTTGACAAAAAGGGGATAGCGTTGGAGGTTTGCCAGAAATTCGCGAAGCTCGGCTTCAAATTAAAGGCCACCAATGGAACTCATCTGTTTCTTTCCGAACATGGCATCAAATCCGAAAGGGTCAACAAGCTCAACGAGGGAAGGCCAAACCTCATGGACGACATCATGAACAGGCAAATTCAGCTGATAATCAATACGCCTGTCGGAAAACAGAGCCAGCAGGATGACTCCTATATAAGGAAAGCGGCCATAAAATACAACATCCCTTATATGACCACTCTGGCCGCAGCTCTTGCTTCGGCGGAAGGCATTGCCGCATGTGGGAAAAAAACAGGCGGGGTCAAATCCCTCCAGGAATATCACAAAGATATAAAAGCATAGAACTTAGTCAGGTTTTTAAATTTGAATATCATTTCCTATGGTCATGAAAATTTAAAGACCCTTATTGAAAAATCAACGCATTATGACATTGCCTTCGTAGGTGAGGTTTATCATTCTTCTGGTGTCGCCGCTGCGCCTTGCCTTGATAATGGCGTTTTTCAGCACACTGAGCTTGCTTTCCAGTTCGTCTGAAGGCATTACAATCCTGAAAGGTTTTTTGACTTCGTCCTTGTAAAGGAGAATAAATTCAATCTCTTCAGGGTTTTTCAGGCTTATAGCAGAAATCTTGAAGTCGGAAAATTCCGTAAGAGTAAGCATTATAAGATCAATCGCCGGTTTTAACTGAGGCAGATATGTTCCAGCTTTCAGATTGGGACCGCCACCGTATTCTATTATGACCGGAAGCCTCATATTGATATTCATGCATGAGTTTCTGTCCATAACGATGCCGGAGGAAGCGACGACCCACGGGCTCTTTCTGTGATCAAGAAAAGCCCTTGGTATTCTTTCTATAATATCGAATTTCAAAGTATCGGGAAGAACTCTTGAAACAGTAACTTTCTCAATACTTGATTCTTTCTCAAGTTTTGTTTTGAGCTCTTTAAGTTTTACATCAAAAAGATTTGTCCGGTTAATTTTCAGTCCGAGAATATCGGCGACATCCTGTGAATGGGCATTCCACCATCCCGGGCTTTCAACAGCAACATAGCGGAGAATAAAATGTTTATTTTTTGAAAAAAGCGCGCGTGAGGTAAACCAGAATGAAAGGACAATGGAAACAAGCAGAATAACAATTGCCGATAATATTATGCCGGCTTTGAAATACTTGTTTTTCGAAATTTTTGAAATAGATGCCATAGCCTTTTATATGTTTAGTACAGGCGCCAGCCTGTGGTATTCCTGAATGCTGCAAATCTCAAAACGCTCCATGTCCTTCAGGGCTTTAATGCCCTCGACAGCGGCACTCAAACCGTTAATGGTGGTCGTAATCGGAACACCTCTGGAAATAGCCTGAGCGCGCATCTGGATTTCATCAAGCTTGGGAGCCTGTCCCGTGGATGGAGTATTTATGACCCATTTTATTTCTTTTTCCATCATTCCGTCAAGAACATTCGGACGGCCTTCTGAAATCCTGAATATGGCCTTCACCTTCACTCCCGCATTGTAGAGAGCGGTAGCCGTACCACGAGTGGCATAGATAGTAAAACCTAATTCAACAAGCTCCCTGGCGAGTGATATCGCTGGTTTCTTGTCAATATCCCTGAGACTCAGAAAAATATTCCCGCCTCTTTCAGGGAGAAAACTTCCCGCCGCGATTTGTGTTTTTAAATAAGCGAGGCCGGGAGAATAATCCATACCCATAACTTCACCTGTGGATTTCATTTCCGGACTCAGGACAATGTCAATGCCTGGAAACCTTACAAACGGGAAAACCGCCTCTTTTACACAGGTGAATTTAGGAATAAGCTCTTTAGTAAAACCTATGTCCTTGAGTTTTTTGCCAACCATGATAAGGGCGGCCAGCTTGGCAAGCGGCACGCCGATGGACTTGCTGACGAAAGGCACAGTACGGGACGCTCTGGGATTTACTTCAAGAATGTAAACTTCTGAGTCTTTCACCGCATATTGAACATTCATAAGCCCGCAGACATTAAGATCCCTGGCAAGATCAAACGTATGCCGGCGTATTTTATCAAGCACGTCCTTTTCCAAACTCATTGTAGGTATCATGCAAGCACTGTCACCGGAATGGATGCCGGCAAGCTCCACATGTTCCATTATGGAACCGATAACTGAGGTCTTTCCGTCTGAAATGCAATCAACATCCAGCTCTACAGCCTCCTCCAGATAATGGTCTATCAGCACCGGCCGTTCTTCCGAAGCCTCAACCGCTTCCTTCATATATCTTCTGAGTGATTTCTCGTTGTAAACAATAACCATGGCACGTCCGCCAAGAACGAAAGACGGGCGCATCAGGATGGGATATCCAATTCTCCCTGCAATTTTCACAGCCTGTTCCACGTTGGTGGCTATGCCATTGGGGGGCTGTTTGATATTGAGTTTGGAAGCAAGCTTCTGGAAAGTGTCCCTGTCTTCGGCGGCCTCAATACTTCCGGGACTGGTCCCTATGATTTTAACGCCGAAATCCTCAAGCGACCTGGCAAGGTTAAGCGGTGTCTGTCCGCCGAACTGCACAATCACGCCATCACATTTTTCCCTTTCGTAGATATGTACCACATCTTCAAACGTCAGGGGTTCAAAATAAAGTTTATCGCTCGTATCATAATCTGTGGACACTGTTTCGGGATTGCTGTTCACCATGATAGTTTCGTAACCCGCCGCCCGCAGAGCAAAAGAAGCGTGGACACAACAATAATCAAATTCTATGCCTTGCCCTATTCTATTGGGGCCTCCTCCCAAAATCATGATTTTCTTTTTATCGCTTGGCTTGCACTCGTCCTGTTCACCGTAAGTCGAATAATAGTAAGGAGTATATGCGTCAAATTCGGCGGCGCATGTATCGACAAGGCTGTAAACGGGCATTACTCCAAGTTTTTTCCTGGCTTTGAATACCTCAATATCTTTGGTTTTCAGAAGAAATGCTATCTGTTTGTCGGAATAACCATATTCCTTTATCTGAAGGAAAAGAGCTTTATCCTTCATAAGGTTTTCAAGGCTGCCGACCACTGATATTTCATCCTCAAAAGCGGCAAGCTCATGCATATGCCTGAGAAACCATGGATCTATGGCAGTCAACTTCTCTACTTTTTCCACACTCCAGCCGCGGCGGAATGCCTCCCTTATATAAAAGAACCTGAAACAGTTAGGTCGTTTCAGTTCAGCGCGCAGGACCGCATCGGTAAAACCGGAATATTTAACATCCTTGCCATCCGCGCCAAACCCTGCTCTGCCTACTTCCAGAGAACGTAAGGCTTTCTGAAAGGACTGCTTGAAAGTCTTCCCTATGCTCATAGTTTCACCGACGGACTTCATCTGTGTGGTAAGTGTGCTGTCAGCGGTGGGAAATTTTTCAAAGGCGAAACGCGGTATTTTAGTTACCACATAATCTATAGTCGGCTCAAAACAGGCCGGTGTTTCACGGGTTATGTCATTGCGTATTTCGTCAAGCGTATATCCAACCGCGAGTTTTGCGGCTATTTTCGCTATAGGGAACCCTGTGGCCTTCGAAGCGAGCGCGCTGGAACGCGAAACGCGCGGGTTCATCTCGATTATAACCATTCTCCCGTCAGCCGGATTAAGCGCCCATTGGACGTTTGAACCGCCAGTCTCTACACCAACCGCGCGCATAACAGCGAGGGAAGCATCCCTCATTTTCTGATACTCACGGTCCGTCAGGGTCTGCGCGGGAGCGACTGTTACGCTGTCGCCGGTATGTATGCCCATGGGATCAATATTCTCAATGGTACACACGATTACGGCGTTATCTTTTCTGTCGCGCATCACTTCAAGCTCAAACTCTTTCCAACCGATAAGCGACTCCTCAATCAGGACTTCCTTATTCTGGCTGAGGTCAAGGCCGCGCCTTACTATTTTTTCAAATTCATCCCAGTCATAGGCTATGCCGCCCCCAGTACCGCCAAGCGTAAAACCGGGACGTATTACCAGAGGGAAAGTATTCATTTCTTCCGCGAATTTTTTAGCCTCTTCATAAGTATGAGCGGAAGCGCTGCGCGGCAGGTCAAGGCCTATCGACTCCATTGTCTTTTTGAAAAGTTCCCTGTCTTCAGCCCTGCGTATGACATCCGCCTTCGCTCCTATCATTTCAACCCTGTAGCGGTCGAGAATGCCGGAGTCAAAAAGCTCAATTGAAAGATTCAAGGCCGTCTGCCCGCCGAGTGTAGGAAGAAGAGCGTCAGGCCTTTCGCGCCTTATTATTTCGTGAAGCACATCTTTTGTCAATGGTTCGATATAGGTGCGGTCGGCGAATTCGGGGTCAGTCATGATGGTCGCGGGATTACTGTTCACAAGCACAACTTCATAGCCCTCTTCCCTGAGCGCCTTGCAAGCCTGTGTCCCGGAATAATCGAATTCGCAGGCCTGCCCTATAACAATAGGGCCTGAGCCTATAAGCATAATTTTCTTTATATCTTCTCTCTTAGGCATTAATAACCCTTGGGTTTCATATTTTTGAGTCGTAAAAAAGCGAATTTATACAGATAGTTGGATAAACAGACCTGTAATTAAATCAAAGACTATACTTTCAGCCGCCGAAAATTCTACCAGAACAAATGAAATTTTTCAATTTTATGAGGACAATACATAATGGCGCAATAAGGGAAAGGGCCTCTTTGTGTGTAAACTCATGAGAAATACCCGAAATTAACACATTATTAGGCAGAAGCAGAATCCAATACACTTCCGCCATATTACCGCGCTTCCGGTAATATTAACTGAGCAAATTACGGCGGAATTTGACCTTTTCAGACACTGCCATTACAAATACAGAAAGAAAAACATCAAACCCGTAGATATAAAGTTCCTTGACTGAAACAGGAATTTTGATTTTTTTTCCTGTATTTTGGTATATGACCATGCCGAGGCACAAGTTGATTTATTCAACACGCAAAATTGCCGTGCCTCCGAGATCGTCGTCGCTGAGATCTATCAGGAATATTCCCGCGACGAAGTCGAGCAGTTCCACAGGATGCATTTCCAAATCTATGCCCCAGCCGGCGCAGCATACGCTTGTTTCCAGGGCCCAGAAATCTTTTATCTTGTCTTTATAAACCGCGTCATTAAATGAGGGTATTCCATCGCTTTCATATTTGTAATTTTTGACTTTGCCGGAGCATTCGTCTGTGCGTTCATCTGATGTGGCGAAACAGAGAAAACCTGCCCTGTAGCCGCTGTAGTGTCCTGCGCCGAAAGGCATATTTTTAGAAAAAAATTTGCTGAATTTCACATAGGAGGATGGCCGGAAGTTTTCAGAATATTTTCTGTGAAAGACCTGTTTCGTGAAATATTTTTCTCCGCAGTCGGCACCCAGCTGCAGATAATCTGTGGCACGGAAATAAATAAAGCCCATGCCCAGTGAGGTATTCAGAGTCAGGACATCGCCC
Source organism: Lentisphaerae bacterium GWF2_44_16 (assembly GCA_001803225.1). Taxonomy (GTDB): domain Bacteria; phylum Verrucomicrobiota; class Lentisphaeria; order Victivallales; family GWF2-45-14; genus GWF2-44-16. The sequence goes on along the minus strand of MHBF01000005.1, from coordinate 39,865 downwards.
AGATCGAGGGTCCTGTTCGGGAAATAGAAAAGGAGGCTGTATCCGAATTTATCCCAGAAGTCGGGAGGCTGAACTGGAGATTTGGATTCATTCAGGCTGTTTTGCAGATTGGAGGATACTTTGTCTTCTACTTTTGATTGGGCGTTGTCCTGTGCCGAAAGCGATATTGCCGCTGCGATTCCGAAAACGAACAGAAGTTTTTTCATCATAAAATATTCTTCCTCTGAAATAAGTTACGGCCTTTTCAACTATACTCGACGCTTATCTCTATTTCAAGAGCAAGCTCAAAGGGCAAGTCCATCTGGCCAGAATAATTTTGGGTATGTTTCCGTATCATGAAAACTGCCGCCGAGATAGCTTATTCCGCTCAATTGTGTCTTGTCGGCTGTCCTGTTGCGAAAAATGTCTAATTGCCATTGACGCTTGAAATCAGCGGATTTGAACTGTGATAACGGTATAGTTACCGCCAATATCCATCTGTCTTTAAGCATTTCGGCCTTTGTCTCAATTTTAAAATCCGGCAGATCTTTAAGTTCCTTTTTATTTTTCTCTCTGAAAACCACTCTGTAAATGCCGCGGGAGTTAATGGCGATCTGATAATAGAAACTGTCTGCCGGATTTGGAACGAGCATTATTTCAAAACAATCGTCACCCCATATATTGCCCTGATTATTAACGGTGCATTTGCTTTTTATGCCTTCTGGTTTGGCTTCAAAGGCAAGGAGGCCGATACAGAGATTTTTGCCATCGCAGGCGATAGATGCTGAACTTTTTTCCACTTCTCCGGGAGAATCGCTCATGAAATCTGCGGAGAAAAAACTCTTCCACTGATCAGGTTTCATGGACTTGAGCAGTTCTTCCGCGTTTTTGATCATAGGCGGTTTGAGTGAAATGTCCGCCTTTTCTCTGAGCTTATCCGCGTTGTTTTTTTCCTTCAGCGCTTTTTCGTAAAACCCCCTGAAATCATCATAAAGCTTTTTAAACCAGAGGGAATTTTTCTTCACTTTTTGAGAAGCCGTATCCAGCAGTTTCATGACTTTTTCGAGATTTGCCGGATAATAAGCGTCCAGATACAGGTTATGTTTAGCGCCTTCTCCGGACATATAGAGCTTCTCCATCTCATTATAGAAACTTATCATTTCCTTTTCAGCCCCCGGATAGGCGAAAGCGCAGAATTCAGCAATCAACTTGTCAACGTCCGCGTTCAGATCAAATAAGGCGCGGGCCTGAACGAATTGGTTGAGCGCGCTGAAAGAATAAGGATTGAAATGCAGTTCACTTCTTGTCGCGCCTTCTGTAATGCCTTTGAAGGCGCGGAGGTATTCGCAGGTGTATTTCGGGATGATGACGGGGAGGTCTTTCGTATAATTGTCGGCATAACGCGGATAACTCATAAGGAAAGTTCTTGTTCCGGCCTTTTTCCATTTTACGGCCAGCTCGATGGCGTCTTTCCAGGATGCTTTATTTGTGGAGTGGCGGTTTGCCAGTATTTGTACCGTAAAACTTTTTCCGAGATTTATAATTTCGGGCGGGTTGCAATATGATGTTCCTTTGGTCTGTGTCAGAAAATATATCTCAGGATAAGCCTCATGGACAATATCAGCTACTTTTTTCTGGAAACCGTAAAATTCCTCTCCTGAATTTACGTCAACTCCGGCAAGTTTTCTTTCCGGGGATTTGGTGCATTTCTCACATTGGCACTGATAAATCGGTGCGTCGCAGAAGAGCCTTACGGTTTTGATATTGGGCTTCTTGTTTATCTCTTCGATTACGTCCGCGGCGGTTTGTCTGATTACATCGGGATTTGTCAGGCACGGTATGTGCAAAGGATATTTTTCGCTCACCCTTTTGCCGTCGCGGAGCATGAAGTATTCGGAATGCGTGTCCCAGAAGCGTTTTTTCCAGTTGTTCATAAAGATATAATAGTAATTCTGATGCCCCCAGGCTGGTATGCAGCAGAGCATGCGCCGGGAAAATACATTCAGTTCCTTTTGAGAAAATTCTTTTGTCATCAGGGAAAAGCCTCTGATTGTATAAGACGGTTCGGGAATATCAGAAATCTCTTTAAAGGCGATTTCTTTTTCCTTTGTTATTGAGTAGCCGGCTTCTCCCGGAAAATAAAAAGCTGTTCCTGTGTATTTATTGAGAAAATAATAAACCGAAAGAAGCGTACCGGCATAGTCATAAAAACTTTCCTCAGGGTTTACGTCTTTGTCATCAAATCCATGAAAAAGTATACCGCGCTTCTTATGGAAAACACCGAATTTCCCGCTCATGTCCGGCAAATCTGTAAATCCGTGCATTACCGCTTCCGATGAAATACCTACAAAAAAAGTTACGGGCCCTGTTTCTCCGTTGAGTTTCAGAGGGGTGGAATAAGTTTTTTCCAGAAAGTCTTTAAGCTCGTGCCCCGCGAACTTACATGTGGCCGATGAATTGTCAGGGAGGATTATTTTGTAGTTAAGCCGTTCCTGCAATACCTGTCCTCCGTAGAGTGAAGCGCCTGTCACGAGTGAAAGCAGTATCAACGCGGTGAATCTAAGCATGGGATTTTCCTTTCAGTAAAGTATTGTTCAGAATGAAATCTACTATCGGTGCCGGGTCTGGAATACTGTGGGGATGGTGCTCGCAGTCTTTTTTGACAATCATTTTGATGTTGCCGCCGAGTTCCTTGTAACGCTTTTCCAGTATCAGTGAATTTTCATCCATCGGGACAACGCTGTCAATGTCCCCGCAGACATGCAGGAGTGGAATTTCAGCTTTGACAAGTGGAAGAAGATTATCAATGGGGTTTTTATCGTATTTCAGGGCTTGTTCTTCAGTGAAGCCGTAAGCGTCGAGACATCTTTGCCATTCGGATGGGCATCCGGGGCTTTTGCCTTTGCCTGCGGGCCAGCTTTTGAAATCACAAACCGGAGCGTCGGCATATATGCAGGCGACTTTTTCAGTGTTTGCGGCGGCCCAGTTGTAAACATTCAATCCGCCCCTGCTGAAGCCGATCAGAACGACTTTTTCAGAGAAGCCGTATTCTTCCGTGAGATATTTGTAGAAGGCATTCCAGTGAGCTATGAGCTTCGGGCTTCCGTACATACCTATGGTATCCATGTAAACGACATGAAACCCTTGTTTCAGAAGTTCCACTTCGGTTTGCGGTTCGACGCCGAAGAACCGCGCGCGCCATGACCACGGTTTTCCGGGCGCGGTCTTTTTCGGGACAATGACATAACAGGTGCGCGTGTCATAAATAAATTCGTATTTATCAAATCCGAACCAGTCGGATTTCGTACCGGGAAAGTTTTTTTCGGTCATAGTAAAGTCTCTCTTTGCTTCCCCAAATATATGAGAGACCCTAATGTTTTCAAGCGCTGAAACTTCAAGAAACTATTCTATCTCATAAAAAGCCGTGCTCATTTTTTTCATCGGGACACTGAGCGTTTTTTCTACGGGGTTTGCTTCTACTTTTACGCTGTCGAGTAGCGGTTTTGCTTTTGAAAATGAAGGTATGTCTGCAAGTCTGAAAATAGCGTTGATGTCTTTATTGCCGGCGTTGACGGTGAAAAGGAAATATTTACCTTTATATGCTTTCAGTAGTCCGTAAATTTCGCTGTTTCTCGGAGTTATTTCAAGCCGTAATTTATCGTCGGGTGTCAGAAATACCGGAGTCAGCTGTTTCAATTCTTTCCCAATTTTTGAAATTTCATTCCAGAGAATATCGGAGCTGCATCGGTAGGTATAGTAGCAAATTCCCCTTGCTCCCAGAATAATTGTTTTATATACTGCTGCCCTGAGTTCCTCCGGCAGGGGTTCTCTTTTCGCTTCGGCCATGCCTCCGAAACATGGACGGTTCACGATTATGGGTTTTCCGAGATTTTGCAATTCCTGAAAAAGGCAGTCGGATCGTATATCATTTCCGTATGGGACAAAAGAACAATCAAGCGCGTTGCCGTAAACTTTGGAATCCCCGATGTGGGTCACATGGCTTGGCGCGCATGGATGACACGGATCAAGATTTTTAACGGTGTTGTAATATTTTTCCAGAAGCTCTTTTGTATAAATATTCGGTTTGTTTCCCGGTTCATCGACAGTGCACCAGCCGAATAAGGCGGGATGTTCTTTGTATTTCTCGACAGTCCGTTTAAGGGCCGCGGAAGCGTCTTCCTCATTTACGAAGCGTTTCTTCTCGGATGCGTATTTGGGTTCAAAATAAGTCGTCGAGGGGCCGAGATGTACCCATATTTTCTGCCCGTATTTTTCAGCCATATCCAGAAATGATTTGAGATTGTTTTCATAATCGGGGTCAAGCCATGTGTATGCCATGTGGACATTGCAATCTGTGTCCTTTACGTTTTTCATCATATCTTCCCAGTTCTTCAAATTATTGCTTCCCGGGCTATTATCATAAAAACCGTAAGGAAAAACAGGCTGCATATTGTAAACGAAAAAATTACCCCATTGATTTATCCTGACTTCATATTTCGAGGGCTTACATTTGATGAAAGAACTTTCCTGTTTTGCTGCTATTTTGCCATTTTCCGAGAGTACAGCGCTTATCAGATAAGTACCGTCTGAAAATTGTTTGATAGGTATTTCCCATTCGTTTATGCCGCTTTTCGGAGTAAATTTTTCAGGGCCGTACATTAATTTGCCGTCTTTTTTTATTGAGTATTCAATCTGCATTTTATCACAGTGCTCTTTTTCACTTTCGATAAAGGCCCTTATCCTTGCTTTCTCATCTGACGTGTAAAAATTATATTCCGTGCCGCAGAGATTGAAAACAGAAACTCCGGAAAGTCTGAAGCTTACGGGTTGAGACACAAATATCCTGTTGTTTGAACTGTCAACGGCTTCCGCGTTAAGTTTATAAATGCCGTCACCGGGTAAATTTAAATTTGCTGATATTTCGGAGTTTTCTCCAGCTTTGAGGGATTTGCTGATGGTAGAGCTTGAGATTTTCTTGCCTTGTGAATCTGTTGTTGTGAATTTTATTTTCAGGGAACTGTCTTTCCCTGTATTGTTCCTGATGACGGCGGACGCTTTGCCTTTATAAAAATCCAGATTGTCCGTCTGGTATTTGTAGTGCCTGGAAACTTCTTCATCCAAACCCTCGGCGACGCCGAAGGACGAAGGTTCGCGGAATACAAGCCCGTGACTGAAACATGGAGACCATGAACTGTATTTGTTCGGCGGAAATGTCCTGCAGATATTCACGCCGATTCGGTCGTCGATTTTTTCAGATGGGTCAAAACATGTAAAAGGGATTCTGAATTCCACTGTCCAGTCTTTATCATTGACTTTTCCGGTTGCTTCCCAATCGCATTCCCATTCCGCTTTCTCCCTAGGCGCAATGTAACGGCAGTGAAGCTTTTCCCCTTTCGCGTTTGCGGCAAACTGATAATATCCGTTTTTGCTGTGGTCTGGCCTTATGAAAAGTTCTATCACATCAGTACCGTAGGGGCCTTTTTTATTTTTTTCAAGAAGCTCCTTCAGCCTCTGTGTGTTCTCATCCTGTGCCTTGACCAGTATGTACAGAGCTTTATCGTCATAGCAGATTTTGGCTGTCGTGATTTCATCCGAGTTTCCTTTATTGTCCAATTTCACGAACGACGACATTGGGCTTACGGCATCCCACTTGATTCCTTCAGTACCTTTTTCTGCCTTCTGAAGGCTGACGACGGGATTTCCGTCTTTTTCCTTTATCAAGATATTTTTATTGGATTGCGTTGAAGAATCTGCAAGCATTATTTCATTATTGGCTTCGGCGAAATCACTGGCCTGCGGACCTTCCTCCAACTGCGCGGCGTCAACCCATAACGCGGCGTTCTCAGTCAAAAGCGTTATTGTCGCGACTGAACCGTTTTCCGGGTTATTTGTCTTTCCCGTAATTACATAACGTTTCCAATCCGTCCCTACTGAAACTTCAGCTTTCGAGGGGGTTATTTCAGACGCTCTTATTCTGACCATAGTGTCGGGTTTGTCGCTTTTAAGGTACACTGAAAGGGTATATTGGGTATCTTTTTTCAGGCGTGTCAGATGAGACCTTGCAAGGGAAGAGACATATTTGTCCTTCACTCCTATGCGGAGACTTTTTTTCCCGTGAAAAGCTTCCCTGTCATCTATGCCCCATACATCTTTTCCGAAAGGCGCCTGATTGAGATCCCTTCTCCAGCCATCGGGAACGTCGGGATTGGAACTCATCTCGAAACTGCTGTTGTAAAGCATGTTTGCCGAGCTGTTTCCTTTTTCAAAGCGTATGTTGTCTATAAATAAAAGGGCTTTTCCGTGCATTTCCGCTCTGATTCCGAAGGATATGGCGCTGATTTTGCTCCAGTCTCCCTGGACGCTTTGATTTTTTTCAAGACATAACGTCCTGTCTTTTACCAATTTTACTGTTGTCCATCCGTCTCTGCCGTCCTCCAGTTTTATTACTCCGCTGTAATAAACTTCTTTTCCGGGAATGCCTGTTTTCTGATGGAGAAGAGCAAAGAATTTCGCCCCGTTGTCATTCTTACAGTAAAAGTCAAAAGCGAGAACATTATAAGGGCTTAAGTCTGCTTTTACGGGAATTGTAACCCATACCCTGTCCTTGCCAGTTCCGGTATACTCGAAGCATAGACTCTTGCTTCCCTGCGAAGCCGTTTCAGAACTGATTGATACTGCCGGTTTGTTTTTCATTCCGTGAACAGTATATTTCAATTCGCTTTCCATATTTGTTACCGGCAGGACGGTTTCTTCTGAAAAGCCACTGATGCCTGACAGCACAAAAAATGCCAATAAAATTATTTTTCTTTTGATTCTGCTCATTGGTATTTACTCCTTTTTTCTGTTAAATATTTTTTATTTTTTGCAATACTTTTTTATATTGGTCCCCTACGGCCTCATAATGGAATAACGACACCCCTGCCGCGCCTGTTTTTGCCGCCGCGTTGAGGAGGTTTTCCGCAATTGCCGGAGACGCTTTTCCTATGGAACTTTCTATGCCTATTCCGCTGTAGAAAAGGGCCTTCGTGTCTTTCAAAAGTCTTGCGTGTTCAGCAGCTACCTTTTTGAAAATTTTTATGTCAGTGTAATAATTCATCGTGCATATAAAATCAAACAAACCTTCTTCCGCCCACGCATACCAGTCCTGTCCCTCGTAAACAGCGGGGCCCAGACCATATACAGGCGGCTTTTCTATATCCGGCTGATTCAGATAATTGGCCCTTGCGGCCAAAGAAAGCCTGATGCCTTTTTTCATAGTCAAAGCACGTACTTTTCTGACATAATCCGTTATGTTTTTATTCCGCATTTCCAGTTCCTTGTATATGACCGCGGGATTTTTCATGTCTTTCAGTGTCAGGGTGCCGTGCCCCAGCCATTTTGTGCGTTGCTCCTGACATGCCTCGCATCGGCATGGATAGTTTTTCAGGAAAAGCGCGTTATCGTTTCTGACATAATCCAGATGCAAACCTTTAATTTTACCTCGATATAAATTTAGAAAATCCGAAATATTTTCAAGTCCTTTTTCAAGATTGTACCTGTTATTGAGGCAATCCCTTAATATTGGTGTGCCAAAACGCTTTTTCTGTCCGGCAAGTTCTTTTTCCGTCAATTTTCTTTTTATGGAATTGGTGACGGAGAATACCGGTTTTATCCATGGATGAAGCTCTATCCCTTGCGCTTCGGCGGCATTGAAAAGAGGCGTAAGCGTGTCGTCAAGTTTCGAGAGATGCGGCATAATGATCGATATGCCGAATTCCCTTATTCTTTTCATTTCACCTTTCAGATCAGGAGAATATTTAAGAAAATCCATGTTCTTAATCCATGTCGTAATATTCATTCTGTTGCCTTTACTTTTTAACCCAGTTTGCGAGACTGGATTTATTTTTTGCTGTCCACAAATGCATTTTTGCCCATCCCGTGAGACGAGGTTTTCCGTCAAGTTCAAGCTCTATGACAGGCATCATTTTATCGGGAGGATTTACCGGAAAGCCGCTGATAATTATATGTCCGTCATTATTTATCGCTTTCAGTTTCCGGCCTGTTGAAACAATTTTTGCCGTTATGATGTTGTTTTTTATTCCCGGCAGATGCATTATTTTTTCAGGCCAGTAAAGAATGTGAATGAAAAGTTTGTTGCCTTTGCAGGTAACGCTTCCGTAAGTCTGGGTCTCAAGGCCGGGATTGGCCTCCGCGCCGTAAATGGCATCGCCGTGTGTTTTCATCCATCTGCCGATTTCCTTTGTCAGCTTTATGAAACGTGATGGCATACGTCCGTTTCCCATCGGGCCCACGTTCAACAGATAATTGCTCTGTCCGGCGGCGGCGAAACATAATTGTTCTATGATTTCCTTCGCGCTGTGCCAGTTCCGGTCTCCCTTCATGTATCCCCACCAGCGATGCTGTGACACCATGCATGTTTCTGAAAACTCTTTTCCTGTTTTTTTACCAATATGACGTTCCGAAGTCTGTATGTCGGCGGGAATGCCGAGCCTTTCATTTACCAGTGCGCCGGGCTGTAGTTTCCTGACCATCTTCAGTATTTTTTGCGACTGCCATATTGCCGGGCTTCCGGGATAGGAATTTTTATCCCACATGTGCATGTCGCCGTCAAACCAGAATTCATCTATTTTTCCATAATTTGTACAAAGTTCACGTATCTGTTCATGTACCTTCCGGATAAATTTACTGAAGCCTTCGGTATCTTTTTCCGGTCCTCTGAAATATGCTGGATCGTTCCAGTCCATCGGGCTGTAATAAATTCCTATTCGTATCCCGGCTTTTCTCGCGGCTTTTACATACTCATGTATGAAATCTTTTTTTGCCGCCTTTTTCATTGAATTATAATCTGTTGTCGAAGTATCAAAAAGACAGAAACCGTCGCAATGCTTCGCGGTCATTACCATATAACGCATTCCGCAGTCTTTCGCAATACGCACCCATTCATCGGCATTGAAACGCGGGGCTGTGAATTTGTCCGCCAGATTCCTGTATTCCGAATGGGATAAGTGTTCCCTGTAAAGTACCTGTTCGCCTCTGCCCAACAATGAGTAAATCCCGAAATGTATGAACATCCCCAATTTTGCCTCGTTGAACCAATCTCCTCTTTTCTCATTTTTCATTATAACACCATATAATCCTATTGTTTTAATTCATCGAAAAGGGCTTTTATATTTGGGGGCTTCATGGGGTTGTGTTGTTATAAGTACCTATGATTTTATTTACAGTATAAGAAGTGGGAAAACTGCCTAGAATTTTCAAAGCGTCAAGTCTGTAAGTATAAGATTTTATATGTCCATCCATGAACATTATATTCAGCCCTCCGGGATGAGGCAGCCAGTAATAATCTGTGGCAACCGCATATGCTCCCCATGTATCAACGGCAAGCCATCTGTCAGGGGAGTTTCTGTCCAGTCTGTTTTTCATTTGCGCGATGGAAGAAGACGCGGCCTCTTCCAGATAAGTTGATTCGCACCAGCGGAACCAGTAATTATTTTCTACTCTGTTCGCGCTGTCCTGATTGTACCAGCCAAAGGTATGCGCGGAACCTCCATAGCCGTCGTAACTCAGTCTTCCATAAAAAGTCCCGTCTTTGCGCATGTTATTTTTAGAAGGGCAGTAAAATGTTTTCCCGTTTTTTATATAATTGTCCTCATAGAGTTTTCCGAAACCATGCCAGCGCGTGAGTTTCATGTAATATCCCGGATAACCGGCAGGAGTCGTATTATAAACTTCAGCATACATGGGTATTATATGGTTATAATCTATTTCATACATGGCGGTTGACTGATAGAGGTTTTTCATGTTGCCGGAACAGACAATCTGGTGTGAAAATTCCTTGGCCCTGCCTAATGCCGGAAGTAAGAGTGACGCGAGTATCGCTATGACAGCTATCACAATGAGGAGCTCGATGAGAGTAAAAATAAATTTTCCATGCTTTAATAACATTATGAAAATCCTCATTCTGTTGATAAAATTACTTTTATGATTATATTATAGCACATGGATATTGAATATAAAATGGATAAAATTACTATTTTTAATGGATTATTTTGCTGTTAAAGAAGAGTTTAATTTAAAGTTCACCCATACAACTGAAATTTCAGAAAGAATGGGGGTGAAAGTTTTTGAAATAGGTTTTTACCTTAAAAAAGAGATCTTTTGTCCTCCGAGGGAGAGGGAACATTTTATACTTATGCTGACCCTTGACGGTTCCGCATGGATGCAGGAGGGGAGAAAGAGAAAACGGCTTTTCAGAAACGACTGGACGCTCTTAAATCCCGGACAGGCGCATACATATAAAAGCATCGGCGACTGGAGTTTCCTGTATGTGAAATTTGAAGGGAAATTCATAGATTATATCATTAAGGATTTTTCTTTCTTCAAAAGAGATAATCTTTATTTCCGGCAGACGGACAATAATTCTGAACAGATATTTTTCAGGCTTGCGGAAAGCCGGAAGAACCCCGGGCATACAGGCGAAATCCAGAGAAATGCCCTTCTGCTTGAACTTCTGAGCAGCCTTCACAGGAGTTACGCGGCGAAAGGAGTTAGCGAAAACCCTCTTCATGAAGCGCAGAAATACATCATGGAAAACCTTGATGGTCATATTTCGCTTGAGATGCTCGCTAAAAAGGCCAATATGTCGCTTTCGCATTTTGTAAGGGTTTTCAAGGAGCGGATGGGATATACTCCTATTAATCTCATTAACAAGCTCAGAATAGAACGGGCCCAGGAACTTATCCGGCAGTATTCAGGAGTTAAAGTATCTGAAATCGGCAGAATGTCCGGTTTTAAAGACCCGTTTTATTTTTCACGGGTATTCAGGAAATGGACAAAAATGTCCCCTGAGGATTTCAAAAAATACAGCAGTGAAAATTGATTGTTCCGCTCTTTTATTTAAGGCCTAAGACATCCTGCATGTCATAGAGGCCGGGTTGGGCGGAAGATAAAAATCTTACCGCGCGGACGGCGCCTTTGGCGAAGGTGTCTCTGCTGGAGGCTTTGTGAGTGAGCTCCACGCGCTCGCCTTCCGTGGCGAAAATAACTGTGTGGTCGCCGACTACGTCTCCGCCACGCACGGCGTGCATTCCTATTTCATTTTTCGGACGGGCGCCGACAATGCCTTCACGTCCGTGTTTTACGTTTTTATCGTAAGCAAAATTTCTGGCTTCGCAGAGGACTTCAGCCAGGCGCGCGGCTGTGCCGCTGGGGGCGTCTTTCTTCTGGTTGTGGTGCATTTCGACTATTTCGATATCGTAAGAATCTCCGAGAATTTTTGCGGCTTTTCCGGCGAGATGAAAGAGCAGGTTTACACCTACGCTGAAATTCGAAGCGAAAACTATTCTGCCGCCTTTTGCTGAAAGGGCTTTGAGTTCTTTTTTATCGTCTTCTTTCAGGGCTGTGGTCCCTATGACTACCGAGCATCCTGCTTCGACGGCCAGTCGGGCGTTTTCAATTACGGTGCCGGTGCTGAAATCGATTATGGCATCGGCGTTTTGCAGGAGCGGTTTCAATTCCGCGCTTATATTTACTCCGCAGTTTTCGATTCCCGCCACCATTCCGGCGTCTTTGCCGATAAAGGGTGAAGCGGCAAATTCCACAGCCCCGGTGAGTTTCAAATCTTCTGAATTTACAGTATTGATTACCAGTCGTTTTCCCATTCTTCCAGCTGCGCCGATGACAATTACTCTTAGCATTTTCAGAACTCCAGATTAAAAGTTGAGAGGGAAAGTTTAATGTGAAAACAGAAAATTGCAAATCAGGAAATCAAGTCGGCTCAGTTTTTCTGAGGGGAGAATTTCTGGCGCATTTCCATGGCGGCGGTCTGCATTTCGTTGTGCTGACCTATGTCGCGCCAGTATTCATATATGGGAAAAGCGCCCACTTTGGAGCCTGCGTTCATGGCTTTTTTAATCAGCGAGACCATGTCGAAAAAAGTGTTCGGAGGAATGAGGTCGATGATATGCGGTTCTATCATATATATTCCGGCGTTTACGAGATATTCGTATTCGGGTTTTTCGACGATGGATTCTATCTGAAGCTTGTCATCTTTGAGATTTACGACCCCGTAAGGAATGGGGCTTTTTATCTTTCTTACACATACCGAAAAATCGTTCTGTTCTTTTTTATGGAATCTGGAGAAAGCTTTATAATCTATTTCAGTAAGGAGGTCTGCGTTCATTACGAGGAAACTGCTGGACGGGCGCGGCGAGAGCAGGGACAGGGCCCCGGCAGTGCCGAGGGCTTCTTTTTCCTCAAGGTAACTTACGTTCAAGTCGCGGGAGCTGCCGTCCTTTACATGGTCTTTTATCTGTTCGCCGAGATAATTTATGGAGATTGCGACATCGCAGATGCCGCTGCTTTTAAGGCCTTTCAGGACATTGTCGAGTATAGTGTCGTCGCCGACCCTGAGAAGGGGTTTGGGTTTTTCGTAGGTGAGGGGGCGCAGGCGCGTACCTTTGCCGCCGGCCATCAGGACGGCGCCCTCTATAGTGGATTCATCATATTGAAACCTCAGGAGCTCAAGGCCGATGGGACGGCCCTCGCTATCAAGTACAGGCAAATGCCTTATCTGTTTTTTCATCATCAGGGAGAATATTTCGTTTCTGCTCAATTCTTCCCTGAGGGCAATTGGATTTTTTGTCATTATCTCTGAAACGGGGGTTTTCATTGAAGCCCCGGCAAGGAACGCTCTTCTTATATCGCCGTCAGTGAGTATGCCGCAGAGTTTTCCGGAGTCGTCAATGATTATGGCGACTTCGCTGTCCATGTGGCGAATGGCTTCTTCGAGATGGGCGCGGCAATGGACAAGGGCCTTTTCCAGTTCGAGCTTAGATTTTTTTTCAGTTACCATAAATTAAAACTGTTATTATGAAGAGTGCTGTTCCTTTGTCGATACCGATTTCAACGCATCAACGTAATTGCGCAGATGTAAATTAAGGTCTTTGAAGAGTAATTCAACAGACAATTCAATAGACGGGCCCTTTTTAGTTTCCTGTGAGCTTTTTCCTGCAGACTGTGAGTTTTTCATTTTTTAAAAATCCTTTCTTTAAATATTATCCTGCCGCCAGTACTGTCTGCGACATTTGTTCAAGTACATTAATAAGTTTTGCCGCCGCCTGATACGCCTTCTGAATGGACAGCATATTTGTCATTTCATTATCCATTCCGGCAGAAGTTTTTTCATATACGGCGCTCTGAAACATTTTCTCGATATTTTCACTTGTAACGGTAGCGTGTTCTGTATTTCTGAGATCCTCAGATACGGCTGAGGCATAGCTTTCAGGAAAACTCAGTATTGATTCGCCGTTGAGGGCCGGAGTGCTTTCCGGATTATTCATTGTGTTCAGCATATTTCCGACATTGTCGCTGTTTCTGGTTTCTGAGGGATTTGGAGAAAGAGCGGCCTTGCGCGGGTTGGATGCAAAGACTAAAGAGACAGAAATTATATTACCGGAGGAGGGTTGAGTTGAATTTGCATCAAATATTTTTCCGCCGCTGTTGCCGTCAAGGTCGTAGCCTTCCATGTGGGAGGCGTTTACGGCACTGAATTCTTCTGTGGTCCAGACTGCGCCACCATCATTGGTCGCAGCGCCGGGAATGCTGTTCCAGGAAGGCTGTGCCGAGCCGGAAGCGCCGCCGGTCGTGCATTTGTAAGCGTATCCGTCTGACGCGACGCTTTCGCCTTTTGAATAAACGCGGTTTGCGCGCCATGGGTTTGTGCTGTTTGCGTCTCCGAATTCCCGAGAATACGCGTAAAGAGAGTCCATTTTTCCTGTTATGTATGTCCGTACATCGGCCAGGGCCTTTACCTGGCCGGATTTTTCAGAAAGACTTACGGCGCTGTCTTTTCCTGACGAACTGTCGTGAAATGTTATCTGAGGGCTGTAATGTGGATTGGCGTCTGTTGGAACGTTCATTGATATGGTCAGGTAATTTGCCGGTTTGGACGGAGATGTTTTTCCATCCACAAGAATACAGGATGAAGAAGTGTTCTCATCGGTGAAGAAAACTGTATATTTAGAATTGCTTTCTTCGGTTACGTCCAGATTAATATATTTTGATGCTTCATTTACAATGTCATCTCTTTTTTCGCGGAGCTCAGCGCTCTTCTGACTGAGAGAACCGTTCTGGGCTGAACGCTGGATACTGTCATTGATGGCCGGGAGTTCTTCGAGAAGGCCTTTAAGCGAGGAAAGGGAGTTGGATATGGAGCCTGAACCTGAATTGTTATTCGCGGCGATACTGTCCCTAAGTCCGGCGAGCTCATTATACTCACGGTTGAATGTATCGGCGATTTTGCGGGTGCTTGCGATAAGTTCTGTTCTGGCTGAAGCTGCTTCCGTGGAACTTGCCGCAGTCTGAAGAGCGGCGGCAAAATTCCGCACCGCGTCATTGAGTTGATTTTTGCCGTTAGGCGCGATGGTATTTTCGAGATTGCTTATTTGTGAAAAACAGGTCTGCATATAACTGTTTTCGCTTACTGAGTCCATAAAACTTTTTTCAAGGGCCTCGTCATAATGTTTCACAAACTGGGAAATATTGCAGGAACCATAATATCCGTTTTCACCGTCCGCAACCGTGTTGAGAGCGGCATCCTTGCTTCGAGTGCCTGACTGGGATGTTTTATTGGCTGTTATGCTGTTTTCCCGTTGTCCGGCTTCAAGCGTTTTTTTTGAAATCATCGCTGTATTTAAGTTTAACATTTTAGTTCCTCCGCATGGAATTTAAGCGATGCTGTTTATCATCAGTGAAGATTGTTTAAGTCTCATTTTACCGGTATTGCCATATACGTGATTATGTGAAGGATTGTGCTGAGTTGTTTTTTTCATGGCTTTCCTGATGGCGGAGAGAAAGCTTTGTACCAGAGTTGCGTTGCTGTTGTTGAGTTTGCGCAGGTTCTTGAATTCTTCTGAGAGGACAGTTTTGTTTTTTATGATATTTTCGTTACTGCTCATGGCGGGGTCGGAGGAAATCTGTTCCCATATATAGCCGTACTGTTCGAATTCGGTCATTTTTTCCTGTTGAAAGGACAATATTTTCCAGACGTTGGTGACATCGCGTTTGATGATAGAATGTTGAAGAAGCTTTGAATTTTCCGTAAGCTCGGAGATGCATTTCCGCATTTTTTCAGGAATGCTTTCAATGGCGTTTGCGGGGATTTTCTTATTGCGGGGGATCATTTTTTAATCTCCTGCATTCTGGATTTCAGGCTATTGTAGAGGTTTTCGCCCAGACCGAGCATTCCGTTTCTTCCTATATGGTATCCGATTTGTTCATTGGCCATTTCGATATACTGCTTGCTTCCGTTGTCGCGCTCATCGTCTGTGTCAGTGGAGAAGGATGCTTCCTGTGCGGACTTCATGCCCTGCTTGATAATGATTGAAGTAAGAACGCCTTCAAAGTCCTGACATGATTTTTTAAGCGCCATGTCTTTTTTCTTTTCCATGACGTCTTCGCTTTCACGCATATCCACTCTGCCCGCGCCCATCTGTGCCGTTGAAGTTAGTATGCTCATGAGACGTCTCCGGATTAATTGATTATATGGACTCAAGTTCCGCATGAAGCGCGCCAGCCGACCTGAGACAGTGGAATATTACGATTATGTCGCGCGAAGTGACACCGAGAGCGTTCAGAACTCTGACAAGTTCTCCGACAGTAGTAATATTCGGCAATTCGAATACCGCTGTTTTTTCTTCCTTGACAGTTGTCTGTGTATCGTTGATAACCTGGGTTGTGCCCTGAGTGCTGAACGGGCTTGGCTGACTTACGCCCTGAACGCTTTTTATACTTACAAAGAGATTGCCATGGCTTACGGCAGCGCTGGAAACCCTGACTTCGGCCCCCATTACGATAGTACCTGTTTTTTCATTGAATACGACTTTTGCCGTGGAATCGCTTTCAAAGTAAAGCTGTTCGATTTCGCTTATGAAAGACGTTACGCGGTCTTCCTCTCTGTATTCGTTCGGGACCCTTACCTTTATGGTGGCATCGTCCTGAGCTATGGCCACGCCGAAGAACTTTTTATTTATGGAATTTGCGAGGTTTACGGCGGAGGTGAAATCCGGCTCCCTGAGATTATATATAAGCACATCGCTTAAGTTGTAAGTGCTTCCTACATCTCTCAGAAGTTTGACACCGTTGGTCAGCATCCCTGAAGTCGGATGATTTTTAATAACTTCATTGCCGCCTGCCGCATTCTGTCCTGTTCCGAAGGAGAAGCCTCCTGTCGTAATGGGGCCTTGTGCTATGCCCCATGTTTCGGCATCTGCCCCGAGTACCGGTGTCAGAAGGAGTACGCCGCCGAGTAGGGACCTTGCGTCGCCGATGGATGAAACGTTGGCTTCGACAAGATCGCCTTTTCTTTTTGATCCGCGTATTGTGGCGGTAACCATGACCGCGGCGCTGTTCTGCGCCTTGATGTCGGTTTCGGAGACTATGATATTGAAGTTCTGCATCAGGTTACTGATAGTGCGCTGTATAAGGTTTTTGTCGCTGTCGCCCGTATTATTGAGTCCGGCGACTACGCCGTATCCTGTCAGTGTATATGTCTCGTCGTCACCGGCGATGCGGGCGACGTCTTTAACTCTGACTTTTATAGGGACTGTGGTGCTCTGTCCTGTGAGCTCCGCGGAAAGTCCGCAGAGTATCAGAAGAGCTGTCAACGCTATTATGTTTTTGTTCATATACGTATATCCTTTCATATTAGAACGGGTTCAGTACCTGGAATACTCTCCATACGTAGCCAGGGCGTGTGCCGCGGCTGAGTTCTCCGCCTGTTTCATAGTAAATATGGGCGTCGGCGACTCTTTTGGAGCTGATTTTATTTAAATTGTCTATGTCTCTCGACCTGATCAAGCCTGTAATCACCAGACTTACAGTTTCATTTTTGTATAGGAGTTTACGGTCGCCGCGTATGACTAGTATGCCGTTTTCAAGGACATCGACGACCCTGCACGCGAATTCAGAAGTTATCTGGTCCAAAGAATTTGTCGAACCGTCGCCTGAAAAACTTGATGACGCGTTGATTTTGTATTCAGCTATCGGGATATTCTGTTCAGCGTCTGTTATGAGGGAGTTGCGGAATCTCTGAAATATATTTGTCGCGTCTTGGATCTGAAATCCGAAGAAAGGCATGTCGGCATCCGCTTTTGCCGTTTTGGCTGTGGCGAAGTCTTCCGTTTTCTTTGAAGAATTGGATTCTTCGACCGTCACAGTTACAAGGTCACCTACCTGCCTGGCCCGCTGATTTGAATACATATTCAGAGCGAGTTTTACATTATCTGAAGGGGAAATGTCTGTATATGCGCTGAAACTTACAGCGTAAGCAGCGAGTAACGGCAGTAGCTTTTTCATAATATCACCTTTGTTTCTATATTCTGTGTACGCCTTCTTTTTCGCCCGTAAGCTCTACAGAAAATATTTTATTTGAACTGTTATTCATGACTTTTACCGAATCTCCTTCTCTTCCGTTTTCCATAGCTGTGGCCGCTATTCTTACTGAAAGGGCCCCCGACTTGCACTCTATCCATATAATGTCGCCTTTCTTGGCGCAAACCGGTCTCAGGATGTCTCCCGAGTGCAGCATGTCTCCGCTTGAAATGTTTCTCGCAAGTTCATAGCCAACACATTTGCTTTCTTCCATTACATAGTCTTTCTTGTCGCCGCCGACCCATACCGGAACTTTCTTAAGGTCTTCTCTCTTAATCTTATCGCCGATTTTGACGTTGTTATTCATAACTATTACATCGACCTTCCTGAGTATCACCGGATTGACTGTCAGTTTTTCAACCTGTTTTTTCTTGTTATCCAGCAGAGTGACGGAAAGCGCTACAGGGCCTAGCATTCCCTTGTTTTCATAAGCTTTTACTTCCAGGCTGTCAAAAGCGCCTGCTCTTGAGAGTGAAAGCTCATCGCTTGAATTCAGAAGCATATCTATTTCCCAGTCTTTCCAGGGAGGGTTTGATTTGACGAAATCCAGAATTTCCCTTCTTGCCTTCTCCAGGTATTCTGTTGACTTAACCCTCTTGAGTGTAATATTTTTAGGGCCTCTCAAGCGTGCGTTCATCAGTGACTCATGGCGTTGGAAGAGATAAGCCAGGTCCACGATTGAGAGGACTGTCTGAGAACTTTTCGGGGAATCGGTTATTTCATATTCCCTTTCTTCCTCGCTGAGAATGCCTGTATTTGAGACAAAGTCTTTAAGTTTGATTACATCGTCCTTGGCAATGATACATTCTTTAATATTAAGTATTCTGTTGCCGTCATCAGCGTTTGCGAAATGCATTGTCCCGCAAATCAGCGCCAGCGCCAGTGCTGTTGCTATAAGCGACATTCTGAAACTAATGGAATAGATGTTCATTGCTGTTTACTCCTATACTTTGAGATTGACTACTGTCCGCAGCATTTCTTCCGCGGTTTTCACGCTTTTTGAATTTAGTTCATAAGCTCTCTGGGCGGCAATCATATCCACCATTTCCTTTACTATTTCCACGTTGGAATTTTCAAGATAATGCTGAGCTAGATACCCGAAACTGCTCGCTCCGGGATATCCTGTTTCAGCGTTGCCGCTGCCTTCTGTAGCACTGTAGAGGTTGTAACCTTCGTAAGAGAGGCCTTCCGGGTTCGGAAAGCGTGCCAGCTGTATTCTGCCTGCTTCCGTGGTTGCTCCGTCATAGGTATAGGATACAGTACCATCTGTAGTGATTGTTATGTTTGTGGCTTTCGCGTTCAATGTGGGGAAGCCTACTATAGTATAACCCTCTCCCGTAACGACTTTGCCCTGAGCGTCCATGTGCAGGTTTCCTGCCCTGGTATAGGTTGAGGTGCCGTCTGTCATCTGTACCTGGAAAAAGCCTTCGCCTTCTATGGCGAGGTCCAAGTCTGAACTTGAGGAGACCAAAGAACCCTGTCCGAAATATTTCGATACCGTGGCGGTCATTACGCCTGTACCCATTTGTATTCCGGCGGGCAGGTACGAGTTTGATGACTGTGAGCCCGGTCTCGCAAAGGTCTCATAGAGCATATCCTGAAACTGTGCTATACCTTTTTTGTAGGCTGTTGTGCTCACGTTAGCCATGTTGTTCGCTATTGTGTCAACACGGGTCTGCTGCGCTTCCATTCCGCTCGCCGCGATCCATAATGTTCTGTTCATAATCTTTCTCCTGATTTATTTTTAAATTTCAATTTCATGTAAGTTTCTGGAGTTCTTTCTGATGACGGTCATCCAGCATTTTGATAAGTTTCTGTCCCATTTCGAACTCCCTTTGGCTTTGTATCATGGCTGTCATATCCATCATAGGGGATGAATTTGACATTTCGAGATAGCCGTTTATGGTCTGATAATCTTCATTTTTGCATACCGTCATGAGTCTTTTGTCATCGTCCGATACCGCAAAATAGTTTGCCGTTACCCTCACAAGTTTGTCTTTGTCTTCTATGTCAACTATTTTCAGTTTGCCCAGATTTTTCATCTTATAGTCAGTTTCTTTGCCCTGTCTTACCTGTACCATTCCATCCGCGGTAACCTGTATCTGACTGACATTGTCTCTTGATTCAAAACGCAGTTCTCCAGTTTCGCCCGCTACCGCATATCCTTCTGGTGTAACAAGTTTACCGTCTTTAGCTATAAAAAACCCACCGTTTCGTGTGTAAAGGGTTTTGTTGTCTTTGCTGGTTACTTCAAAAAATCCTTTGCCCTGGATGGCAAAATCAAGTCTTCTGTCCGTTTCCTGCAGGGGCCCCTGAGTAAAATCAATTTTC
Organism: Lentisphaerae bacterium GWF2_44_16; assembly: GCA_001803225.1. Lineage (GTDB taxonomy): Bacteria > Verrucomicrobiota > Lentisphaeria > Victivallales > GWF2-45-14 > GWF2-44-16. The sequence continues at coordinate 20,125 of MHBF01000005.1, read as the reverse complement.
ACATTGCCTCCTCCGGTGCCGGTCATGCCATTGCTATTCAGTTTGTCTCCCAGGATTTTGTTGAAGTTCTCAGAAACTATGAATTCCTTTTTGAAGCCCGGAAAGTTCGCGGCCGCAAGGTTTCTTGCTATTGCTTCCTGCCGTTTCAATTCCAGAACCATGCCCGATGATGCGGTATATATAGCTCTGCTCATAGTTTTTCCCTTTTACTGTATTTTGTTCTAAAAGGATTTTCGCAGGTTCTGTGCCAGAGAAGAATTTTTTATGGCAGAATATTGATATGATGCTTAATGTGTTGGCAATGAGAGCGATAGAGGATGAGCCTGATGGGTGTCTCAGGCGAGAAGTTCATCCCGCATCTTGATGAAAATCTTGTCAATCTGCTCATCTGTCGGCGGCGCCCAGTTTTTTATTATCGCTTTTCCATTGCGGATAGCGTCTTCCCTGAGTTTTGACGAGTTATCAAGGCTGCTCAGTTCCTGCAGGGCGGCAGAAAGTCCTGTTGAAAGATCCTCCGGCCTTAAAAGAATATTTTTACTTTCAAGTATTGAAGAGACTTCCTTCAGGGACAAATTAACGGTCTTATTTTTTTTCTTTGAACTCATTTTAAATAATAATTCCAGGTTAAATAAACTGGAACTGATAATATTTTCGGATATTTGGAAGAATAATTTAGGGAGTTTTTCAAAAAAAACAAAAGCTCCTGGCATTTTAAAGGCCTTTTGGAGTTTTATTTTTATTTATTTTATATCACATCGAGCGCCAGAAAATCCACCATGGCGTATCGCTTACATCTCCGAAAAGCACCTTTGTCGAATATGCGGCGGAAAACCTGTAAAATTCCTGAGGCATAAGATAGGCTGTCTGGTATAAGTCTTTGCTGTAAGCAAAGGTTTCATATAATTCCCTGGCCGGGCCCTGACCGGCAAAATTGCTGAACCTGTAATTTGTGTCCGCGTCTGCCAGATCTATGTCTTGGTAGAGCCTTCCTATAATATTTCCAGTGGATGTGTCAATCCAAAGGAGTTCCAGAGTTATTCTGAAAGGCGGGAACTGATTGAGCTCCAGAATTTGACATGTCAGCACTGATTCACTGCCGACGGTTTTTCCTATTGCCGCGGCTTCCATGGTATTGACAGTTCCATTTCTGATAAGGTTATTCCATGTCTGCGCGTTTTTCAGAGATGTGATATTGGACGAATAAAGAACAGTTCCTTTCATGCGTTTCGGAACTTCAATGCTGTAATATTTACCGAGAGACGCGGCTACTGTGTTAAGACGGGGATTTGGCGTTAACGGCTGAATAACGAGTATAGGCTCGGTCATCCTTATTTTGGCCAATTCCTTTTCTTCTATATATATTTTTGTGGAATTACAGCCCTGAAGCATGACGCAGACGATGGAAAGCAGTATGAATTTCAGAGCTACAGCGCGGTAAATTTTTTCTTTGTCAGTGTTTTTCATGTCCGCATCCTGATTTTTAAGTGTTTTCCTCGTATTCACAAAGCAACTCGGCATGTCTGCCGCAAGGGCATTTTACTATTATTTTTGATATTTGGTCATTTTCCTTTTCGATGATTATTGATGGAGGCGACTCCTGATTGGCGTCATCGGTGTCTCCTCCTATTATCTGTATTTTGGACGCGGCGGGATTTATTTCTCCGCTGTGTATTATTTTACTTGTCAGGGACCTCAGCTTTACGCTTTCCCGATCAAGAGCTATGCCTGATATTATATTGACATCAGGCATATCTGTTTTTTCTTTATTGTTCTTTGCCATAGCCTATCTCGCTTTTACTCTCAGCTTAGTGCCTGTGTGTTTAGTGAATTTCTTATAGGCGCCGCTGAGTTTTTTACCTCGTTGAGCTGTTTCTTTTCTCTTTTTGAACTCCAGCTTCATTTCCGAGATCCATTCAGGTATCTTTTCTGATACTTTGGTCCAGTCGGAGACAGTTTTTTCAACTTTCTCCTTTATCTCCTTCAGATTTTCTCCTTTTTCGATAAGTGCCCTGATTTTTTTAAAACACTTGTCGCCATTTATGAACATCCTGCGGAACTTGCTGTAGTCTCGCCCGTTGATTGCCGCTTCAACTTCAATGGCGTACTTGTCCCATTCAAGAATTATTTTTTCAATTTCACTTGTCATTAATTCTCATTTTTCTTTCCGCTACAGTCCAGCTCTTGTGCAATTCTTCGACCATTGACAATACTTCTCTGATTTTTGCCGGGTCCTTCTCTATGTTGGCGTCCGAAAGGTGTTGTCTCCAGAATATGTAAAGGGACTCCAGGTTTGTCGCTATTTCCCCGCCATTTTCCTTGTCCAGCGCCAATTGCAATTCAAGTATCAGTTTTTCAGACAGTTGGACGGCATTGTGGATTATCTCAAACTTATTTGGGATTGTCTCATTGAAGGTTTTTATGGCAAGTTTAAGGTTCTTTACGATTCCGGCATAAACCATTACAACTCTCTGTGCCGGGCTTGCTGTTTCCGCCTGTACCTTGTGGTAGGTTTCGATGATTTTTTTTGTCATGGTCATATTCTCCCTGTGTTTATTTTAAATTGAGTTTTATTTTTGTAACATTTCAATGATATTTCCAATATTCCCTTCAGCCATTCAGCTGCCCCTTTCAGATGGCTGTAAAACCTCCTGTTTTTATCCTGCGCGCTTACTGTTTCGTCCGAACGCAAATCCGCGACCAGGGTACGGAGCGTGCTGTTCAGCAGCGGGGACGCGCTGTTTTCTTCTTTTATTTTAAGATCAAGTTTCTTCAATTCGTCGTTGAGCCTCCCTGAATGCTTTGTGTTTTCTTCGGAACTGAACATTATAGAACATGCGGTTTCCGCGGCTTCCGCTGTCTGTTTGAATTCATCCAGCTGTTTTATTGTGAGGTCAATGAACTCAATGACTTTCTTTTCATCAGGCATTAATGCCTTGTCATATTTCCCTTTAATATACTCTGTTTTGTTTCCAGGCAAAGCGGAAAAATCCAAAGAAAGCATTTCAAGCGGACTTATAACCCGCGTATTGCTTATCACAGCCCCGCCGTCTGTCGCATTATAAAACACTATGTCTCTATTTTTCAAAACGTCCTCCAGATAGGAGCCGAGCATCGATATGTAAGTCGAGAATTGAGTCGATGTCAGCACTTTTCTATTATAGTTGCCATCTACGCTTATTAATGTTTCCTTATCAGACCGTTGTCCATGATACATGCTTTTTGACGCATGAGTTGTGCCATCATCAAGAAATGAGAGGTCAAGCCCTGTCAGTATTATCTTTGAGAAACCCATATAAACCGCGCTGTCAATCGCCGTCAGGGAGACTGTACCCCCGGCGTTCAGCGTATCAGGGGCGGCATTAAGCTCCTTCAGCCATTTATCGAAAGCATCCGGGACGGATATCGAAAACGTAAAAAACTGTCCGGAGTAGATATCCAGCAGCTCAGGAAAGACTATAGGGGGGGCAAGAAGGAAAATTTTTCCTTTTTCCATCCCTTTAAATTGTTTCATTGCCAGGATATCACATTCCAGGGAAAGTACGAAATCAGGATATATTTCCGCTTCGAGCAGGGGTTTGAGGGCAGTGCCCACTGCGATAATCACGCATTTTCCGCAAATCTTTTTTATCCATGGCAGCGAGCTGTTCAGGGAAGGGCCTGCCGCCGCTATGAGGGCGGTGTTTTTACTGAAACTGTTTTTAAGCTCATTTATCAGGGGACTTCTCAGGATGAACGGCAGATTGTATATGGAGTGCTGCATCCATTCATCTGCGAGGTGTATTTTTGTTCCTCTGTCTATCGCTTCTGTTCTTACTTCCGTTTTCACGATGGCGATGAGCTCGTTATAGTCTTCGGTGAACGTCCTGTATATGCCGGGGTGTATGAAAAGAGAGATGTCAAGTCTTGTTTTTCTTTTCAGGTAGTGCCGGAACTCTCTTTTTATTGTTTCAAAAGATTCCGATACTATGAAAATAATGTTTGCTCCGATTTTTTCCAGTATCTCAAGGTCGCAGAATGAAAGAGAAGCCTTAAAAAGGTCCGGCATGCGGTCAATTACCAGAAGCGTTCCTCCCGGTTTTATTCTGCGGAGCAGTTCTGTTATGTGGTACATTCCCCCGAAGCCGAGGACTGTCACCAGATTTTCCCAGTTGACGTTCTTGTTTTCTTCTTCCCAGGCGCTTACTTGTCTTTGCGCCTCTTTTTCGGGTGCTTTGGAACTGTGAAGCAGTGCTTGGGATTGTTCTGTGCGGCAATAGAAAACGGGCGGGCATCCTTCTGATGTTTTCACTTCCAGAGATGCTTTCCCGGGTTTAGCGGACACTGTGTTCTGGAAAGAAACGCTCGAACTGTGTTTTTTCAGGAACCCAAGGTTCCTCTCCAGAAGTTCATTTGAACTCGCGCAGGGCATGAAGCCTCGTCTGTTTCAGATATTATTCAGATCTTCGCGGGTTGATGTTTTGAAAGTCTCTGATATTTCAGGAAACAGGACGGAAAATTCATTTATCAGATCTGTCAGATCAAACCTGAGCAAATCGCCTATTTCCGTAAAATTTCCTGTTTCCGTTTCATTTGTAAGGGTTTTCAGAAGGGTGTCGAGATTCTCAAATTTCTCCTTCAGGCGTCCGGTGATATCAGGGCCCATTACATCATCGAAACTGTTTATCATGGTGAAGCAGAACTCATAGAACGAACTTATTTGAGGTATTACTACACTTTTTATGTTATTCAAGCCCTCTGTATCTTTTCCGGCATCAAAAGAATCGCTTGTTGTTTTAAGTGCCTCTTTCAGCTTCTTGAACTCGTCCTGAGATTTATCGAGCACAAAAATAGTGGTTTCTCTCAATGTCATTTGATCTTTCATGGTGAATGTCCTTTTTTTATTTCTATTTTTTTCTTGAAATTATATTATACACATTCAGCGTATTTTCGAGCAGTCCTTTTACCCATTCCGCCGCGCCTTTGAGATGTCCGTAAAACTTCTTATTTTTTTTCACGGTCTCTTCTTTTTCCGATAATCCTGTTCCTGAATAAATATCTATAAGTAACAGCTGCAACGCACCTTTTACCAGTAGATAGGCATTGTTTTCTTCTTTTATCTTCATATCCAGACGGCTTAATTCCTCTCCCAGCATTCCTGAATATTTCAGGCTTTCTTCATCTTTAAACATTACATTGCAGGCCTCTTCCGCGGCCCCGGCCGTTTCCGCCAGGTCGTCCAGTTCCTGCAGGCTTTTTCTGAAAAAGGCAAGTACCTTTTCTCTCTCCGGCAATTCGGCGTTGTGATAAAGCTTCCTGATTGCCGTCGTCTTGTCAGTGTCCGGCGAAACGTAATGCAGCCCCTGAAGTTCTGACGGGCGCATTAACTGAGTGTGATTTATGCGCGCTCCGCCGTCCGTCGCGTTTATGAACTCCATATCTTTGTTTTTTTCTTTTTCCAGATAGAGAAAGGTATTCAGCATCTTGATATACATCGAAAAACGTTTTTCCGTCAATACTTCTTTTCTGTAATTCCCCTCTACCATTACGGTTTTCATCTCTTTATACCTTTTGGTCTCATATGCGCTGCCGTCGGCATAGCTTGTGCCATCGTCCAGAAGGGCCAGATCGAGGCCGGCCAATATTATCCTTGAGCATCCCAGGTAAAGGGCCGCGTCGATGGCTGTTATGGAGACCGTTCCACCCACTGTGAACCTTTCGGGAAGGGCGTTGATTTTTTCCAGCCATGAGTTGAGTCCCGGCATGGTATTGCACGAGAAAACAAACATGCTTCCGTTGAAAAGCTGTATCAGCTCGGGCAGAAGCATATAATGGCCTATGAGAAATGTCTTTTCGGGATTAAGTCCTTCAAATTGTTTCATTGAACTGGCCAGACAGTCCACGACTATCGCGAAATCCGGCGTTATTCCCGCTTTCAGGAGTGGCTTCAATGCTGTCCCTACCGCGAATATCACGCATTTGTCCGCTATCTCCCTGATATAAGGAAGGCTTGAGTTCAGGGAAGGTCCCGGTGCCGCCACTATGGCTGTTTTTCCTGAAAAAGAGTTTTTCAGACAGTTTATATGCGGATTGAGGAGGATATAGGGAAGGTTCATCAACGCGAACTGTTCCCATTCATCGCTGTGATTAGCGATTGCGCCCCGGTTCATGGTTTCGATATTGCGTTCCCGGTCAATTTCATTTTTGAGTGGCACATACAGGCTGGACGCCGCACGGAAAAGGGAAAGATGCTGAAAAAAAGCGTTGTCCAGAGTTTTCCTGTTTCTCAGCGCGGAACGGTATTCCACCGATATCCGCCATGCTTCTCCCGAGACAGAGAAAATCACTTCAACGCCCTGCTTTTCCAGCTTATACAAGTCGCAATATTCCAGAGCTTTTCTGAATGATGCCGGGTCTGGGTCGGTGATGAAGAGCAGGCCGCCTGCCTTCATCATGGATAATAATTCCGCGACATGGTACATTCCGGCAAAACCCGCTACTGTTATCATCCCGCCGAAATTCACATTTTCACCTTCCGCCCATTTTGAAATCTGTCTCCGGGCTTCCTCTTCGGGGGCTTTTCTGCTGTGCAGAAGTATTTTTGCCTTCTCTGAGGAATAAATGAAAAACGGCTGTGCGTTTTCTGAAAGTTCCACTGTCAGCAGGGCAGGAGCGTTCGCGGTTGAAACAGCATTGAACGTTATATCCGAAGAGTGTTCCCGGAGAAACGCCATGTTTTTTTCCAGAAGTTTTTCTTTTTCCGTTAATTCCTGATCCATTTGCGGATGCCTCTATTCGTTGCTGTCCTGCTGGGATTTGAAAAAATCGTCAGTGTTTGAGGAGTCGTTTTTATATTCGTTCAATTTGTTTCTAAGGGTCCTGACTGAAAAACCCAGCAGTTTGGAAGCTTTTACTTTGTTCCCGCCCGTTTTTATCAGGGCTTTTCTGATGGTCTGTTTTTCCAGTTCAGCTATATTAAGGAGATGGTCTGTTGTCAGCGCGGACATTTTTTCGGAAATGGGAAGGTCCTGGTTTAATCGTATTTCAGGGGGGAAGGCTTTTGCTTCAATCACGGGGCCGTCTTCCAGGATGGCTATGCGTTCGATTACATTTTCCAATTCCCTTATATTTCCCGGCCAGGGGTATTTTGTTATTGCTTCAAGGGCCGATTGTGAGAAGCTGAGTTCCCTGGCCAATGTCTTTGACTGGGTTTTTAGAAAATGTTCCGCTATTTTAACGGCATCACTGCCTCTTTCCCTTAAAGGCGGCAGGCATAAAGGAAAAACATTGAGCCTGTAAAAAAGATCTTCCCTGAATTTGCCTTTTGTTATTTCTTCTCTGAGGTTTCTGTTCGTGGTGGCGATTATTCTCACGTTTACTTTCACTGTCTTGTTGCCGCCGACCCTTTCAAATTCGGATTCCTGAAGCACTCTCAGCAGCTTGGACTGCATTCCCGTGTTGATTTCGCCTATTTCGTCAAGCAGCAGAGTTCCTCCGCTTGCCAGCTCGAAACGTCCTATCCTGCGTTCCGCGGCCCCTGTGAAAGAACCTTTTTCATGTCCGAAAAGTTCACTTTCCAGCAAATTTTCCGGAACGGCGGCGCAGTTCATTTTAATATAGGGCTTGCCGCCTGTGCCTTTTTCGGAGAGACGGTGTATTTCTGAAGCGATAAGCTCCTTGCCGGTACCGCTTTCCCCGGTGATAAGGACTGACGCGTTTGTCGGGGCAACCCTTTGGAGGAGTCTGGTGATTTCCTGCATTTGAGGCGAATCGCCGATGGCCCGTGTAGTTGTTGTGCCGCCGCCGGAGAGTTCCTTCTGGAGATATTTCTCCCTCTCATTTATCTGGAGCCAGTGTTTTCCTTTTTCTATCAGTATCTCCATCTGGTCAGGCGAAAAGGGCTTGATGACGAAATCAAAAGCGCCGAGTTTCATTGCTTCTATCGCCGTTTCTATTGTTCCGTACGCGGTCATTATCACGAAAAGGGTTTCAGGGCAGTTTTCACTGCAGAAGCGCAGGACGTCCATGCCGCTTGCTTTGCCCATTTTCAAATCGACGAAAGCCATTTGGAACTCATCTTTTCTGAGCATTTCAATGGCTTCTTCGCCTGATGAGGCGCATACAACATCTATTTTCCTTCTGGATGCCGTTTCTTCCAGCAGTTGTCTTATGAGAAATTCGTCATCGGCTACAAGTATACGGTCTATCAAATCACGCCTCCGCTTTTTTGAGTTTGATTATGAAACAGGCCCCTTTTCCCTCGATGCCCGTTTCAGTTATTTCGCCATCATGCAAATCCATAATTCTCTGGCAGAGCGCCAATCCCAGCCCTATGCCGCCTTCTTTCATTGTAAAAAAGGGTTCGAAAATCTGTTTTTTCTTGTTTTCCGCAATGCCCGGCCCGTTGTCGGAAATTTCAATGAATATGTGAGTTTCATCGTAATAGCTCCTGATTTTGATTCTGCCGTTTTCTATTACGGTGCATTCGTCTATGGCATTGGTTACGAGATTGGTTATCACCTGTCTGAATTGTACTGTATCTATCGCGGCTGTCAGTGGTTTTTCCTCAAGCTCAATTTCCAGTGTTATTTTACGGTCTTCAGCCATCGGCCTTATGAAATCAATGGCTTCAGTTATTATGGCATTTATGTCATGCGGATAAAGGCTGGGCCTGAGCTCTCTCGTGTAATTAAGCAGGTTGCTTACTACGGAATTGAGCTGCCTCGCGGCGTAAACCGTTCTTGATGCCAGTTTCAGCGACGCGGGGTTGTCTTTTAAATCTCTTTCGAGAAGCATCGCGAAACCTTCGATCGCGCCGAGGGGGTTTCGTATCTCGTGCGCCACGCTTGCGGCGACTTTACCCAACGCGGACATTCTGCTTTCGCGGCTTACTTTCCTCTGAAGATTTCTTTTTTCAGTAACGTCTTTGAGTGATACGACCCTGTATTTGAGATTGTTCTCATCACGGGACATAGGGATTACCGAAAGCATATAATATCTTGTCTCTTTAGCTACGCTGATTTCTATATCCGCGTCTTTGATTGCATCATGGGTTTTAAGGTATCCGGCTATTTCAGGCATATCCAGAATAGTCTTTTTCTCGTCGGTTACAGTGTTCAGTATATCAATGGCTGCCTTATTGGCGATATCCACTTTGTCTTCGGAGTCTATAAGGAAGACAGCGTCCGTTATGGATTCGAGTATTCCCGAGAGTTTTTCCTTTATTCTTCCGATTTCACTTATTTTAAGAGCGAGTTCCCTGTTTTTATCCGCCAGGTCAAGCTGTGCTTCCCTGAGTTTTTCTTTCAATTCATTATGGGATTGTTCAAGCTTTGTGCTCTGTTCCAGAAAAACGTTAAAAGCTTTCTCGAGAGAAAGCTTATTTTTTTCGGCTTCAATTGTGCCGGTGTTTGGATTCTTATCAGGCATATTTTGAGGCAAATTTCAATAATTGTGTCGGGCTTGAATATTCACGGAGGCAACTTTTGGGTTTATATTTGAAAATATCATTTACTTCATCGGTGTTTTTTTCGTTTTGTGCCGCGACTGTCTGAACCGGCGCTGATTTCGGCCCGGTCTGAACTGGGACGGTATTCAGGATCTGTTCACTGAAAGACTGTGCTTTTTTTGCCGGGGCCTGAGGGACTGCTATGCCGCCTATGCCGGGTACCAGCGGCAGTTGGCGCTGCAATGCCGGCCTCTGCCGGGGCGCTGAACTAGTGTTCCCCGAGAGGGGTTGACTTTTAGAGCTCATGATATCGCGGAGGAGCATTTCATTTTCGCGGTCTATGACCAGCAGTTGTTCCAGTGTTCCTGCGAGTTCCCTGATAAGGCTTTTCTTCTTTTCCATTACTTCCGGCTGAAGCTTGCTGTTTTCATTTTCAGATTTGCGGAGCAGGGCCCTCTGGTTTTCAAATGCCGTCAATATCTGTTTTTTTCTTTCCATTATTTCCATTACTTCTTTTACTCCGATCTGGGAGCGTTCCTTGTAGAGCTGTCTTTCATTCTGGAAAACGGAAAGCAGTTTTCTGCAATTATTTATCTGTTCTTTTATGCTGTTAATTAGTTCGTTCATTTCCAAGTCCCCTTTCGGTTTTGAGTTTTTTCATCGTATTTTCTATGTTTACAAGGGAATTTATCAGTTTGATCTGGTCATTTATAAAGTCATAAGTTTCCTTGTCTTTTGTTACAAAACCTGATGCTGTTTTAAGTATTTCCTTATGTTTTTCACTCAATGTCTCAAGTCCGGTTTTTCCAAAGAGAGGGGAAAGAGAACGCAATACCCAGTATATAGGCCATGTTTCATCTTTGAATTTGTCCATAGTTTTCTCAAGCAGGCTGTTGAAGTCAGCGGTGAGGCTGTTCTTATATGTGTATTCGAGAAGCCCCTCATAAAGTTCCCTTTCAATATCTTTTTTAGTTTCAGGACTGATTTTCCCGCTCTTTTCTATTATACCCAAAAGTCTCTTTGTTTTATTAAAATCTTTTGTTTCCCCAAGGGAAAGTTTTAGCAAATACTGTGCCACATACAGCCGGGCCTTTTCATCGATGTCTTTTGCGTAGGGCAATACTACTTCTATTCTGCGTATGGCTTCCTGAATCTGTCCTTTTTCCTGGGCTACTTTAGCCCATTCAATGAAAACTTCAGGTGCGAACGGTGTTTTGAGGAGTCTGTCAGAATAGGCTTTTATGATTTTATTTGCCTTGTCGTAATATCCGAGTTTTTCATAACATAAGCCGATAATCGCTACAGTTTTAAGCCAGAGGTTCTGATTGAAGGAATTTTCTCTTGCCCGTTTTACTGTGTTCATTTCGTCAACGTATATTTTCTTTGATACGGTTATGGCTTCGGGATACATGTCCATCTTGTAATACGCGTCCAGAAGCGTAAGCAGTGCTTCCTTGTAGAATTTTCCGTCAGGATATTTCGCGAGATAGCGTTTTGCCCTTATTATCTGAATTACTGGAGATCTTTTCCCGTTTACAGCGCACATCATGTCAAGGTAATATATCTTTTCTATAAGCTGGAGACTGTTTTTGGGCGTGTTCAGGCATGTTACAAGTTCTTTTTCAGCGGCATCGTACTTATCTGACAGATATAAGAGTTCCGCAAAAATGAAATATGCGTCATTCTGTATTTTCTTCCACAAATCAGGATACGAATCTCTGAGATTTGTAATCATAAGTTTTGTTTTTGAAACAAAACTATCCTTCTGAGGACTGCTGCTTATGACATAAAGAAGTTTGTTCTTATCCATCGAAAAATCTTCTACCAATCTGATAACGGATTCTTCTTCGGGTTTGTACATGAAGAGGCTTTCCGCTATGGAAAAAGCTTTTTCCCACTGTTCGGTTTTCTTGTAAAGATCATATAGCGTCATTGATATTTTCACTCTCAACTGTGATTTCGGGTAGCGTTTCATGCATGTTTCAAGAATATCGATAGCGGCATTGTAATTTTCCAGATTTTCTTCAAGTTTAGCCAAAAGGATTAAAGAGATGGCCTTATCGTTAAGCGGCGCCGATGAGGACTGTATTTTATTTGCCAGATCATAAGCCGCGCTTTTATCTTTTCTGAGGACATATATCTCAAGGAGGCCCAGATTCGACATGGATGCCTGAGTGTTCAGGGCTGGCAGTTCTTTTACTATTTCGCTGTAATTGTTGAAAGCTTCATCTTGGAGCTTTTGGGAGAATTTTTCCAGTGTGGCTTCGGGATTTTGGGTTATTATTTTAAGTATGGCCGGATCCTGGCTGGCCTTCAGGAGAAGGTCGGCTTTCTCTCTCAGAGCGATGCCCCATATTTCATCGTTATCGCATTCATCGGCGACTTGTGAGAGGAGTGCCAGCGTATCGTGATATTTTTTCAGATGCTTATAGCATTCGGCCTCATTGAGTTTCAGGTTCCAGCGTTCTTCAGGGGACATTATACTGGAGTCTGCCTCCATGAAGAGGTTTACCGCTTTTTCCCAGTTATGGTTTTTCATGTAAAAACCGGCGATTTTACGCAATATCTCGTTTTTCTGTTCTCTGGTTTCCGAGTAATCAATTGCCCTGTCATAAAATTTTACTGCCAGGTCAAAGTAATACTGACGGTCTTTCTGCTTTGCCGAATCAAGATAATAATTTATGTTTATATCGCCCATCAGTATAAAGCGTCTTCTCATCTGTGACGGGCTCAGTATGGACGCGTCCATGCTGGAAATATTGCGCATCACCTGATCTATCTTTTTTCCCGAAGCGTCCTTTTCATATTTCACAAGTGTTTTTTCGGTATCCATGAGGCGTTGAATTTCCCGCCGCTGGAAGTAGTCCCTGTATTTCTGCTCTCCTTTTATGGTGAGAAATATGATTGCCCCGGAAATAGCCACCGAGCCGACCAGTATCAGAAATTGTGTATTTTTTTCTTTTGCCATAATTGAACAGAGATTAGATGCTGTCCATGAACGTATCGTTCAGGAGCATCCTCCTTTCTTCAGTTCCTATCAGTTTCGGATATGTGATTTCACCGTTTTCATTTTTCCTGAATTGGCTTAGTGTTTCTATCAGTGTTTCTTTGCCTATCGGTTTAGTGAGTATTTTTTTTACTGACTGAAGGCTTGCGGCCTCGCTGAGTATTTCCGGAAGCGCCGCGCTGAGGTATATCACCGGATAATCTTTGCCCGCGGCGTTCATTTTCTTTATCAGGTCTATCCCTTTTCCGTCAGTGAGATCGTGATCACAGACTATCAGGTCAAAGCCGCGGGACTGAAGTATATTCCATGCCTGTTCCGATGTTGAGGCCGTTATCGGGGTATAGCCCGCGTCTTCCAGTATGTCCGCATAGTTCATTAACACCAGCGGATCGTCATCTATTATGAGGATATTTCCCTTGTTCTTTTCCATATCGAAGACGCTCTCCTTTTTTGAAAGCCTGTTCTATTCGAGGTCCTCAAAGTCCGAAGAGCTCTTGACATTGGGTACAATCAAGACTGTTCCGACGGGAACCGGCTTTGCCGGATCTTTTATCTTTTCCTTGTTTGCCTCATAAAGATGTTTCCAGGATGACGGGTTGCCGTAAACATCAGGCAACGCGCTTATTTCTTTCAGTGTGGCTTCCTTTTTCACTTCATAATATTCTATGTTCTTTTTATCCTGAAGCGTTACTGTCACTTTTTCCTGAGAAACGCTGGTTTCAAGGCTGAGTATTTTCTGTTTGAGCTCGAGATATTTTTTGTCTTCCGTAATCTGATTTTTCTGTTCGTTCCATATTTTAAGAAGATCAATGAGCTCAAGAACTTCTTTTTCAAAAAGTTTTCTGGCCTGTCTTTCTATTGAATATCTCTCAGCTTTGAGTTCCATCTGCTCAATTCTTCCAAGGCCCGTAGGCCCTTTTAATGACTTTTCCGAATTATTATAGCTGTCAATGGATGCCTTGATCTCATATATCTTCTTTACTACTTTCTGTTCAATCTCATTTTCTTTCTTTTCAAGTGCCGCTATCTGTGCCGCTGCCGCCTCAATGCCTGTATTATTTCCCGCGGCAGGGTTTTGTGAAAAGGCTTTTCCGGGAAACGCAAATAAGAGTATCAACGGCAATAGCGAGGCTGGGAAATATATTTTTCTGCTCATTTTTCTATCCTTTTTTCAAAATAATTCAATTTTCATAACGCTGAAAACCCTTTTATGCGCAAAGTACATGCCATCCGCTTTATTGCCATAAGCCAGCCATGAACGCAATCTCCATTAATATATCACCTGTAGTTTATTTCTACACTCCAACTTTTGCAATGCTTGAAATATTCCCGAACATTTTATGAAAAACTCTTGACATCTTATGAAAAATATTATATATTCTATATATGAAACTAATTCCATATATGGAACAAAATATGAAAACCCCAAATAAATATTCAGCCCCGGCACTCGAAAGAGGCATTGAAGCCCTTAAACTCTTGAATCTGGAAGGCCCCCTGCCGTTGGAAAAATTATCCGGCTTTAGCGGTATCCCGAAATCCTCCATGCTCAGAATAATGCAGACACTTGAACAGATGGGAATGGTGCAGAGAGACCCCGCCTCAAAGCGTTTTGAGGCGACAGTCGCTTTGGTTCCCCGAAAAGAAAATGATAGGATAATAAGGACAGCCCTTCTCAAATGCATGCAGGAGCTTTCCCGGGAAGTTTCGCTGACTGTGGAATGGTATGTTCCGCATTCGGGCAAAATGATACTTACAGACCGTTACGAACCGGAGGACAAGCTTGTAAACGTAAAGGCAAAGATAGGCTTTGAAAGATCGCTTGGGAGTGAGCTGGAAGCCGTTGCCAGGGTATCTCTCGCGAGCGCTATGAAAATGCCGGAAAAAGTTTCCTTCTGGGTGCATGACGGGAATGGCGGGAAAAAAGAGCTGGAAATCATGGAAGCCGAAAGAATGATAAATAAAAGCGGGGAGAAGCTTGCTGATATGGACATTGGGTACAATCCCTATGGCGTCAGAAGATATGCCGCGCCTGTCAGAAAAACTGACGGTGAGCTTATAGGGGTGCTTGCCCTGGCTGAAAGTTACAGTTCGGAAAACGATAAACATATAAAGCTGAAACTTGATATCCTTAAAAAAGCGGTTTCTGATCTGGAGAAAAAAGTAGTCAACTATCTTTGAAATCTATTATTCAATAAAAACAAAATATAGAAAAAAGGAATCGTTAAAATGCCTGACGGAAAACCAAACATTCTTCTGATTATGACAGACCAGCACAGATTGTCAGCCCTTGGCGCGTATGGAGAGACACCTTGCCTTACCCCGAACCTTGATGCCCTTGCTTCCGAGGGAACTTTATTTGAAAATGCCTACACCGTTTGTCCGGTATGCAGTCCGGCGCGCGGAACGATTATGACGGGAAAATATCCTCATGGGCACGGGATTACTGCCAACCTGCATGAAATCGGATGCAATGTCAGTGAATTGCCGGACAGCCCGGAACTCTTGTCGCGTCGTTTGGAAAGCGTTGGATACTCACTTGGTTATTCAGGCAAATGGCATCTGGGGACCAATTTGTTGAAAAACCGTTTCGGAGGCGAAAATATTCCTTGTCTTCCGAAAAATGTCGGATTTGAAGGACAGAATTTCCCCGGACATGGCGGCGGCGGTTTCGGCTATCCGGAATATCACGAATATTTGCGTGAGCATGGTTTCACTCATGAGGTACTGCCATGGGATGAAAAGACTAAAATGGTATGGCCGGCGGGAAAACTTTCCGGGCCTGTGGAGTCAACCGTGCCATATTTTCTCGCGGAAAATACAATTCGCATGATGGATGATTTTTCTACGCGCGGCAAACCTTTTTTCATCTGGCATAATTTTTGGGGCCCTCATGGGCCTTTTTACGCGCCGGGGGAATTTATTGATATTTACTGTAATATTGAAATTCCGCCGTGGCCGAATTACCAATGGCCGGCAAGAGCAATTGCAGGGCCTCATCACGCCAAGATTCATCCGCAACAGGAAGAGTTACGCTGGCGGGACTGGGAAATGACAATCCGTTACTATTATGCTTTCACAACTCTTATCGATAGGCAGATCGGACGTATTATGGCGCATCTGCGTGAAAAAGGTTTGCTGGAAAATACTGTTGTCATATTTACTGCCGATCATGGCAAAACCCTTGGCAGTCATGGCGGATTGACTGACAAAGGCTGGCATCACTTCGAGGAAACTCATCACATACCTTTCATCATGCGCATGCCCGGCGCTCAGAAAGCGGCACGCCGGATTGATAAACTGATCTCCCTGGCGGACGTATATCCCACAATACTGAAATTGGCAGGGAGCAATGTTCCGGAGGGGGGACATGGAGCTTCCCTCTTGCCGGTGATAGACGGCAAATGCAGTGATGACTGGCGCGAATATGTGGTTACCGAATTCAACGGGCTTGCAAACAGTCTCATTACTCAGCGCACACTGCGTTGCGGCGACTGGAAATATGGATTTAATAATTCCGGTGAAGATGAACTCTATAATTTAGCCATTGATCCGTGGGAAATGAAAAATATTATCAATGATCCATCCGTTGAAAAACAGTTGACGGAATTAATGAAACATCTGCTGACATGGATGGAGGAAACCAATGACCCTGTCATAAACAGATTCAAATTTTTGCGGCATCAGAAACTTGGCATCGAAACGAGAGCAACAGTATAAATCTATATAGATATGGGACTAGAATTCGCATTTGAAATAAAAATTCATAAAGAGGAAATGCAGAAAATGCCGAACGGAAAACCAAACATTCTTTTTATCATGACTGACGACCACGCGGCCCATGCCATGAGCTGTTACGGAAGCAGAATTAACCAGACCCCAAACCTCGACAGAATAGCCGGGAACGGAATGAGGATTGATAATTGTTTCTGCACAAATTCAATATGCACTCCAAGCAGAGCGGCTATACTTACCGGTACTTACAATCACACCAATGGAGTTACTACTCTCTCCACACCGATGGACAAAAATAAGCTCACATTCCCAAAGTTGCTCCGTAGAAACGGCTATCAGACCGCCGTATATGGCAAATGGCATCTGGGAGAGGGACGCAAAGACGATGGACACAAGTATTACCCTGACGGTTTTGACGACTGGGCTGTAGTTCCGGGGCAGGGGCTTTATCATAATCCCGAATTCATTTTTGAAAACGGCAGAAGGGTTGTAGAGGGATATGCTACAGATATCATAACCGACATGAGCTTGGACTTTCTGAAAAAACGGGATACTGAAAAACCATTCTGTCTGCTTTGCCATCATAAAGCCCCGCACAGGTCATGGGAACCGGACGCGAAACATGCCGATCTCTACGAGGATATGGAAATTCCTTATCCCGAGACTTTCAATGATGACTATTCGAACAGGGCCTCCGCGGCGTCTGCGGCGGAAATGAGAGTTGCCGATAATCTTTACGAACATGACCTCAAGGTTCAAATACCTGAAGGGCTTTCTCCGGAGGAAGAAAAAAAGTGGAAATACCAGCGTTACATTAAAGATTATCTCCGTTGTATTGCCTCCGTTGACGATAATGTCGGCAGGCTTTTGGACTATCTCGATGCCGAAGGAATTTATGATGATACCATAATTGTCTATACTTCTGATCAGGGCTTCTTTCTGGGGGATCACGGCTGGTATGACAAACGTTTCATGTACGAAGAATCCTTGAGAATGCCTTTTCTGATAAGCTATCCGAAAGAGATAAAAGCCGCTTCGGTATCTAAAGACATGATACTTAATATTGATTTCGCCGAAACGTTTCTGGACTTTGCCGGGTTGCCCATACCTTCATTCATGCAGGGAAGGAGTTTCAGGAGCATATTGAATGGACAAACTCCTGCCGACTGGCGCAAATCCATGTATTACCGCTATTGGATGCATAAGGCGCATCACAATGTCTATGCGCATTACGGCCTTAGAACTCATGATTACAAACTCATTTACTATTACTCCGACGCGCTTGGCACCGAAGGTTCAGTTGATGAAAGTTATGAACCTGAATGGGAGCTTTTTGATTTGAGAAAAGATCATTGTGAAATGCGTTCGGTCTATAATCGTCCCGAATACGCGCATATAGTAAAGGAATTGAAGGATGAGCTCCACGCCATGCAATCCGATCTCGGCGACGACAGATATTGCAAGGATGTCGATTAAATGAGACGCTTTGAATAAAGCTTTCATATTGTTACTATTTTTCATCACGAAGGAGCGGGATATTCATCTATTGTTTTTGCCCAACTCCGTTTACTGGAGAGTGAAAATTTGTTTTCAACCCTCTGTGTTTCTCAGTGTTCTCCGTGGTGAAAACGAGCTTATATACCTGCTGGTCTGCGGACACTCAAAGTCTGCACATGGTTGTTTGTCCCCTCAAATTTTTAATAAAAAAACCTCGTGGTACTTACCGCTTATGTATTACATCTTCTTATAAAGCTGATATTCAGTATTTGGGTAAAAATGTATTTTATTCTGCCATTTTAAGTACAGGTAGCTTGTTGCTTTTAATAAAAACCAATAATTTTGTATTTTATTCTTGACTTAAGCTATGTTTTTTGATATAATTGTCATTACTATGGAAATTAATTTCAAAAGAGAATTCAAGAAAAGAAAATTCAGGCTTGCGGTTTTACCTCATGGCGATGAGGTCTCCCGTGGCGAGATAGCCGCGAAAACAGGTTTGAATTTGCAGACGATAGCCGCTTATGCCGAAGAATACAAAAAATTAGGTTTTCTTACCGAAAGAACAGCATCAGAGGGCAGGGGCCGACCGGTGATATATTATCGGTCTAATATTAATAATGTGTGCTTTTTGGGCATTTCCATGATTTACAATGAAATATCTCTGATGTTGATGAATGTAAACAGCCTGATAATAGGGACGAAGCTTGTCAGGGTTGATGCCTCCTTATCTGATTTCACTGCATATCTAACAGGATGCATTGATGAATTACTGGCAACTCATTCAGACAAAAAGCTGGCGGGAACAGGATTTTGCCTGAATGAATACAAACAGGATAAAAAACTTGCCAGGGGATTCAAAAAACTATTTTCAGCCGTAAAGTCGAAATACATGGTCGTTTCCGCATTGGTCAATTCCGATACCGCAGTTCTTAACGCGTTGAGTTATCATCTTAAACCTTCCGGTAATCTCGCGATGATACAGGCGTCAGATGAGATTAGAATGGGATTGATGCTGGACGGAGTTCCTGTCTGGGATACAGGAAAATGGGAAAAACGGCTTGCTCATACGACGGTTGTTGAAAATGGAGAGCCATGTAATTGCGGACGGAAAGGTTGTCTTTGCCGCTACCTGACACATTCCGCAATATGCGAAAGGTATTGCAGAAGGGCTGCTTTTCATGGTGATTTTGATATATACAATTTTAGGATACTTCTGGCCGGACATGATCCGATCTGTATGGAAATAGCTCGTGAAAACGGGGAAATGATGGGCCGTGCGCTTGCCAAGTTATCAAAGGAGATTCATTTTTCACGGATATATCTCTATACCGCTGATGATATCATGACGAAGGCGGCGCTTGAAAGTTTCCGAAGTTTAACGAAAAGCACCGATACCGTAATTGAGCCTTACTGGTACTTTCTTTCTGACGTTTGCACAGCCTCGGCTCAATTATGTTTGAGTGGATTTTTCAGGTAACAGATTTTGGACAAGAGGATGAAAAATTTTTAAAGGGATGAAGCAGAAATGATTAAAAGCAGTCAGAAAAAATATATTATTTCCGAAAAAACAGAAAAACTTTTATTATGAGGAATACCACTTATGTTCAATAAAAAGACATTTACGCTTATCGAGCTCCTCATTGTGGTATCGATTATTGTGATATTGGCAGGCTTGCTTCTGCCGGCGCTTAAAAACTCAAGGGACACTGCAAAGTCCATTCTATGTGTAAGCAAATTCAAACAGATAGGAATTGCGGAAAATTCCTATGCCGGGGATTTCAATGGATGGCGGGCTACGCCAGTCGATTTCCAGGGCACCTGCTCCAGTTGCGGACTGACGGGAAAAGGGAAAACTACTTTCGGGAGATATAATGGAGCGGACACTTCTTCAATTCCGTCCCTGCTTATTTCCAATCAATATTTGGTAGGCAAAATGGTAGCGGGAGTCAAGTCCACACATACATTTTTCAAATGTCCCGGCAATGAATACTGGTGGGTACACAGGAACTTTGACGAACCGTCTAATCCGGGAGCATATCTTTCATATACTTATTATCTTCGAAACGAGGGTTGCACTGATCCCGCTTCCAATGATAAGTATTCCAGGAATGTCTTATACAATTGCCGTCCGGGAAATATTATATGGTCTGACGCGAACGCATATCGTTCAAATCCTGTGCCGAATCATCCTAACGGCGATTTCAACGCGCTTGCGGTAGATGGCAGGGTCAAGAGATTCAAGACAGCAGATCTCGGAGAAGGAAATTGGGCAGTACGCCTTGATGCCATAGACGAAAAAAAGTAATCCAAAACAATAAGTATAAAGGGGAAAAATATGAGAAACTGGAAAAAGCTTTTTTGTGTTTCAATTTTAAACATGCTGGCCGTAAGCTGCGTAACCAATGACGTTAAAGATGCTGTTTTCAGTTTCGGCGGAGACAAGGAAAATTATATCCTCT
>MHBF01000004.1:47051-47193 GCA_001803225.1 Lentisphaerae bacterium GWF2_44_16 | reverse complement strand
GAAATGCGCACCAGCGCAAGACTGAAAACATTTATATGCAGTTGTCGAGAGCTTTGCTCGAGAAAAACTCTACCTGCAAATGTTCTTTATATGCCCTTTGCTTCGCCGGGCATATAAAGTCCCACCGCATGACATCATCTTT
>MHBF01000004.1:0-47040 GCA_001803225.1 Lentisphaerae bacterium GWF2_44_16 | reverse complement strand
GCATTTCGCCCTGGGACGAAGTCCCATTATAAGTGTCGTTTCGCGACCGATCGGCTCTATCGCCGCCGGAGGCGAGCAGGTTGAAAACCTGCACCATATTGTTTGCTCCGCAAATTTTTTGATAAAAAAACTTGATCGCGTTAATTAAGATGTAATGAGGCTGGAAAATGTTTCTTTGGCTTGTGGGGTAGCCCACTTGAAACGGAGAATCAGAGACGGATGGAGGCCGATTCATGGCAGTTTGGCTTTGCTAAAACCGCGTTTAAGGGGAAGGTGTATTTTGCAAAAGCCTTTGGTACAACGGGATATAGAAGATAATGAAAAATTATGGAGCTTGGTTTTGTAATAAAAAATTGGTGAGTTGGCCGGGATTCGAACCCGGGACCACCGCCTTAAAAGGGCGATGCTCTACCGACTGAGCTACCAACTCGTCTTGCCTATAAGGACCAAGAGCCGATTAAACTAATGATTTTTTCCGCTATGTCAAGCGAAATATTCAAAAAAAGTCGGGCTTAATTCGAAAAAACTTATATTTTTTCTTCATCAGCCTTGTTTTCAGGGATGATTTTCTTGTCTTCCAACACCTCAAACTCTACATCGTAAACGGTGTCCGACTCGTTCATATCGTTGTTTGCATAAGAATTTGACGCGGACGCGCTGTTTTCAGGGGGCTGTGGACGCCGTCTGAGAGGTTTCGCCCGGAAACCGAAGAGAAAGACTGGAAGTACTAAGAATAATATCAAAAAGGGCAGAAAAAGAAAAGAAAGAAGAAGTATTATGCCGCTGATAAAAATAAAAAGCATTGTCTTAAATAAAAGTTTCATTATTCACTCCTGTTTGTAATTACGTCTCAGTCCCTCGTAAATTACAAGGGCCACTGAATTAGCTAAATTCATGCTGCGGCAGAATTCGCCGGGCATCGGTATCTGATATAAATCATCCGCGTATTCCCCGTAAAACTCCCCCGGCAATCCTGAACCTTCATTTCCGAATATCAGATAAGAATTCTCCGGCATCGGACAGTCCCAATATAATTTTTTCCCTTTTGTCGAGAAAAAATAAAGATTGTCTTTTCCGGCAAAATCCATAAACGCCTTCCAGTCCTCATGGATAGTCAGCTTTAGATGTTTCCAGTAGTCCATACCGGCACGCCGGAGATATTTGTCTTCAAGCGAAAAACCGAGAGGCCTTATAAGGTGCAGCGGGTTTCCGGTGGAAACGCAAATTCTGCCTATATTGCCAGTGTTCTGCGGTATTTCGGGCTTGACGAGTACCACGTTAAAATTTTTATTAAGTAATTTTTTATCTTTCATTTCAAAAGAGTTTAATTTGAGAAAATTTTTCAGTTCATATCCGTTTCCGGCTTGTATTAATATAATGCAGATATTAAATTTTTCAGTTTGTTTCGCAGAATAGAATGCTTTTAAATATACAGGATATTGAAAAGAGCGTATGTTGAAAAATATTCATAGATATCTTTTAATGCTGATTTCTTTCTGCGTCCTGTTTTTCGCGGCCGGATGTGACAGGGAAAACAATCATCTGACGATAGATGACCTTATAAAGCATTTTGAGAAAAGCGGTTTGAAAATTGAGAGCGTAAGCCCTTTGAGGGCCGATACCATAAAGGCCGAAAACGCCGCGGCAATCAGAATCAGCGGAAGAGAAATAGGCGTTTACAAATACGATGTCAATATAGCGAAAGAAAAAGTAAAGATTGAAAAAATACAGGAGAACGGACACGTTTATATAATAGGGCTGAAGTATCCTGTCATTGTAAACGGTTCTTTTATTCTGATGGATTACGAAAGGAATCCCAGCAAGGATAAGATAGTAGAAGCGTTTGAAAGTTTTGAATAGTTTTACTTGAAACATGAAAATAACCCAAAAAAGAACGGAGCAGAAAATGCAAGAAAGGATGGGGCTGAAAATGCCGGCAAAGAAAAAACAGAAAAAGGTAAAAGAAGCAAAGTACGTTTATTTCTTCGGTAAAGGAAAAGCCGAAGGCCAAGCATCAATGAAGGAACTTCTCGGCGGAAAAGGCGCGAACCTCGCTGAAATGGCGAAAATCGGTCTTCCCGTGCCAGCCGGTTTCACAATTACTACCGAGTGCTGCGTTGAGTATTTCAAACGCGGAATGAAATATCCTCAAGCCCTCCAGAACCAGGTCAAAACCGCTCTGGCAAATGTCGAAAAAGTCATGGGCACAAAATTCGGCGATGCGAAAAACCCTCTTCTCGTATCCTGCCGTTCCGGCGCGCGTAAATCAATGCCCGGCATGATGGAAACAGTCCTCAACGTAGGTCTCTGTTCCAAGACTATTCCCGGCCTTGTCAATAAAACGAAAAACGAGCGTTTCGTATATGACGCCTATCGCCGCCTTATCATGATGTACTCTGACGTCGTTATGGAAAAAGCCGAAGGCCTCGAGCCGAAAGAAGGCAAGGGCATCAGAGTCCAGCTTGACGGCATTATGCATGACCTAAAGGAAAAGAAAGGCTATAAAGCTGATACAGACCTTACCATCGCAGACTTGAAAGACCTTTGCGAAAAATTCAAAAAACGCGTCAAGGAAGTCATCGGCAAGCCTTTCCCGGATGATCCGATGGAACAGCTCTGGGGCGGCGTCGGCGCGGTATTCAAAAGCTGGAACGGCAAAAAGGCCGCTTCCTACAGGCGCATAGAAGGCATTCCCGATGAATGGGGCACTGCCACAAACGTGCAGAGCATGGTATTTGGTAATATGGGCGATAGTTCCGCCACAGGCGTTGCTTTCAGCAGAAACCCGGCCACAGGCGAGAAGAAGTTCTACGGCGAATGGCTCGTCAATGCTCAGGGCGAAGACGTCGTTGCCGGCACACGTACTCCGAACCCGCTTAACGAAAGCACCAAAAACGAACACAACAAGACCCTTGTTTCCCTCGAAAAATCAATGCCGAAGGTTTACAAGGAACTTGACGCGATTCAGAAGAAACTTGAAAAGCATTATCATGACATGCAGGATATCGAATTCACAATTCAGGAAGGCAGCCTCTATATGCTCCAGTGCCGCGTAGGCAAGCGCACAGGCACAGCCGCTCTGAATATGGCCATGGACATGATCAAAGAAAAACTCATCACCGAGAAGGAAGCTGCCATGAGAGTTACTCCGGCGCAGCTTGATGAGCTTCTCCATCCGATAGTCGATCCCAAGGCCGAAGCGATTGTCAAACCTATAGTAAAAGGTTTGCCCGCAGGGCCCGGTGGAGCTTTCGGCGAAATCGTTTTCACATCGGAAGACTCCGTCGAAAAAGCCAAAAAAGGCAAAAAGACAATCCTCGTCCGTGAAGAAACAAATCCTGAAGACGTTGAAGGCATGCGCGCTTCCGAAGGTATCCTTACGGCACGCGGCGGCATGACCAGTCATGCGGCGCTTGTTTGCCGCGGCTGGGGCAAATGCTGCATAGTCGGCGCCAGCGGAATGAAGGTTGATGTTCACAGGAAGACAATGATCGCGAACGGCAAAACATACAAAGAAGGCGATGTGATTACCCTCAACGGCACAAAAGGCTATGTTTACGAGGGCGCTATGAACATGATTACGGCTACGGAAAATCCGAAGTTCAAGAAGTTCATGGAAATCGTTGACCAATTCCGTACCATGGGCGTAAGGACAAACGCCGACACACCGGAAGACGCGGCTATAGCCCGCGCATACGGCGCAGAAGGCATCGGGCTTTTCCGTACAGAACACATGTTCTACGGCAAAGGCAGTGAGAAACCTCTTTTCGCTCTTCGCAAGATGATCCTCAGTGATAGTCTTGAAGAACGCAAGAAAGCAGTTGCCGAACTCTTCCCGTTCGTAAAAGGCGACATCAAAGCGACAATGAAAGCGATGAAAGGGTTGCCTGTTACAATAAGGCTTCTCGATCCGCCGCTTCATGAATTCGTGCCCCAGAAACGCGATAAGCAGGAAGAGCTCGCGAAAGCCCTCGGCATTACCGTTGAGGACATTCAGAAGAGAGCTGAAGGTTTGCATGAATCAAATCCGATGATGGGACATCGCGGCGTTCGTCTCGGCGTCACTTATCCGGAAGTTACTGAAATGCAGATAAGGGCTATTTTTGAAGCCGCGGCCGAACTCATAAAGGAAGGCCAGAAGTGCAAGCCCGAAATCATGGTACCTGTTACCTGCGATGTAGCTGAACTCAAACATCAGCGCGCCATCGTTGACAAGGTAGCCGCGGAAGTCAAGGCTAAATTCAAAATGAAAAACTTTGAATTCCTCTACGGTACAATGATAGAAATACCGCGCGCCGCCATACTTTCAGACAAAATGGCTGAATACGCGGAATTTTTCTCCTTCGGTACAAACGACCTGACCCAGATGACATTCGGCTTCAGCCGCGATGATATCGGCGGTTTCATGGGCGATTACCTTGAACAGAAACTTATTCCGGCTGATCCGTTCCAGACCATTGACCAGGACGGCGTAGGCTTCCTGATAAAAACAGCGGTCAAAGGCGGCAGGACGACACGTCCTTCGCTCAAGATCGGCATCTGCGGCGAACAGGGCGGCGAACCCGCTTCTGTGGAATTCTGTTTCAAGAACGGCTTGAATTATGTAAGCTGTTCACCGTTCAGAGTTCCGATTGCCCGTCTGGCGGCAGCTCAGGCAGCCATCAATGCCGGGAAAAAGAAATAAGCTTTTCGCTTATTCATAAAAAAAATCAGGGCTTCCATTTTGGAAGCCCTTTTTTTATCTGTGAGTCTTGGCGCGGTATTTATTTTTTCTCTTCGGAGAAGACGATTTCACCGAAGGCTTCGCGATCGCAGAAGTTTATGGTTTCGAGATTGGGAGACCAGAGGTGGTATTCGATGTTCTTGGTGCCCGGGATGTGATGCTCACGGGCCGCGTTGATGAACCATGTCGCGCCGTTGCCCGGGGTTTTTATACCGAGGGATTTGAAGGGGATTTTAACGAGAGCCTTCCACTGATTTTTTGAGCTGTCGATATAATTGGCGTATTCCCATTCGGCATTCCATGACGGATTGTCCTTGCCGTATCCCGGATCAAGAGGATCTATCAGCAGGCTGCTTATGGCATCGTATCTGGAATCCGGTACCGGGTTGAAAATGAAATGGTAGAATACTTCTTTTCCAGCGTAGGGATCGAGGAATATTTCAAGGCATTCCTGTGCCCAGCAGGGGCCGTCATTGCCGCAGGGATTGATTTTCAATTCACCGGGGGGCAATGTGCCGTCAAAGGCCAGATAAAGATTTTCATTGTCATATGTCATCTTGAACTGTGTCTTCTGCCTGGTTTTTCCCATCTGTACTTCGCCCATTTGTTCAAATGGAATATTTTTCCATACGCCGCTATCCAGATTTCCATCCATAGAGATTTTTTCCGAGGCTTTGTAAACGGTCATTTTCTTTTTAGAGGAACCGGGAAGTATTTTATTTTTCTTCAACTGGGTGGTGTCCCAGGAAAGAGGAGAGTTTACAGGGGCGCGCATTCTTCCGTTAACCTTGAGCATGTCTTTGCTGATGTTGCTGAAAAATGAAATAGCGGGCCAGTCGGCGAGTTTTTTCATTGTGCCCTTTTCGTTATAGAACCCGTCAATCATGACATTGCGCTTTTCTATTTCGGAGGCGAGTTTGTCAAAGGACGGCCAGTCGGGGCTGACTATATAGGCATTGTAGAGGTTAAGTATGTTCGAGAGGTTTTTCAGATAATCGAATTCCGTTCTCACGAGAGCAAGGCGTTTTTTGACCTTGTCCGAAACGGCGAGCTGTTCGGCGCGGGTGAGATTTTTCTCCATGGTCTCAATGAGTTCGGGAGAATAATTGTAACCCAGTATGATGCGCGGATTCGCGGGCATGATAGTCTGGTCGAGACAGCGTGAACCGAGTACTGAGGAATAAAGTTCGAGCCTTTCAAAGAGAGTGTCGTAGAATTTTTTCATTGGCGTAGAGGCCTCGACGAACGCCGACTTGCAGTATTCATCCAGAAGTATTTTTGCGGAAATCATTTTATCCGGATTATCAAAGGAGCGTCCGTAAATATAATATGAGGGGCCTTCAAGTCCGAACAGTTCCCCAAAGCCGCATTTATAAATGCCTCTTACATTGTTTTTCATGAAAAGATCGGCCTGGTTGACACAGAAATCAGGGGTGCGTTTCGGTGTCATTCCTACAATCTGATAAAAGCCCCAATTGTAAATATAGGTCATGAAACCGCAGGGAACTTCATATTTTTTCCAATTTGCGAAATCCTCGGGATTGTACACGCACATCTCAATCATGACGTTTTTCGGGAATTTTGTGAAAGTCCCGGGCGGTGTAGATGTGGGGCCGTAGGAAATAATGATTACCTTTTTCCCGGGGCGGTCTTTCAGGAGTTTTTCGGCCAGATTTCTGTGAAGTATCCAGAGTTTTTCACCGGGGGCGCTGACGCCGAAAAGTTTTTTGCAGTTTTCGCATTGGCAGGGCTGATAGCCGTCGGTCTGCGCGAGTTCCACATATTCATAGCCCTGATCGAGCCACTTGAGCATTTCCTGATAAATCATTTCCTGAACTTGAGGGTTTGAAATACAGAGATGGTTTCCTGTCGGATTTCTTTTGCCTCCCAGGAGAGCGAAATATTCGGGGTTTATCTTTCCGTATTTTTCTTTTGGCACGGCGCTGTAATAGGAGTGTCCGCCGTAGGATTTGAAGGAATTGCACTGTAAGAAGTTATTGGCGATATCATAGAAAGGCTCTGTTGCCCGGCTGGTGTTGAAGTTGAGGAAGGGAGTTTTAGTCATGTCGAGATTTGCGGGGAAGGAAATGGAACTGTTTTTCGGAACTTCAATTCCATTGGGGCCGGGAAGGACGAATTTCACTCCGACGTTATTCTGGAGAAATGAAGTTACGGCTTTGAGGGTCGGAAGAATATATTTTGTATGACTGGCAGTATTGATATCCGGTACATCCGGGCGGTCATTACCGGCAAGTATGAGATTTTCCCCGACTGTTTTTTCTATATAAGTCCAGCCCTTGAGGTTTTTAATGTTCGCGCCATTATTTTCTGCAAAGAGGGTATCCCCTATAAAAATAGAGGGCTTGTTTTTGTTTGCCTTGCTTTCCTCTGTTATCGGAAGTTTCGCTCCCGAGGCTTCCTGTATGCAGTCCTGAATAAGTTTGGCGGAAGAGTCAATAAAGACGTCAATATTTTTGTTTTTGCCTTTATTGGGGATTACAATCTGGTAATTACTCTGTCCGTTTTTGACTATTTCTATTTTCGGTACGCTTTTTACAGCACTTGTCCGTGCGCCAGTGTTGCATCCTCCCCAGAGGGCGGCCAACAATAAACCGCCCGCCAATGCCAGCATTTTTCTTTTCATTTTAATCCCTTTCTGTGAATTTGTTTTTATTGAAAAATAAGTTTTCCCATAACATCGTAACGGTTGCGCCAGGTTTTCCAGTTGATATTTGGCTCCCAGATGAAATCGGTCTGGTTTTTGTTATCGCCTATTCTCCTCAGAAAATTTCCATACCATATATCACCGCTCAGCGGCAGTTTGCCGTAGATTGAAAAAGGTATCCTGAATTCCGCGGTCAGACTTCCTGTCTTTTCATCAGTTACACACGCGAAGTCAATTTTTTCTTTTATCTCAGAGAACTGCTTGAATTCATTGGGGGCTTCTTTGTTGCCTGTCTGGAAGCGTTTATATATGTTAGCGTTTTTGTTCGTAGAGCGGGCGGGAAACATGTAGAGGTTTTCCATAGACTTGTCATTTTCCAGGAAAACATAAAACCAGTTTGTAATGTTTTCCATTTTGTATTTTTCCGGGGAAGCCTTTGCGGCGCGGAAGAGAACATACAGTGCCTTGTCGTCGTAGGAAGCCTTAACGCTTGTTTCAGGGACTTCGATGTCTTTATCCATAAATATATGCAGCAGGTGTTCGGGATTTGCTTTTCCCCATATTGAGTCATCCGCCATTCCATCAATTTTGACAGGCGTGTCCGTTTTGGGTACTTTCATTTCCTGCGACCCGGGAGTAAAATTTAGTTTTTTGTATAAAGCGACATCCCAGTTATAAGGGGTTTTGAGTTCACATCTCAGGCGTCCGCCCGTCATGAGTGTCTGAGCGGGGGAATAACAGAAAAGATTGAAGCCGTCGCGGGGAGCGATGTTTTCCTCTTTTCCTGTCTTGGGCAGGTCGGAAATAAATTTATTTCTGGCTTCAATGGCGTTTGCGAGTTTTTCGAAAAGTTCTTTCGACGGGGATTTGCGGTAATTGTCGAAGAGTTCAGCTATGAGTGCTGTTTTTTTGAGGTAATCAAATTCTGTGCGGACGAGTTTCAGTCTGGATATTTCCTTTTTGTCCTTCGCTGTTTTTTCAGCTTCGCGCAAGCATAGCTCCAGCTTATTCACGACATCAGACGGATAACGCAGTAAAAGTACTTTGACATTCTCGTGCATGTCCGGGATTTTTCCGTCAAGCAACCTGTTGTCATTCCAATCGGTTTTGTCAGCGTTCTCCAATTCTATTTTCAGCCGTTCATGAAGAAGATTGAAAAAAGCCTTCATAGAAGGGGCGCTGTCCCTGAATGCGCTTTCGCAGTATTCGCTACTTAAATCGGATGGTTTTCTGCCGGAGTTTTCAAGCAGTTTTCCATAGGTGTAATAGACCGGGCCTTCGAGTCCGTAGAGTTCACCGAAACCGCAGCGGTAAATGCCCCAGATATTATTTTTTCTGAAGAGTTCAATCTGTTCTTTACAAAATTCCGGTGTTCTTTTGGGAGTGAAGCCTTCGGTTTTGTAGAAACCCCAGTTGTATATGTAAACGGTGAAGCCGCCGGGGACTGTGCAGTTTCTCCATTTTTCGATATTTTCAGGCGAATAATTACAGAGCTCGATGCTTACGTTTTCAGGGAAATCCTTGAAGGTTGCGGGCGGATTGGATGTCGGGCCGTAACTTATTATCATCGCTTTTTTTCCGGGACGGTCTTTCAGGAGCCGTTCAGCCATTTTTTTGTGCATTATCCATAGTTTTTCCCCGAAGTCATCGACGCCATAGAATTTTTTGCATTCTTCGCATTCGCATGCCCTGAAACCGTCGCTCTGCGCGAGCTGGGCATAATTGTATCCTTCATCGAGTTTGCGGAGGAGTTCTTTGTAAATAAGTTCCTGCACTTCAGGGTTTGAAAGGCAGTATTGAGGTCGCCTGTCGTGAGTATAGCGTTTTCCCTTTATCAGCGCAAAGTATTCGGGATGCGTCTTGAAGTATTTATCCTGCGCTATGGCGACAGGATGCGAGTGTCCGCCGTAGGAACCGTACTGCACTGTCGGATAGAAATTATTGGCTATATCATAGAAGATATCGTTCGAAGCGCGGCCGATACAGTATCTAAAGAACGGTTTTTCATTTAATTTGAGCTTTTCCGGTACTTCAATCACTGCTTTCTTCTCAACGGAAATGCCGTTAGGTCCCGGCATTATAAAGCGTGTTCCAGCGTAGTTTTCCAGAAACGCGGTTACGGCTTTGAGAGTGCCGAGTTCATATTGCGTATAGCCTCCGCTTGCGTCTTTTTTAGCTTTTGCGCCCGCTATGTCTTTTCCGAATATGAAGATATCTTTTCCGTCAGTCTTTAATACGTACTCCCATTCTCTCATTTTGTCAGTATTTATTCCCGTTTTTTTTGTTTTCTCGGTGGAACCTATATAAATACACGGTTTTCCAGGAGCGCGTTTGCTTTCCTCGGCAATGGGCAGAACGGCATTTCCTGCCTCCGCTATGGATGACTGCATGAGTTTCGCTGATTTTTCGAGAAATCCATCCATCCAGGGGATTTTGCCTTTATCGGGGATTACAATCTGATAATCTGATTTGCCATCGGAAACCATTATGAGCTGATTTGCGGCAAATGCCGTAACCGAACAGAGAGCTGAGATGAAGAGCGCGAAGAATTTTCTGCTTTCCATAAATGTCCTTTCATAAGTTTTCTGTAATTAATGTGTCCTGAAGAAGTCGTCCGGATCACTTGCGGCATCATTTGATACGGGTATTTTATCGGGGCCAAAGGGAATGAGATGACCGTCAACAAAAATGATATTTGATTTTTTCTGATGCTTATAGCCCAGTTTGTTTCTTGCCCAGAGACTTCTTCCGTGACCGGTGTCATCTGTTCCAAACCAGCCGTCGGGCCCAAGTTCGCCGAGAAGCAGGCGTGAAGACGGGTTTTTGACAATATCCATTCTTTCAACCAAAGCGTTATCGCTGCCTATGTAGGTGTTCATGCCGTAGGAAAAGTTTGGATTTGAATTGTCAGATCTTGTAAGATTTTTTGTCCCGTCTCTGCCGCCTTCAGGACAGCGTGACACGGGAGGCGCCTGCCTGTAGCCGGGGTCATGTTTGTAATATTCGGGGATTTTAAGGTAATCTGCTATTCCCGCATAATTACCGCTTATGGGCCCTATGCTGTCGCTGTTATAGAGAAAATTCGCTACGCAAATCCCGTTGGGCGCCCAGCCGTTATAGTCCTGGGAATACATCAGAATGGCCAATCCCACCTGTTTCATGTTTCCTGAGCATTTAATCTGATTGCCTTTGGCCCTGACTTTGCCGAGTGCGGGAAGAAGCAGGCTCGCTAGAATTGCGATAATCGCAATCACAACGAGGAGCTCGACCAAGGTAAATGAAAGTTTTCTTTTCATATGAATAATCCTTTTTTTAATGTGTTCTGAAAAAGTCGTTTGTGTCATAAGCCGCTTCATAATTGTATGGTATTTTATCGGGGCCGGGCAGGGTGAGATGTCCATCGACAAAAATGATATTTGTTTTTTTGATGTGCCTGAAGCTGAATCTGTCTCTGGAAAGGAGGCTTCCCGCGTATCTGTCATTGTCTGTACAGAACCATCCGTCCGAACCGATTTCTCCGAGCAGAAGTCTTGAGGAGGGATTTTTTACGGTTTCCATTCTTTCATGAGACCCGGTAATATACGCGTTCATGGAATATGAAAAATTCGGATTTGTTCCGCCTGAAGTAACTTTGGTGGGATTTTTCGTTCCGTCCCTGCCGCCTTCGGGACAACGTGAAACGGGAGGGGCCTCTTTGAAACCTTCATTTCTGTAATAAGAGGGGACTTTAAGGTATTCAGCTATGCCCCCCCACCAGTCGCTCTTCGGTCCGACGGCGTCACTGTTGTAAAGATAATTTGATACGCTGTTTCCGTCAGGCGCCCAGCCGTTGAAGTCCTGAGCGTACATTTGAATGGCGAGGCCTATCTGTTTCATGTTTCCGGCGCATTTAATCTGATTGCCTTTGGCCCTGACTTTGCCGAGTGCGGGGAGCAATAGACTGGCGAGGATAGCGATAATCGAGATTACAATGAGCAATTCAATGAGTGTAAAAATAAATTTTCTCATGGCATCATCCTATTTTGTTTCTGGTACTTTCCCTTACAACAAGCTTATGTGGAGAAATAATATGGGGAGGTCTTTCCCCGGCTTTATTAAACCATTCGGCGGAATTGTTCAGGATTTCCACAGCCATCTTTCCTATTTCAGCGTATTCGCAGTCAACCGTAGAAAGCGGAGGAGACATCATGTGGGCGCCGGGATATCCGCAATAACCCATTACCGCTACGTCTTCCGGGATTTTTATTGAAAGGCTGTTCAGGCTGTCATATACGTTCATGGCGTAAAAATCGGAAAAGCAGAGAATGGCAGTCGGCGGTTGCGGCAGCTTAAAGACTTCGGAGAGGAGCTTTGTCAGTCCCGTATAATTATAAGGAGTGAAATGCAGGAGACCGGGATCGGGATTTATGCCTTCGAAGGCCAGAAAGTCCAGATATTCTTTTTCCTCGAAACCCCGGAGGCTAAGTTTGTTTTCATTCGACAAAGCGCCGAGGGTAAGTATGTTTTTGTGTCCCTGTTCCGCTATGTGTCTCAGCGCCTCAGTCCATGCCTGTTTATAGTCCGTGTTCATTGTAGCGAAACCGGTAGTGATGTTGTCCTCCAGTTTTGAATGAGGTATGAGGACCGGCTTGTTCAATGCTTTCAGGATTTTTACTTCTTTTTCAGTTCCCAGAAAGAAACTTCCGTCCAGAATTACCCCGTCATATCCGATTTTGTCAAGTACGGTGAAGGCGTGTTTTTCTGACAGAGACCTTAAAAAGCTTATCGATAAAATATCAATATCAATGTCGTTTGCGGCACAGGTTTTTATTATTGAAGGCATTATGTATGTGGTCGGGTGTTGAATATCCCCCATGGGGTTATAGGTGAGTGCTAGAAAATTTTTCAGACCCTTTTTTTCTTGCTTTTCGGATGCTACGAAAGTGCCTTTACCGGGGGAACGTACTACAAAGCCCGTTTTTTCAAGACGGTCAAGGGCGGCGCGGAGCGTGATTCTTCCTACTCCGAGTTCCTTTGAGAGTTCCGGCTCGCTTGGAAACTTATAGCCCGGTATGTACTCACCGGAAACTATCCGGGATTTGAGGAAGGAAAATACATTATCTTTTTTATTCGCGATTGTATTTACTTGTTCTGTCATGTTCTGTGTCATATATTTTATTGTTGTGCTTGATATTAATGAATGTTCTGTGCTGTATTATATATATTGTTTTATGGTAAGTCAATAGTCCGGAGAGAAAAAACTGAAAAAATTAAAGTCCGGCAAAAAACGGGAAAAAGCTTGAAAAATCTGTTTTAAACATATAAGTTTGTGGAAATATCGGTTTGCTAATATGCCGGGAGCTTGGGGAAAAAGCATGTTTCAGCTGAGTTGATATTTTTGTTTTGAGGTGAAAACTGTAAAGACAGAGGAGATTTTTTCTGTGACGGAAAATAGCGATTACATCCTTGAGCTTTTGACAGAATACGGCATGTTGACCGAGGAACAGGTTGAAGAGGGCTGGAAAAAGGTATCCGAATCCAACGGGGAACACGATATAATAGACGCCCTCAAGATACTCGGATATGTCGATGAATATGAAATGATGGCGATGCTGGCCCAGCATTACGGGCTGGAAACGCTTGATCTTGAAGGCTATCAGATACCTCTCGAAATTATAGAGACCGTTCCCCCCGACATAGCCAAGCGATACAATATTGTGCCTGTGATGAAGCATGACGAAGTGCTTACAATAGCGATGAGCGACCCGACTGACATGGAAACCCTGGATTCCCTGCGTTATGCCCTGAAATGTGACGTGGAAGCCGTGATATCGCCAAAGGAGCAGATACAGAAAGTCATAGACCAGCGTTACGGAAGTCTTTCCCAGAGCGTGGAATCGTTTATAGGCGAAATGGATGAGACGGGGCAGATTGAAGCACAGATGAGCGGGGCCCTTGATGAGGAAGGTGCTGAGCAGGGCGATGACGCGCCTATAATCAAGCTCGTTTCGCTGCTTATAATCGAAGCTTTCAACAAGCGGGCGAGCGATATACATCTGGAGCCGCTTGAAAAACGTTACCGGGTCCGTTACAGGATTGACGGCGTGCTTAAGGAAATGGAAAGTCCTCCCAAATATCTTCAGCCCAATATAACCAGCCGTCTGAAGATTATGGCCAAAATGGACATTTCAGAAAAAAGAATACCGCTGGACGGTCGTATTCAGCTGAAAATAGGCCAGAAAGATATAGATTTGCGCGTGTCAAGCGTTCCCACCACGCACGGAGAGAGCATAGTCATGCGAATACTTGACAAATCAAGTATTCAGTTGGATATCCCGCAACTCGGTTTTTACTCTGACGACCAGGAGTTGATTGACAAAGTGCTTGCTCTGCCGGAGGGTGTTTTTCTGGTTACGGGGCCTACCGGTTCAGGTAAGACGACTTCACTTTACGCATTTTTGAATACCATGAATTCACCGCACAGGAAAATCATTACAGTGGAAGACCCTATTGAATATCAGCTTTCAGGTATAAATCAGGTGCAGGTAAATCATTTGATTAACATGACTTTTGCCGCCGCTCTGCGTTCAATGCTGCGTCAGGCGCCGAACGTTATCATGGTTGGTGAAATACGAGACCTTGAAACGGCGGAAACTGCCATCAACGCCGCGCTTACCGGGCACCTTGTGTTCAGTACGCTTCACACCAATGACGCGCCCAGCGCGGTAACCCGTCTGATCGATATGGGTGTTAAGCCGTTCCTTGTGGCTTCCGCAGTGCGTGCGATTATGGCCCAGCGCCTTGTTCGCAGAATATGCAAAAAATGCATAGCTCCTTATATACCGGAACCCAAAGA
This sequence comes from Lentisphaerae bacterium GWF2_44_16, assembly GCA_001803225.1. Lineage (GTDB taxonomy): Bacteria > Verrucomicrobiota > Lentisphaeria > Victivallales > GWF2-45-14 > GWF2-44-16. Next base: position 32,817 of record MHBF01000004.1, on the reverse strand, counting down.
AATACAGCTCCTGAAACTCTCGGATGAATTCATCAAGAAGTCCACGTTCATGAAGGGCAGGGGGTGTGCGGAATGCGGCAACTCGGGATATAGGGGAAGGGTGGGCATATATGAGGTATTTATATTGTCTGAAGAAATTCAGCACATGATATATAAGAAAGTTACCGCGGGTACCATCCGCGATGCCGCCAGAAAGAGTGGTATGAGGACATTGCGCGAGGACGCGCTGAGGAAAGCCGCCGCCGGACTTACTTCGCTTGAGGAAGTAATAGGCGCGACGGTTCAGGACGAAAACTGATTAGGCTAAGCCTGATTAATACAGACAACGGAGACGGAGACTTATGCTTGATACTGAAAGCCAGGCCTTGAAAGATATGCTTCTTACGGCGGAAATCTGCACAAAGGAGCAGATGGCGGAAATTGAGGAGGAACACATCAGAAGCGGCAAGGCTTTGGCGGAAGTGATTATAGACTTCGGGATACTGACCGAGGATTCGCTTCTTGAACTGATAGCCACAAACATCGGTTCGGAGATTGTTGACCTTTCTAAGACAGATGTTGAGAAAAAAGTCATAGAGATGGTCGAGTCAGATATAGCCCGTAAATTTGGGATACTTCCGGTAAATTTTGACGGAACGACTCTTTCCGTCGTCTCAAAAAATCCTCTTGACTATCAGGTTGCCGATGAATTGAGATTTGTTCTTAATCATGATATTTTCATTCTCATAGCATCAGAGAATCAGATAGACAACGCTATTGAAAAATACTATCCTACAAATATCGGCTCGGTACACGACATGCTCGCCGAAATGGATATTGAGGAAAAAGGTGACATTGATCCTTTCGCCGAGCCTGACGCGGCCCTTGAAAGCGTGGCAAATGAAGCCCCTATAGTGCGTTTTGTAGACGTTATACTTTATCAGGCCATCAAGGACAAGGCCAGCGACATCCATTTTGAGCCGTTCGAAAAGGAATTCAAGATAAGATACCGCATAGACGGAGCGCTTTATGAAATGGCCCCGCCGCCAAAAAACCTTGCCATACCGGTAATAAGCCGCGTCAAGATAATGAGCGGTTTGAACATAGCGGAACGCCGCAGGCCTCAGGACGGCAGAATACAATTAAAAATAGGCGGTAAACCCGTTGACCTGCGCGTTTCAACGCTTCCGACTTCCTACGGGGAATCCGTGGTGCTTCGAGTGCTGGACAGGTCTGTCGTCAATCTTGACCTCGATGCTTTGGGCATAGGGCAGGACGTCCTTGAAAAACTCCGCGAAATAATACGTTTCCCTAACGGAATACTTATTGTTACGGGACCTACCGGTTCCGGTAAAACCACCACGCTTTATTCAGCATTGAAAGAAGTAAACAGCATAGAAGATAAAATTCTTACCGCTGAAGACCCCGTTGAATATGACATGGAAGGCATTATACAAGTACCGATAAATGATTCCATCGGAATGACTTTTGCCAAAGCGCTGCGCGCGTTTTTGCGACAGGACCCTGATCGTATAATGCTCGGGGAAATCCGCGATTTGGAGAGCGCGGAAATGGCTATCCAGGCTTCCCTTACGGGACACTTTGTGTTTTCAACGCTTCACACCAATGACGCCGCGGGTGCCATAACGCGTCTGATAGATATGGGAGTTGAGCCCTTTCTTATTACCTCATCTCTGGTGGGCGTTCTCGGACAGCGCCTTATAAGAAAAATATGCAGCAACTGCAAGACCCCTTTTGACCCTACCGATGATGATTTGCGTCTTCTCGGGATAGACCGCGAAGACGTTGGGAAGAATAAGTTTTATTATGGAAAAGGATGTTCAATCTGCAATGACACCGGCTATAAAGGCCGGAAATCCATAACCGAACTTCTTATAATGAACAGTCAGGTAAATGATCTTGTAATGCTGAATTCCCCTACTGTTATAATAAGAGATAAGGCCCGCGAACTCGGCATGCGGACAATGAGGGAGGACGGTGTCCGTTCTATTCTGAACGGCGAGACAACTATGGAAGAAATTTTAAAATATACATAATTTACTTTTACGTTTAACGGAGGTTCTTATTTATGGCCATTGAAATGAGTGAGTTGCTCCAGCTCGTGGTTGATGAGGGGGTCAGCGATTTGCATATAGAGGTGGATGCCGCGCCGACGGTTAGGCTTCACGGCTCTCTTACGCCGCTTGAAGTGGCTATTCTGGGAGCGGTAGATACCGAGCGCCTTGTCAAATCCATCACCTCTGACGCTCAGCAGCAGCAGATACAGGAAAAGGGTACTGTTGATTTTGGTTTCGCTTTCGGAGATCAGGCCCGTTTCCGCGTAAGCGCTTTTAAGCAGAAAGGTTCTTACGGCATGGTATTGCGCCAGATACCCAATAAACTTATGACCCTTGAGAAAATAGGTTTGCCGAACAGCGTTAAAGACCTGCTTTACCGTCCCAGAGGCCTTATCCTTGTAACCGGTCCGACAGGAAGCGGCAAAAGTACGACGCTGGCCTCAATGCTCAATATAATAAATGAGGAGAGGGACTGTCATATAATCACGGTTGAAGACCCTATAGAGTTTTACCATAAACATAAAAAAAGCTTGGTGATTCAGAGGGAAGTCGGCACTGATACCCCGTCTTTCGAAGACGCCCTCAGAAGGGCCTTGCGTCAGGACCCTGATGTTATTCTTGTCGGTGAAATGCGCGACTTGGAAACCATGCGCGCCGCCGTAACAGCGGCGGAAACAGGGCATCTTGTTTTCGGTACATTGCATACCACGGGCGCGGCAAGAACAGTTGACCGTATAGTTGACGCGTTCCCCACAGACCAGCAGGCGCAGATAAGGACGCAGCTGGCGTCTTCGCTTATCGCGGTTATTTCCCAGGTACTTCTGCCGAGATCTGATAAGCCGGGGCGCGTCGCCGCTTTCGAAATAATGGTTACGACTCCTTCCATACAGGCGCTGGTAAGAGAGAATAAAACTTACCGTATCACATCTGAACTTCAGACCGGCGCGAAATACGGCATGAACACACTCGACACTCACCTGCTTGAACTTTATCATAATAAGATGATTTCATACGGTGAAATGATAACTAAGGGACAGGACCCGCAGAGTATTCTTCAGAAGCTTGAACAAGGTAAAAAATAAAGGAGCTTGCTTATGCCGCAATTTCAGTACACAGCGATGGATGGCAATGGTAAAGAGAAAAAAGGCAAAATCGAGGCCGCTAATGAAGAGGCGGCGGCGTCAGCTCTGAAAGAGCAGGGATTGTTCCCGACTTCTATCAAAGCGCAGAAAAGCTCTGATAAGAAGGCCGTTGCTCCAAGCGCAGGCGGCGCGGGCAAAAAGAAAGGTCTTATGAATATGAGCCTTTCCCTCGGCCCTGTTGTCATAAAACAGAAGGATTTGACTATCTTTACCAGGCAGCTCGCAATTCTTCTGGATGCGGGCCTTCCTCTGATACGTTCCCTGAGAACTCTGGAAAAGCAGTCCAAGAATCCGGCATTGAAGAAGATACTTGGTGAAACAGCGAACTCAGTTGAAGGAGGCTCTACCTTTTCTGAAGCCCTTGCGCAGAACCCTAAATCCTTCAATAAACTTTTTCTTAACATGATAAGGGCGGGAGAAGCCGCGGGCGCGATGGAAGTTATCCTGAACAGATTAGCTCTCTTCATGGAAAAAGCGGCCAGAATTGCGGGCAAAGTTAAATCGGCTATGATATACCCGTCTGTTGTTATGACTATTGCCGTAGCTATTACTTCCGGCCTGATGCTTTTTATTGTTCCCAAGTTTGAAAAGATATTCACGGAACTTCTGGAAGGACAGCCTTTGCCTGGTCTGACCCAGTTTGTCATGGGCATAAGTAAGCTCATGGAGACGCAGGCCATTCCCGGTGCAGGGGTAATAGCGGGCGTTGTAGTACTGTATAAAATTATAGGAAAGTCGAAAAAGGGCAAGTACGCTCTCGACTGGATAAAATACAGGATGCCACTTTTTGGGCCCATTATCTCAAAATCTTCAATTTCGAAATTTACAAGAACGCTTGGTACTCTTATGGGATCGGGCGTACCTGTCCTTAACGCTCTCATTATCGTGAGAGATACCGCCGGTAACGAGGTAGTGTCAAATGCCGTTCAGCAGGTGCATGACGCGGTGAAGGAAGGTGAGGGTATGGCCGGACCTCTGGCCGCCACAAAAATATTCCCTGATATGGTTATAAGCATGATTGAAGTAGGTGAGGAGACAGGCAAGCTTCCTGAAATGTTGGATAAAATAGCGGAAACATACGATGAAGAAGTGGATAACGCGGTGGACGTGCTTACTTCCATGATAGAGCCTCTTATGATAGTAGGTCTGGCGGTTATCGTCGGTACTATAGTAATAGCCCTCTTCATGCCGCTTATTTCCATCATCGAAAAACTTGGCGGCGGCGCCAGTTGATTTCGCGGGCCCCGGGAGGACTTTCTGGTATCTAAGTAAATATTGTCAACGGAAGAAGAGGATGTCAGTATCATAATGAAACTAGAAAATTTGTACGGAATTGTGATGGCCGGAGGCAGGGGGGAGCGTTTCTGGCCACAGAGCCGCGCGTCACATCCGAAACAGCTTTTGAGGCTCATCGGAAACCTGACGCTCATAGAGCAGACCGTTGAACGGCTCATGCCTCTGATCAAGCCTGAAAATATTATAATTATAACCAATCAGGACTATATAGCTCCGATGAGGTCTCTCCTTGCCTCCATCCCGCCCGAAAATATTGTGGGCGAGCCGGTGGGCAGGGATACCGCCCCGTGCATAGCGCTGGCTTCAGCGCTGGTCAAGGCTAAAGCGAAAAGGGAGGATGCCATAATGGCCGTTCTTCCCTCTGATCACGTTATCAGGGATACGAGTTCCATGTTACAGGTTATTTCGGACAGCGTTGAGGCTGCGAAAAAGGGCAAAGTTGTTACCATCGGCGTCAATCCTTCGTTTCCCAGCACCGGTTACGGGTACATACACTGCGGCGCGGAAATTAAATACAGCGGTCCTACCAAGTTTTTTGAATGCAACGGTTTCAAAGAAAAACCCAGCCTTGAAGTGGCTGAAAAATTCCTTCAGGACAGTTCTTACAAGTGGAACAGCGGCATGTTCATATGGTCGCTTTCAACAATATGCAACGCATTTAAGAAATACGCCCCCGCTATGATGCGTTCGATTGACGTGATTGCGAAATCCGTTCCCGCGGGCACATTGGAAAAGACCCTTGTCGAAGAGTATCCTAAATTTGATAAAATATCCATAGATTATTCCATTATGGAGAGGATAGACAATGTGGTTGTAGCCCAGTGTTCTTTTGACTGGGACGATGTCGGCAGCTGGACGGCGTTAAGAAATCAGATAAGGCCCGAGAAGAACAATAACGTAATAAGAGGCCTTCATGAAGGCATCGACACTAAAAACTGCATAATCGTAGGAGATTCCAAGCACCTGATAGCTACGGTTGACCTGGAAGATGTGGTTGTCGTCCATACTGATGACGCGACTCTTATATGCAATGCCAAATCTGTTCAGAAAATAAAGGAACTCGTCCATATCATAGCCGCCAGGCCCGAACTCTCGAAGTTTATATAATGCGTATTCTCGGCATAGATTACGGCACTGTCAGGACAGGGGTAGCCATGAGCGACCCGCTGGGAATGCTCGCGCATCCCCTTGAGGCAATCAAAATTTCCTATATGAAAGATCTGATTGACGCCATTGCCGCTCTGTCTATGAAAAACGGAGTCGAAAAAATAATCATAGGCCTTCCCAAGCACATGAATGGCGATGAGAGCGATAGTTCAAAAAAAGTTCGTGAACTCGCTTCCGAACTCGAAAAAAAACTGAACATACCAATACTGCTTTATGATGAAAGGCTCACGACATCCGCCGCGGAAAAGCTCCTTATTGAGACTGATATGTCCAGAAAAAAAAGAAAAGAAAAGATAGATTCCCTCGCGGCCTCAATCATACTTCAAGGCTACCTTGACAGCATGCCAATCACAGGTGTGGAATAGAGCGCGGAGTTGAAAGAGAGTAAATCCGATATGCTTTTTATTTTGAACATAGGTAATACCAACACGCAGTATGCGTTGTATGACGGGCGGAGCATGGATATAAAAACATGCCCGACCGCTCAATTTTCCGCTGACTTGCTGCCAAAAGGGATTCCTGTCGCGGCGGCGTGTGTTGTGCCGGCGGTTAAGGAAAAACTTAAAGGTCACGACATCTTCTATTTGAGCGCTGATAAATGTGTCGGTATGGATTTTTCTCAGGTAGAGGCTTCTGCTGTAGGCGCGGACAGACTGGCGAACGCCGTTATGCTGGCGTATTTCTCGGAGTTACCCGCTGTCTGTATTGACTGCGGGACTGCCATTACTTTTGAAGTCGTGGACGCGTCCAGGGCTTTCAGGGGAGGGGCCATATTGCCGGGACGCTTTATGCTCAGGAAGGGCCTGCATGAGTTTACCGCTCAATTGCCGTTGGTAGAGATGGAAGACAGACTTTCTGAAAATATCGGGGAGAATACGCGGGAAGCCATCAGATTTGGCGTTGACAGGGGCGCTGTCGGTATGATTAAAGAGATTTTGGCCTCAATAAAAGCTCAGCCGGGTTTTGAAAACTGTTCGGCTCTGCTTACTGGCGGTGATGCTCTTTTTTTCACTAAAAATATTTCCGGGTTAGATTTTGCAGGTTTTGACTATACATTACGCGGTATTGCAAAAGCATGGGAGTTGAATAATATATGAGAATTAAAATATGCGGTATAAGGAATCAGGACGACGTTGACGTCGCTGTAAAGGCTGACGCGGACGCGGTGGGATTTCTGGTTGGACAGCTTCACGCGTCGACAGACTTTATATTGCCGAGCACGGCTTCCAGACTGGCTTCCGAGCTTCCTCCTTACATTACACCCGTTATCGTTACGCACCTCAAAGAGGCTGACAAAATTATGGAAATCATCCTCAGGACGGGCATAAGCAATGTTCAGCTTCACGGCGGAAGTTCTCTTCCAGAAGTCAAAAAACTCAGGGACCTTATGCCCCTCTGTAGCAAAATAATTCTTTCCACTTATATAGTCGATAATAAATGTGTTCCTGAAATCAAACAGTTTTATCCTTTCATAGACGCTGTGCTTCTGGACGCTTACAACAGGGAGCCAAACCTCATAGGGCAGGAAAATGTTTCGAATTCATACAACTGGGAGTTCAGCGCCAATGTCGTAAAAGAATGCCCTCTGCCGGTGATACTCGCAGGTGCTCTTGACGGAAGCAATGTCGCCGAAGCCGTCAAGCTTGTAAAACCTTACGGTGTTGACGCCAATAACCGTTTGAAAACCGAAGACGGCAAGGGACGTTCCCTCGAAAAATGTATTAATTTTGTCCGCAACGCCCGCAACGCCACCATCTGATAATCCGCTCAGGAAATGCGTTTTTTTCTTCTTTTCAGGAATTGGGACGCTATTGCCGTGAGTATATAGCATAATCCGGCGAAAACTATTATGGTGGAGCCGCTGGGAAGGTCCCACGAATAACTTGCCCAGAGCCCGAAAAACGTAAAAGACATACATATTGCCGCGGATATGAACATCATGAATGAAAGCCTTCTGCTGAAATGTCCGCCCACCGCGGCGGGAAGGGTCAGAAACGCTATTACCATCACGATACCCACTATTCTTACCAGCAGAACTATCGTAAGCGCCGTAAGGCAGAGGAGCAGAAGATAGTAGAATTTGACATTTATCCCTCTCAGAATGGCGAATTCCTCGTCAAAGCAGATGGCCAGGAATTTATCATGAAACAGTATGCAGATAAGCAAAATTAAAATATTCAGCCCGCCTATTACAAAGAGATCGTTTCGCGTTATCAGCAGAATATTGCCGAAGAGATAACTCATGGCATCAATGTAGCCCGGCGATTTCGCTATGAAAAGGATACCTGAGGCCATTCCGACAGACCATATCGCTCCTATGACAGTGTCTTCCCTCTGTTTGGCGTACATGCTGACAAAGCCTATCAGCAGGGCCGAAGCGAGTGCCGCCGCAAGCGCTCCGCACATCGGGTCGCACCAGCTTATATGGAGGGCCGTCTTCAGGTAAATAGCCAGTCCTATTCCGCCGAGAACGCTGTGAGATATGGCCCCGGCTATATAGCTTATCCGCCTTGTTACAACGTAACTGCCTATTATGCCGAAGGGGATGCTGGCCATGAGCCCGGCTATGAGGGCATAGCGCAGAAACGCTATGTCGGGATTTGAAAGGGCATGCAGAAAATCAGGCATTGTGTCCTCCGCAGTCATGGTTATGATGTATCATCCTGATTTTTCTCCCGTAAATTTCCTGTATGCGTTCCCCTGTCATTTGTGAGGTAGGATGAATAACGATTTTTCTATTCACGCAGATGGCAGTCTGGAAGATACTTGAGACGAAGCCCAGGTCGTGCGTAACTGTCAGTATCGTGAGCTTCTTTTCCAGTTTACGGAGAATATCGAAAATCTGCTCTTCAACGGCAGGATCGATGTTTGCGGTAGGCTCATCCAGCAGCAGCAGTCCGGGGTCTGAAACCAGGGCCCTTGCGATCAGGATACGCTGGCGCTGACCGCCGGAAAGTTCCGAAAAACTTCTGTCTTTCAGATTTGCCGCTCCGATTTCATCAAAGATTTCGAGTACTTTTCTCCTGTCGGCTTTTGAATAAAAGCCAAATCTATGTTTTTCCATACGGCCCATGAGCGCCACATCCATTACGCTTACCGGGAACATGGGATCAAAAGCGGTGTATTGGGGGACGTAGCCGATTTTAGTTCTGGCCTTTTCGGGGGAGCTTCCGAAAACTTCTATTTTCCCTGAAGTGGGATGGAGGAGGCCGAGTATCAATTTGAGAAGGGTTGTTTTGCCGCCGCCGTTCGGGCCGACGATGCAGGCTGAGCTGTTTGCCGGTATTTCCAGATTTACATCTTCGAGTACCGGAATCTCATTATAATAGGCGAAACGCATCTTTTCGATTTTTATGATACTGCCGTTATTTTCCGTCATAAATCATTTTCTGCTTTTAAGGGAAGCTTCTATTTTTTCAGCGATTTTTTCAAGGCCTTCGAATACATTTTTAGCGAGTGGGTCCAGAGGAACTACCGTGCCTCCGATGGCTTTGGCTATCGCGTCCGCGCTTTTGCTGTCGAATTGTGGCTGGACAAAAATTATTTTAGCGTTGTATTTCCTGGCCTTTTTAATCAGTTTTTCAATTTCACGGGGGGAGGGTGTCTTGCCTTCTATTTCGACGGCGGCCTGTTTTAGTCCGTAAGCCTCGGTGAAATATCCGAAAGCCGGGTGAAAAACAAATATGACGCCGCCTTTGAACGGTTTAAGGGCTTTGCTTATTTTTTCATTCAGCGCGTCAGCTTTCGCGTTGAATTTCTCCAGATTGGACTTATAAAGTTTTTCATTTGCCGGGTCTGCTTCGGAAAGGGCCGCGCATATATTTGATGCCAGCTTTTTGAGGTTAGATATTGAAAGCCATATATGGGGGTCGAGGCCTGTTGTTTCATCAGGATCGTCATCGTGTTCACTGAAGAGCAGGTGTTTTTCCATTGGTACCCGTTTTATTCCCTCGGCGGAGTCAATGATTTTGGTTTTCAGTCCCATCTGCCGTATTTTGTCGAGTATGGCTTTTTCAAAGGGCATGCCGATTTCAAAATATATCCGGGCGTTGCTCAAATCCATTATTTGTCTGGGGGTGGGTTCATACATGTGCGGATCTTTGCCTGGAGTTACCAGTACTGATGCTTTTACTTTGTCTCCGCCTATCTGCTCTACTATATATTTTTGCGGCGGTATTCCCGTCATGATTCGAAGTGGCCCTTCAGCGCGGAGGGTGTTTGCGGTGAGAAGATAAAAGAGTGCCGCCATTGAAAACAAAACTCTCATTGTTTTATGCTCCTTTTTCCCTTATCGTTGGTGCATGAAAGATGTATGCCGTGACAGCTTTCGCATTCTCTGACAGTATGGTTTTGAGTAAAGATTGCCCAGTGCGCGCGCTGATGCTGAGTGAGAGTTCCCGTGCCTTTGCAGAGGGGACAGGTGCAGTCGAGCGCTGAAAGTATCGCGGAGCGTATGAATTCGGAACGGTTCCTTATGCCTTTGATGGCTTTTAAAAGCGCGTCATCGGCCTTGAACGAAACAACTTCTTCTTTTTTGTTTTTTTTCATCTTGATTGCCGTCACCCTTTCCAGAGGATACATTTGGGCCTTTTTAAAGTAATATAAAGTATTACTTTTTCAAGATCTGCTTGGAAAAATAACGGAGAGCCAATATATTTGCACGAAATGTTGTTTACTTCGAGATGGAAAAGAGCGTTATGGTAGTAGATTTTCATGTTCATTATTTCCCTGATAACATTGTTGAGAAGGCTATATCTCTGCTTGCCGCGCCTAATAATATGAAACCTTATACGGACGGCACGTTGAACGGGCTTAAAAAGTCGATGACGGAAGCAGGGATTGACATTTCCCTGAATTTACCGCTGGCGACTTCGGCTGATTCGGTGAGGGGAATTAACAAATGGGCTTCTATTCATAACGTTGCCCCTGTTTATTCGCTGGGCTCCATACATCCGGATACGCCAGACCCTGGAAACGCCATTCCGTGGATAAAGTCCCTCGGTCTGAAAGGCGTGAAGATGCACCCTGAATATCAGACGTTCAATCCCCTTGAAAAACGGCTTGAAAAGATATGGCAGGCGTGTTCGGATAATGATATTTTCGTTATGACCCATGCCGGGAAGGATATTAATTTTTCTCCTCCTCCGCTTTCATGTCCGGCGGATTTTGCCGAACTGCACAGGCGTTTTCCAAAGCTTACGCTGGTGGTAGCGCATCTGGGTTCATGGGAGCTTTGGAATGAGGTTGAAGAAAAACTGGCGGGGCTTCCCGTATATCTTGACCTGGCTTTTGTGCTGGGTATTCTTGAAAACGATAAGATTGTTTCAATCATAAGAAAGCACGGGGCGGACAGGATACTTTTCGGTACCGACAGCCCGTGGCGCGATCAGAAAGCCGAACTTGAAACCTTCAGAAAATTGCCTTTGACGGATGATGAAAAAGATTTAATTTTGTATAAAAATGCTTTACGCCTTCTAAAATGGTGAAAAGTAAAAATCATCAGTCAGGCTCGCTGAAAATTTCGGAGGTATTGACAAAATTGATAAATCGGGTGTCTGAAATATTTCCGGTCATTTCTCCGTTATAGATGACTGTTCCATTTACCGCATCACGCGCAATTTTTCTGAAATAGTCGATTCCCTTTGTAAAGTCGGAGTTGAAAGTCATTGAGGACTTGATTTCTACTGGAATAAGTTGCCGCCCTTTTTTAAATATCAGATCAACCTCATTGCCTTTGTTATCCCTGAAAAAGAACAAATTAGGGTCGGTCCCGGCGTTAAACCTTGTTTTCAGCGCTTCGAGTACCACCATGTTTTCAAATAGATTTCCTCGCAGCGGATCACGTGTCACATGCTCCGGTTTTTCAATCCCGAGGAGATATGCGGCCAAGCCGATTTCAGTGAAGTATATTTTGGGGGACTTTATAATCCTCTTTCCGAAATTTTCAAAATATGGCGGAAGACGAAAAATGACAAAAGATGCCTCCAAAACCGAAACCCATTCTTTAAGGGTGGTACTTGATACGCCCACATCCGAGGAGAGCGAATGCAGATTCACAATCTGCCCGATCCTTCCGGCCAGCAGGCGCATGAAGCTTTCAAACGCTATCAGGCTTTTCACATTTATCATTTGGCGGACATCCCGTTCGACATAAGTCTGGAAATAGTTCCGGTAAAACCGGGCCGGGTCAATATCCTCCTCATAAAGGCGTGGCATAAATCCATGGTAAATGAGCATGTTCCAGTCCATGTTGCACAAATTGTTGTTCTTCAATTCTTCAAGGGAAAGGGGCAGTAGCCTCAGGAGGGCGGTGCGTCCTGCCAGCGACTGGCTGACCGCCTCATGCAGTCGTAACTGATGGCTTCCTGTCAATATATACTGGCCGCGTTTCTTTGATTTGTCGGATATGGTCTGTATGTAAGAGAGGAGTTCTGGCGCTCTTTGCACTTCGTCAATAATCATCGGGGCTGGATGTCGCGCGAAAAAAGCGAGGGGGTCGTTTGTAGCCAGGCGACGCAGCTCAGGAGACTCAAGATTGGCATAACTGTAATCAGGAAACTGCATCCTGGCAAGGGTCGTCTTTCCCGATTGACGCGGACCGCTGATTGTTACTACCGGATACTCTTTGGCTGCCAGGGCCAGTTCGGATTGTATTTGCCTTGGAATCATGCTCGGTCTCCATGTTTTATTTTCTGGATATTAAGAGCTTATTACGTTTTGTGTATTTTTCAAGTTGGACTTTAAAAATGTACAAAAGAAATGGTTGTATCTTAATTGAAATAGTCTGCTGTTCTGTTATTTTAAGGCCATATTGAAATTACAGGAGTAGCTATGACAGGATTTAAAGGGTTTCTTTTTATCGTGTGTTGTTTTATTCCGGGAACGTTTGTTTTCGGAAACGGGGAAGGAAAAATAGAAAAATTGCCCAACGTGGTGATTGTTACCACGGGCGGCACTATCGCCGAGAAAAAAGATCCTAAGACGGGGGCCTCTGTTCCCGCGCTTTCCGGTGATACGCTTATAAGCGCGGTCCCTGAATTGAAGAAGCTCGCCAATATCAAGGTGATTAATTTCATGAACATCGACAGTTCGCACATGGCCCCTGAAAACTGGCGGAAACTGAGTGCTACAGTCAATGACATATTGAAAGACCCGAAAGTTACCGGCGTCGTTGTGACCCACGGCACGGACACAATGGCGGAAGGCGCTTATTTCCTTGACTTGACCCTTGACGTGAACAAGCCTGTCGTTTTTGTCGGCGCCATGAGAGATGCTTCAGACCCATGCCCGGATGGTCCGGCAAACCTTCTGAATGCCGTAATTCAGGTCTGTTCCCCTGATGCCCTCAACTGGGGAGTTACCGTGACTATGAACCAGTATATAAACTCCGCGAGAGATGTCCGAAAAGTCAGTACGACGAACGTTCAGACATTCGAGTCGGGGCAGAAGGGATATCTCGGAACTATTGATATGGGAAAAGTTTACCGCATAAATGACCGTCTTGGAAGGCTGACTTTCCCATTGTCTGCTGTGCTTCCTGATGTTGCTATTGTTTCGGCGTATTCCGGGGCTGACGGGAAATTGCTCCGCTATGCCGTCGATTCCGGCGCGAAAGGTATTGTCGTTGAAGCAATGGGAGCGGGAAATGTCAACCCGCCTGTTTATGAAGCCGTGAAGTATGCAATCGGCAAAGGCGTCGCGGTAGTGATTGCCTCGGATGTGTATTACGGGCGCGTTCTTCCTCTTTACGGCGGAGAGGGGGGAGGCGCTACTCTTGAAAAGGACGGGGCTATACTTGCCGGAGATCTTCCGCCTAGAAAGGCGCGTATCCTGCTGATGCTCGCGCTCTCCGGCGCCGGAAATCAGGATGGACTCAAGGCTTTTTTCAAATAACAGAGCGCCAAATTAGCTTTTTCGAGTCTTGAATTCATACTTCGGGTGTTGTAATTTTGAGAAAAAATGTTACAATGATATGGTATTGAAAAAGAGAGTTCGAGATTTATGTCATCAATGTTGAAAAAAATCCAGAAAAAAGTCATTGACCTGATTATGGGTCCCCCTGATGACGATCCTTTTTCGAAAAAAGAAAAAAAGTCTGAAAGTGGAAATTACGAGGACACTGATACAGCTTCAATGGATGATGATGAACTCGTAACCTTTGCCAGGCGGATGAATAAGCCTCAGGACGATATTGATGACAGCCAGTACTGGTGGTGTTATCAGGGAGATCCTCCTTTGGACGTTGTGCCGGTTTTTGAGGAAATAGATGACGCTAAAGTTTCTGACGAATTGAATAAAAAACTTGATGCCGATGAGTTTCCGCTGATAGAAATACCCGAAAATATTACCAAAACCCTCAGGATACTCAACAATCCGGAATTCAGTTATGCGGATGTTTCAAGTCTGATACATCACAGCCCCTCTATGGCTGGCGAGTTCATACGTGTCATAAATTCCTCCCTTTACAGCAGGGGAATAGACATAAGTGATCTCAAGCTGGCACTTCCCAGGCTTGGCAGGGAAAACGTTAAGGCGCTCCTTTACATGTACTCTTCCAAACTCAGTTTTTCAGGAGACCCGCTTTTTAATGATCTGGCTGTCGAAATTGTTGAACACAGCTATGCCACGGCTTTAATAGCGGCTTTCCTCAGTCAGCGATATTATCCCGACCCCGACGGTGCTTTTCTCGCCGGCCTGCTTCACGATATCGGCAAGCTCGGTATTCTCAAGGCTATTTCAGATACTTACAAATTGCCCAAAAAAGTCCATTTTCAGGTTACGGAGGAGATATTTGACAATATTCTGCCGCAACTTCATCCTAAAGCCGGTAAATTTCTCGCCACCCACTGGAGAGTTGATGATAACATTATTTCATCCATAGAGCATCACCATGATTTCTTTGATTTCGGCTTTCCTGAAGAGGAACAGCTTGCCCATCACCTGAGCGCTCTCATAAATCTCAGCGATACAATGGCAAGAATACTTAAAAAAGGAAGGCGCATTGATAAGGTTAATATTTTTGATCTTTCGGCTACTATCGATTTGGCTATGGATCGAAATCACGAGACAATAAAATTTCTTGATAATATTCCGCAAATTGTTGCATTTAAGACTTCTGAGACGTAATTTTATATATGCATGACAACGAGGACAAAAATATGCATGATAAAAAAGGCTCTTTCTTTTTCCTGGCTTTCCTGAACGGACTTCAACGCCGTATCATTTATTTATTTACCGGAACTATTCCCGGAGAGGATAATAAAAAAGAACTCCCCGAAAAACAGGGAAATGCCGAAAAGAAAGAAGGGGAAAATACTGTAGACGCGAAAAAAGATCTTGCCCATAAGAAAGAGAAAAAAGAAGAAACGAAAATCGTTGATACTGATTACTGGTGGTGTTTTGAGGGATATCCGGCGACTGAACTGCCTGTATTCGAGATACTCAGTGACGACAGGGTCGCCGAAGAACTCAGGAGAAAGCTTGAAGCGGATGAGTTTCCCGTAATAGAAATCCCTGAAAACGTCATGCGGACAATGCAGATACTCAATAAGCACGAATTCGACTATAATGAGGTCATTGATCTGGTGAGGCGCAGTCCCGCCATGGTTGGGGAATTCATAAAAGTGATAAATTCCTCCCTTTACAGCAGAGGCGTTGTTATAAATGATTTGAGGGTTGCTCTCCCGCGTCTCGGTAAGGAAAATATCAAGGCACTCCTCTACATGTATTCTTCAAAAATGACTTTTTCCACTGACATGCTTTTCAATGATCTGGCTGTTGATATCGTTGAGCATTGTTATGCTACGGCGCTTATCTCAAGTTATCTGGCGCAGATATATTACCCTGACCCCGACGGCGCTTTCCTGGCCGGGCTTATGCATGATATCGGCAAGCTGGGCATTCTTAAAGCCCTTACTGATACTTACGAATTCCCCACTCATGTAGATTTTGAAATGACGGAGGATCTCTTTGACAAGGTATTCCCTGAACTCCATGAGAGGGCCGGAAGTTATCTCGCGACTCATTGGAAAGTCAACGAGACTATAATTTCAGCTATTCAACATCATCATGACTTCAATGATTATGATTTTACTCTTGACGGGGAACTTGCCAGGCAGTTGAGCGCTCTCATAAACCTCAGCGACATCATGGCCAGGATTATGGGCAAGGGCAGACGCATTGATGCCGTAAATATATTTGACACGCCCGCCGCGAAAATGCTGGGCTTTGAAAAAGACCATGAAACCGTGAAATTTCTTGAGAACATTCCCGAAATAGTGTACCTCAAATCAGCGGAACGCGAACAGAACGCCAAGAAAAAATAACACAGGGCCTTCAACTTTTCGATGAGGCCATTTTCTTGTTTTCTTCAAAATAAAGTATATCTTTACTATCTGTAAAAACAGGATTGAATTATGAAATTTGATAAAAAGCTGACAGTATCTCACTTTCGCAAAAGAAAAGAAAAAGGCGAAAAAATAGTCTGCCTCACCGCTTATGACGCGCCAACGGCAAAGCTGGCGGAAGAATGCGGCGTGGAGCTTATCCTCGTCGGAGACTCTCTCGGTATGGCGGTGCTTGGTTACAAAACTACTATTCCTCTCACAATTGAGCAGTCGCTTCACCATTGCAGGGCCGTGCGCAGAGGGGCAAAGTTTTCATTTATCGTGGGCGATATGCCTTTCATGACTTATCAGATATCTCCGGAAGACGCCATGCGCAATGCCGCCAGATACATGCAGGAAGCCTGTGTTGACGCCGTTAAAATCGAAGGCGGTTCCGCTGCTATGGCCCATACCGTTGAACGTCTTGTTGCCGCCGGGGTGCCTGTCATGGGGCATATCGGTTTGCTTCCTCAAAATATACTTACAGCAGGAGCTTACAAAGTTACGGGCAGGACCGAAGCCGATGCCGCAAGACTTATGAGTGACGCGAAAGCCCTTCAGGAAGCCGGGGCTTTCTGTGTTGTTCTGGAAGCTATGCCCGCGACATTGGGAAAAATGATCTCATCCGAACTGCTTATTCCCACAATAGGTATCGGCGCCGGGCCCGACTGTGACGGCCAGGTACAGGTCGTTAACGATATCCTTGGCCTTTTTACTGACTTTGTACCGAAGCATACAAGGCGTTACGCAAACCTGAACGAAGATATCAGAAAAGCCTTTTCCTCCTACGTAAAAGACGTGAGTGAAAAGAAATTTCCCGCGGAAGAAAACTCATTCTGAAATAGCGTTTTGTCTCTTGAGGTGAACGTGTCAGCTGTCCAGTTTTTCCTTCAGAAGTTTCTGGACAATCTGCGGGTTGGCTTTTCCTTTTGAAAGCTTCATCACCTGACCGACAAAGAACTGGAACACAGTTGTTTTCCCGCTTCTGTACTGTTCCGCCTGAGACGGGTTCTGCTCAATAGCCTG
Organism: Lentisphaerae bacterium GWF2_44_16; assembly: GCA_001803225.1. Lineage (GTDB taxonomy): Bacteria > Verrucomicrobiota > Lentisphaeria > Victivallales > GWF2-45-14 > GWF2-44-16. Next base: position 15,744 of record MHBF01000004.1, on the reverse strand, counting down.
AGTTACAAACTTTTCGATTTCGGATGAGTCGGTAACCTGTACCAGGCCCTTTTCCTTTACAATGGATTGTGCGTCTTTTCCCGTTTGGAACATCTCGGTAAAGACATCCTTGGCGGTTTTTCCCGTGACTGCGCCGCTGCTTATCAGCTCTACAAGTTCAGCCAGTTGTTTCGGGCGGATTTTGGATTCGGCGATGGATACATTAGCGTTTGAAAGCTCTCTAAGGAGTTCCGTTATAATCCAGTTCGCCAGCTGTTTTGTATTCTTTGTGAAAGCCACGCCTTCCTCAAAATAGTCGGCATAAGCTTTTTCCAGAGTCAGGACGTGCGCGTCATATGTCGTAAGGCCCATGCTGCTGACGAAACGTTCCCTTTTGGCTTCCGGTAATTCCGGCAGACCTTTTTTGAAAGCGTCTATATCGGAGTCCGTGAATTTAAAAGGCATTAGATCGGGCTCAGGAAAGTAACGGTAATCGTGCGCGTTTTCCTTGCTTCTGAGGAGATACGTTTCGCCGAGATCGTCATTCCAGCCGCGCGTTTCCTGAGAAAGTATTTTACCTTCATCCAGAAGTTTTCCCTGACGTTTGATTTCATGGAGCAGTGAACGGTGAACGGAACGGAAACTGTTCAGATTTTTAATCTCAATTTTAGTTCCGAATTTCACAGCGCCTGTGGGTTTGAGTGATATATTCACATCGCAGCGCATCTGGCCTTTTTCCATATCGCAGTCGCTGATGCCGGCATACTGCATTATCTGTTTCAACGCGGAGAGATAAGCGTATGCTTCATCGGCAGTTGTCATGTCCGGCTCGCTTACGATTTCCATCAGCGGCACGCCGGCCCTGTTGAAATCAATGCCGCTGTAACCCGCAAGATGCGTATTTTTTGCGACGTCTTCTTCAAGGTGTATTCTGGTGATGCCTATTTCCTTGTCTCCGAGTTCCTCCCCTGAAAAACCTTTCCCTGAAATATGCACTTTGCCTTTCAGACAGAAAGGCAGGTCGTACTGGGATATCTGGTAATTTTTGGGCATGTCCGGGTAGAAATAGCTTTTCCTGTCGAATTTGCTGTAAGGCGCTATCGAACAAGAGCACATGAGCCCGGCCATGATTGTTTTCTCTATAGCCTTGCGATTGGGGACAGGCATGACACCGGGGTATCCCATGCATACGGGACAGACGAGAGTATTGGGTTCCGCTCCGTATTTATTCGGGCAGGAACAGAACATCTTGCTTTCAGTCCTTACCTGAACGTGGACTTCAAGACCTATGACAACATCATACATGGACATATTCACAATCCTTTCATTTCAGAAATATCATAAGGAAATATACAGTTCAAGCCCCGGTTTTAAATAGTTCAAAAGTAAATTCAGCAAACAAATTCTGCTTTTACGTGTGTGTTGTCTTTATCGCTGTTTATGTGGAGCAGGGTTAATCTGCAATGCCGTTATCTTATGAAGCGCCTGTTCTGCGTTTTTGACTTACAGAGGAAGTTGTTTTTAAAAAGCAATAATGCCATCTGCCGGAGAATAAATGTTGACACCCGCCTTATTTTCGGAATAATCTATCTGGTAATTTTTATTCCCTATTCCGGCTTTTATTTTAATAACGCTGTCATAATCTATTTCCATTTGGCAGACAGGATGCCGCTGTTCTTCATATGTTGCAAGTAAAGTAACAAACCGGACATTTTGAGCTCTGGCCATATATCTTAAAACCTGTCCTTTTAAAACTTTATTATAATCCCTTCCGATAACAGAAGGCTCCAGAATGCTTTTAACCGGAACATCGGAACTGCAGTTAATAATCATGTTCGGCATAATCAATTCCTGCTTGTTTAGAAAAGCTTTTTTCTGCAAAATATGGAAATTGAGCGTATAATCGTGAATACTGCAACTATGAAGAGAATCAATTACAATCCAATGTTTCCCATCGATGAAGATAATAGCTCTGATATACTTAACACCATCGTAATTAAATGATTCAGCCTGAACAAACCCCCAGTTTTTTTGGGTTTTAAACTTATGCGGGACAGGTAGCAGAAGATTCTGATTTTTGTTGTCGACGGTAACAGTATTATGCCGGGAGGATGCTTGCATCATCTGTTTGTCTTCCTGACGGTAAGTACTCCTTCCGCTGTCACATATCAATTCGCGTCCGTAAGCCCAGGCATGAATATTGAATACATCATAATGACTGTGGCAACCCATATGCTCGGCAAGATCGAAAAGCATGAATCTGGCACTTCGGCTCCAGTCGCTTCTGAATATTACATGACCGCTTGATTTAAATAAGCATGAAGTTTTTCGGGGCAGAATACCTTTTTTCCTTTTTGAGAGAATATATTTAAAATCATTGCGATCAAACAATTCATTGCACTCCGCGAAACTTTCTGTAATATCGCTTATCCCAGAATCGCCTATTGGCAGGGTTTTGAAGTCAGGATCGGCGGTATACATGGAAAATTCACACATCTTTTCCACAGTCCTTAAAAAAACTTTATCATTGAAAAGATTTTTTATTTGAAGCCGTTTTGCCAGAATACTTACAGTATAAAATGCTCTTAGCATCCCCTGATGATAACCGGGACAATTCTGAAAATGACATCCATCTCTCCTTATTTGGCGTACCATCTCAAATTTTAAGCGTTTCACGGCCTCATTTCTCCAACGTACAGCTTGCTTCAGTCCCGGAAATATAAGTGCCATGCAGAATAGTCCTTGCGCTTCAAATATCCGCCAGTTGGAGGGGCCTGGATTTTTAAATTTCATTAGAAATTCCGCATTTTTTATCAGGATATTCATGGCTGCTGTCTTGAATGGCCCTGTCAGCATATTGGCCTTGTTCCACATGCAAAAAATCTTGGGCCAGACAATGCCCCGGATACCGGCATTAAGGGAGGACCATGCGTAACGCCCATTGTTCCATTCTTCTATCGGTTGAGAGCATGCCCAATCCAAAAACAGTTCTTTAGATTTTTCCGCGTATTTTTTATCTCCGCTGACGGAATACTGTTGTTCAAGATTTAAGAGAAATGAATGCCGGTTCATGCAAGTAGTCCATTCGCGATCTCCGAAGGGATTATCATTCCAGTCAATATGTTTTCCGGCATAGACGGGTTTGTAATTTAAAAACTGGAAAATATTCTTCAATATCAGTTCTGCCACGCGTGCTTCTTTTCCGGTGTGTTTTAAAAGTGTGTAAGGCATCTCGCCTAATGCCCGGTCAAGTTTTGCGAACCATTCCTTTTCATCGAAACCTTCATTAAGTTCACAGGGACCTGAAAGTATTAGTTCCCACCATTTTAACCTTGCTTCGAATTCAGGTTCAAGATCAGATGTGGTGTTCTTATCCATAACGCTTAATGTGGTTTCATGGAAATCCTGCAATTCGGAAAAGCGATACTTGATGTTTAAACTGACCGCCTTTTTTCTGAGAATGTCCAATCGTCTGGCAAATGATTTTGCTGAAATTGATATCATTTATAAATCCTGTTTCTTGCTGTAATTTTGTTAATGAGAGTTCACTTTTTCTTGTCAGGCGTTTCCGAAAATTTCAGGATATTATCCATAAGCATGGCTAAATCTTTTACCTTTCGATCCAGTATCAGTGGAACTATTCGGCACGCAAGGCGAATACATTGTCCCTGTCCATAGTAATTAACAGTAAGAAAATCACTCTCGGAAGCATTTCCTTTTTCATTAACTGTTTCAACCTTGATGAGAGTTGTCGCCGTAATAGTTTTTAATGGAAACGCGCCGGAGTTACGCCAGCTTGCGGGGTTATTTACATTGTACGATGGTGTTTTCTTGTCGTGTGAAATTGCTTTGATTTCAATAACGTCCGCTAAGCCTGTACAGAAAGAGTTTTGCTTTAGCACTTTTAATTTCGAGATTGCGGCTTCATTTGCTCCGGCTATTTTCACTCCGGCGGCATCTTTCAATGGCCCTTCACCTCCAATCTTCTTTAATTTTTTATTGTTTTCACCGGAAGATTTCATCCAATATGCCGCCATACCTGTTAAGAGCAGCGTTCCTCCATCTTCTACGTACTCAGCCAGCGCCTTGTACTCACTTTCAGTAAGCGGGCCGGAACGGTGCGCCAGGACAATGCAGTCATAATGAGTCAATCCGGTAGGACGGGCAATGCTATTCTCCGGAAGCGTTGAGGCCCTGTGTCCCAGGGCCGTTACCACTTCAATAATCCTGTCGATATCGCTGTATGCGCCGCCCGCGTCTATGATGCCGACATCTGCCGCAAAGATATTCAAACTCAGTAAAAGAATTAAACATATTGCTGTCAGATACGATCTGAATTTCATTTAGTCACGCTCCTATTTATTTCTGAAAGGCCCGTTTTTCAGTAATGCAAGATTGGAATCGCTTAGATAAAGATACCTGAAGTACATTATTCCAGCCGGGCCGTATTTCCTCTGTATATCTATCTGTTGAAGCATAATAAACTGACTGGTTGTCCTATAGCCGCTTGGTGCCAGGCATGGAACTAACTTTGCCCTGCTGCCTGATGGTATAAGGCTGTTGATTTCTTTGCACAAGTTTTCCAGGGCTTGACTGTCCGGATTGTAATACATTGGCATGATATAATCAACGTAATTGGCCCATTCCCACCAGTACTGGCCTTTTGCCCATGAGGAATATTTTCCGCGGAAAGTATATACTCCCAATTTAATCTTCGGGTTTATCTCAGCAATGTTTTTACTGGCTTCACGGACAACTTTCGTAACGTGTTTGGCGCGCCAGTCATTGTATTCATTTTGGTATTTGGACATTGCGTCATCCGGCCATTTGTCGATTTTTATGCCGGTGTCTTTCTGGAATTCCCTGGCGCAATGGTCACAGTAGCATGTATCCCCCCATCTTATACCATCATAGAAAATATAGTCAACCTGATATTTTTTTATGACCTCCAGTGACTTTTTGATTGCGTAATCTGAGACTTCCTTGTGCGAGCGACAGAATGTGATCTTGGCCGGATTGCTTTTAAACGGCTTCGGAGCTTTCCCGTAAAGATCGGTCGTTACGACCCGCCAGTCCTCTTTCATGCCTTGTTCAAGTTCTTTTGAACCTTTGTAAATGGAAAAAGTACTGATTGATGGCCCTATTTTCAATCCGTATTTATGGGCTGTGTCTATCCAGAGCTGCATCAAGTCAAGCTTGCCGTCGTCAATTCGGGCGTAGAGTTCGCTGGGGTAATGTCCTTCGAGGTGTATAATTGCAATTCCTGTAAAACCGGCAGTTGCCAGACGCGCGCAAGTTGTTTCTGGGTCCAGGCCTCTGGAAACAACAAACACCATGCGCTCTTCTCCTTTGGCGCTGGGTATTGATGCCGCAAAGGCTTTGACAAGTTGGTTTTTAGCGCGTAGAATTAAGCTGTTCGCCGAAATGAAATCCTTCTCTTTTGCGGCTTTTTCCGCGGATTGTTTGAGCTGTTCAGCGCTGGAATAAAGCTCTTTGCCGTTAACAGAAAGCTGCGCCTGTTTAACTTCTGCTTTCTTCTCTACATATGTTTTTACGAGATTTTCAAAAACTTTTTCTTTTATTTCCGGCAGGAGTTCGCTTGCCGCGTTAGCAATAAACATATCATTGTTACAGGGATCGCCATAGGTGTCATTGTTGAACAGATATCCGAAATTCGCTTTTATAATTGCCGGAAATTTCTTTTCGCCCTTAGCATTGGTCCAGTAGGCGATTATTGTTCCTTTTTCGGCTTGCGGTTTTGAGATATCGGTAATTCCGTATAAAGTATTTTCAATCTCTGCCGGTTTATGGTTTGGGTCAAGAAAAACAATTTTCCTGAGAACATTCGACGCCTCTTCCGGGTTAGGATTGAAGTTTGACAGAGCTTTGCTGCCTATCATTTCAAGCAGTTTTTCGCCATTATTCTTTTTTAAATCATAATGCGGCAGAAATATAATTGCCTTTCCTCCCTGTTCCAAGTATGATTTTATTTTATTGAAGGCCTCGGCTGACTCCTGCATTTCACCTGCCTGGAGAAAAACGATCAGCAGCTTATAATCACTTTGTTTCATGTCTCTAATTGCTAGGAAATGCATCGGCAGAAAATCGTAGTCAATGCCTGATGCCGTAATTTTTTCCTGTGCGAGTTCCGCGCTGCCTTCATAGCTTTCACCATAAATTACAGCTACTTTATTCTGAGATTTACTTCCTCCTGTTACATCGGGACGCCATTCTTTTACTGTTACTTTGGAGGCGTCAGAGACAAGGAGACCTTTTCCGGCAAGACACCATTTCACTGTATTGATCATGATATCTTTATCTATTCCTTCAAGCTGTGAAGCCAGTCCTTTAGGTTTACCTCCCCACATCCCGTCAAAAACCACTCTGCCTTTACCAACTTCGCCAACCGCCACCACCGACTTTTTTGTTTTTATATCGGAAAGAAGTGTTTTACCTTTTATGCAGCTGAAGGCAAAATGGTCGTTGTACATGTGCTTTGTTGTCTGATCAATACCGTAGGATGGGAGATACTGGAAGTCCGCTAACAATGGATCAATGGAGACTCTGACTTCTGAAGCATCAACCCATTCAACAGTGTTCATGGCAATTATTTCAGGAAACAGCGGCAGCATGCCGAACGGAGACCTCTTCGCGCCGACCGCGTCATGGCAGAAAATAATCGAGCCGCCGCAATCGGCAACATAAGCCCGCAGATTGTCCTGCCATCTTTTATCTTCGTCCTTAGGCATTTTTTTCGTATTCGGAATAATGACAACCTTGTATTTCAGGAGATTTGCGAGTGAAAGTTGCGCAAAGTTCTCTGTACTGATATTTGCTTCCGTCAAAGTCGCTCCAACAGCGCCTTCTCCTATACTTTTTCCTCCGGCCATCGACGGCGTGTAAATTCCCACGTCCATGCCGAACGCGACTGCTCCCGTCAACATTATGAGAGCGATACTTGCGGACCATCCTGTTTTTCTCATTAGCCTGTCCTTTCTTTTAGTGTTCTGTTTGTTGAAAAAATTCATGGTAAAGTTCCATTGATACATTGTCTGATTTGACCCGGCGGATTATCTCGCACAAGTCTTCTGTTATGGCTTTGCATATTTTTTCTCCGTCCGTATTTGTCGTTTCTCCCCCATATCCCGCGATGTGCTCCGGATGTTTAGAGTACCATGCCATTGGAGTTTTAACGGCATATTCATCAAGACTTTTTAGGCGTTGTAACGGCCTTCCGTTTTCGGGCGGCAGAATTTTATCCATTTTTACCAGTTTGGGAAAAAGATAGAGGGCTACTGCCGTCTCATAAGAGCTGCCATGTCCGCCGAAATCTCCGGTGCGTTGTTTTAATTCAGCTTTTGCTTTTTCCGTTTTTGCCCCGAAGTCATGCGAGCAGAGATATACCATATAATCACGCTTGGAATCAAGTTGCATGCGCAGAAAATTTGCCAGCCACGACTGATTTCCGCCATGCGCGTTGACGAGGATTATTTTTTTCAGTCCGTTACGGGCGATTTCCCTGCAAGTCTCATCCAGAAACTCATAGATAAGCGGGGTGGGCAATGCAAAAGTTCCCGGACAATGTTTTGCCCCTGAAATTGAACCGGCATAAAAAGGCGGAAAGACAATCGCGGGTTCCCGCGTTGCCGCCATATCTGCGTAATGCCAGGCTTTCATATAATCAATGCCGACGGGCAGGTGATTACCGTGCTTTTCCATAACGCCAAGCGGCAAAAGACATACACCTTTACTCATTGTTACGGCTTCTTTAAATTCCGGCGCAGTCATTTCATTCCAACGCATATTGCTGTTCCTTAATCGTTAAATGCCGTGCTTGGGCAACCGCGGTGTTTGACATTCCATCTCCAGCCGTCAGGCCATTGACATGAATCGGCTATCGCCCTCGTGTTGGTTGTGTGTCCGTCAAAAAAAAGGACATTTGGTCGCCTGTTGTGACGCCAGAATTGGAGGAATAAACTGGGAACGTAATCCGGCGACAGAAGATCAGTTTGTATTTGAGGGGCATATATTCCACTGCTTACTCTTTGAGCAATGAAATCTGTGAATGCTATGATTTTAGATTCATGACCGTCCCCCATGCGATGGCGGATATAATATTTGCTGGTGGAATTAGCATACATTGAGTGGGCATTATATGTAATGCTGATATATAATTTAGGCGCTCCCGTATATAATCTTATAAATCTTAACAAGGCTCCTCTATCATCAGGGCATCTCCAGATAGCGTTTTTATTGACATACTCGTTTAAAAGGCTTTGTGGATAAACACTATTGGAATTTTCATCCACATAGTCAGCCGGAACAAAACCGTTATAATCAGACGTGTACATCGAGAGGCAGATGCCTATCTGCTTCATGTTGCTGGCACAGCTTATTTCCCTGGCTTTCTCCCTCGTTTTCTGCAATGCCGGGAGCAGGAGGCTGCAAAGCACTGTTATTATGGAAATTACGATGAGCAATTCTACTAAAGTAAAAAGAAAATTGCGGAATGCTGAGTTTTTAATTACAGTAAACATCTTGCTCCTCAAGTTTTTTCAATGCTAAATTAAAATTTGTGTTCCAGGAATTCAGTAAGATATTCATATGCGTATTTTACTTTCCTCTCCCTTATCACAAGAGGTGTACATATCATACCTTCTCCGGGTATCTCAAGGTTAAAGCTACCGTTGTAACCGCTTTTTTCAAGGGCTTCTCTAACAGGAAACCAGTCAACCCAACCATCATTATTATTGGCAAAGGCGGGCATCAGATGTAAATCAAGATTTTTGCCGGCCAGGTTGTCCGAGATATGTGTGGCAATCAGTTGTTTCCCAGCCTTCAGGATAAATCTGCTTAAATTCTGTCCGGATCCCTGAAGGTGTGACGTGTCCATGCAGATACCGAAATGTTCGGATTTCAATGAGTCAATGATTTCCAGAAGTTCTTCTGCGGAATAAAAACAATTAAAGGAGGATAGCATATTTTCGATTGCAATTTTCACATTATATTTTTCAAGAAGTGGTATAAGTTTCTTATAAAAAGATATATTTTCCTTCATAAGGTACTGGTAATAGTCAACGGAATTCCTCTGTTTTGGATTAATATCTCTTTCCAGGCACAAGGGATGCGACACTATTATTCCTATTCCGAGATTTGAACTTATTTTTATTTCCTCTTTGCAGACCGCAAACCGTTTTTCCCAAGCGCAAGTACTTTTTTCGATATATGTGCCGAAGTGTCCATGAACTTGATGAAGTTTTATACCGAGCTTATCGCAAAGATTTTTAATTTTATAGATTTTTTCGTTGTTTTTTGGGCCCTTCTGAAAATAAGCAAGAGAAGCGAGTTCCGCATATTTAAAACCTGCCCCGGCAAGTTTCTTTAATGCATCGACAAGCGTTAAATCCGCAAAATAACCTGTCCACATACTTAAAAACATTTTTCTGTACTTTCCTTCCTTACTCATTCTATATGGAATAGCTTTTCACAAGTATCAATTACAAAAAAACTGTTCAACTTTACAAATCACGGCATTATTTCATTTGTTAGACATGAATATTATACATGTCTATTTAGGCAAAGTCAATAGCCTTCCCTGGAATAAAGTGTTTTTTTTTTGACTTTTTTTTGACTTAAACGCCAGAGCCCTTGACTTTTTCCTTAAACAGTAGTATACATGTATAATGACATGTATATCATAAATTCCGGGTGATTGAAAATGAAAGACGCCAAACCTGTATATAATTCTCTTTTGAATTACTTAAAATCAGAGATAAAGAAGAATAAACTCCGCCCCGGAGACTGCATTCCCGGAGAAAATTTTCTTGCCGGCAAATTCAAGATATCAAGAATGTCCGTCAGAAAGGCGTTGAAGGTACTCATTGAGGAAAAAAGTCTGCTTGCAAAGCCGGGAATTGGAAATTTTGTGATGGACCGGTCGGAGACAGACGTCAGAAAAGATTTCCGCGTTGGCCTCATTTACAGGCGCCTTTCACAAACAGATGTCGGTATGTATGCCGAAGCACAGAATGAAATATGCTTCCGCCTTAATATGGAAGGAATTCATGTCGAGCTTCTGACTTTTTCCGAATTGAAGGAGGGGCACATAAATACGCTGTCGGAAAAAATCGACGCCTTCGTCTGGCTTTTTCCCAATGAGGGAGAGTTCGAGCTCATTGAGCGATTTACAAAGAGAAACAGGAAAATACAGGTACTTTTCCTGAGATATCACCCGTCCAACAGCGAATGCATCGCCGCGCTCATAGACGAAAAACAGGCAATCGCCCAGGCCGTCGAACTGCTCATTAATTATAATCATAGGAAAATACTCTTCATGTACAGGGCGGAGCGTCAGTACAACACCCTGCGCCTTGAGGCTTTCAAGGCGGCGTTCAGGAAAAACTCCCGTCCGGTGAATCCGGAGCATATCATAAACCTCTCCTATTCGCCGGGTGAAACGCTTGGGGAAAAAGTTGTTCATGAAATATCAAGATTGAAGCCTGATGCCGTATTTTTTTCGCAAGGCGCTATCGGCGTGGAGGCGCTGCCGTTTTTATATGCCAAAGGTTTTAAACTTCCGGAAAAATTTTCACTTATAAGCATAGACAAGGTAAGCAGCCCTTATGATATGGAAATAACATTTGTAGATTCTGACTATCTTGAATTGGCAAGGCAGACGGCCGACTATCTTGTTGAACAGTTGAAGCGGCCCAATTTAAAGAGAAAATTTCCTGTAGTAAAAGCAAAATTAATAATGGGAAACAGTTGTATATTGAGGACACCCTGAAACTAAATCATAATGAAAGTTTGATTGGATTTTGCGTGTTTTAGATATTTCTACAGTAAAAAATATATGCACCCGGACTAAGTCCGGATGCATTTTTGCTTTGCTATAATAGATGAGATCCATTACTGCAAGGTCAAGACCTGCGACCTTTTTTTACAGGTTTCCGTGCTGTTTTTACCGGAGCGGCTTTTTTTACGGCCTTCTTCGGTGCGGCAACTTTTTTGACTGGCTTCCGGGCTGCTTTCACCGCAACTGTTTTTTTGACGGGTTTTACCGTGGATTTCCGGGCTGCTTTTGCGGCAGCGGCAATCTGGTTCTTTTTCTGCTGTTCAGCAAAATGTTTAAATCTCTTATGGCGCGGGAGCCTGTAGTTTATGAGAATGCCGCATTTTCTGCGTGCGGCGGCCCAGCTGCCGTCGCCTACTTTTTTCATGGCGGAGGCAAGCAGGTACTGGTAATTCTCTCTCATATTGGAATAAGCCATGTCGACTTTTTTATTGAAGAGAGTTATTACTTCCTCTTTAATTTCAGCGACTGACATTTTTCTTCTTATTCTGATTTTCTTGTAATCCAGACCTGCGGCGTGTACAGCGTTTCCCCAGCTTTTGAACCTTTTGATAGCCGCCATGTAGAGGGGCCTGTTGTTGTCCTGGATATATTTGGAGTTCAGGGATTTTTTAGCTTTGTAGGCTTTTTTAATTTCTTCGAGTATTTTGGTGATTGACCATTCGCGATATTTACGGATTTCGGCATAATTGAGGCCGCAGGCTTCAATCGCGTCTTTCCACGAACCGAAAAGCCTGTCCGCCGCCGCATAGACGTCCGGATAGGTTGTCGCGTAATAGTGAGAATTCAAGGGTTCTCTTCCGTGTTTTGATAATATGTGGTTTATTATCATCGAGTCATCCCATCTTCTTCTGAACATAGTGTTCACCTTTCTGTTTTAGATTGCATTCCTATGCAAATAGATATTAATAAATTATTTAAGCATACATAGACTCTTTAAGCTTACTTATATTTAAAAAAGATTGTTTTTCAAATGGAAAACAAGCTTTTTCAATTTTTTTTTACGAATTTCTGGATATGACAACATATCATTGCGCAAAAAAACAGAGAGGTAATTTTGAAAAAAAAACCTCTCTTCAGGGAGAAAAAATCAGCTGGAGAAAAAATCATTCAGGAATAAATACCGATGCGGTCAGGGTGTCTTCCAGTCCGGGCGCAAACGGTCCGGTCCAGCCGTGATACAGGTAACTGCTCTGCTCGTAACCGCCGCGCTTCAACTCTTTGGAATCCGGCAAATAACATAGACAGCCGTTGCAGTAACCAAGTAGAATTGTGTGTTTAGGAGCGAGTTTTTTCTCAACATGCGCGCCCAGACCGATCAGAACTTCGCCTTGTATTCCAACAATCGCGATATCTTTATTCAACCACAATGTGTGGACCCCTATTTTCTCTGTGTCTGGAATTGTTTCTCCTTTTTCAAGACGGCAAAGCGCGTTTTGCGCATAAATACGTTCGATGCTGATATTGCTGGAAAGGAGTTTTTCGAAGTCTTCTTTCTTACAATACTGCCGTTCACATGACGCGAGAGCGTACTCAAAATGCCCTGCAAGTTCCAATGTATCGAGTTTTTCCATTGCGTTAGAGTTATTAAGGACTTCCAGAGTTTCGTGTAAGAGAGTTTGTCCAATCGAGGGAAGTTCAGCGTGGTCCATCTGACGCCATTTATCACCGTCCGCCACAGGGGAGGGGCGCATATCGCCTCCCGCGCCCTGGAGAAAAAATGGAGTTACGCCGTTGCCCAGAGCGTCGGCGCAGGCTTTTTTGAATGCGCCCGGAAAATCTGCGGTAAGTAGATGTTGCGCTCCGGTCGCGACTGGATGACAGGATAATCTTATTCCCAGTGCGCGGAGAATGCCTTCCTTGTTTCTTATGGCGAGTACTTGGATACGCTCATCCACCGGGCCTTCCGGATTTGGAGCGTTGACAATTTCTCCATTTCGTTCGAGGCGGCGGTTCATCGGGATTGAGCTTTTTCCAATGCCGAACCAGAGAGAGCCTTCTTCCATTTTACCTGCTGTTTCAGCGGCGGCTTTCAGTATCTGTTCTCTCAGAAATTCACGGTATTTTACTGAAGACGCAGTATCACGCAAGGCATGAAAATAAGAACCTTTGTCGCGCGGTTCGGGCCCGCCGTGGGTATGTGATGCGTTCAGCATGACATTATCGGGAGATGTCCCGGCAAGCTCTGCCAGCTGCTGACGCAGTGAAACGGCCTGTTCATCGTGAAATGTAATCAGGTCGGCGGCGGCAATCAGTGCTTTTTGGCCTTTTTCCTCAAGAATTAAAACAGTGCAGGAGAGAGGATCATTGACTTTATCGAAGTAATCCTGACGGCCCCCGTAGCCGCCCATAGTGGTTTTGAACGGAGGCGTAATGTCAGCGGTGGTAATTCCGAAACGCATGATTATTTCCTTTTCATTAAATTAAAAAATCCGGCGGCAAGTTAATGCCGCCGGAAGAAAAAAAACAGCATGGGCGACTATCGTCTGGCAAAGAGTCCCCAACTTCCGCTCGAGGCGCTCCCCTTGTCGTCTTTCAGAAGTTCTTTGTAATTCTCCGCCGCTTTGCGGTATGCCTCCGCATGCTGTTCAATAACGTCTTTCCTGAAATGCTTGAACCACGGAATAGAATATGTCCGTGCCTGGATGCCTTCGCTGACAGGGAGTTTTGCCTGTTTGCCTTTGACGCTTTTCGGCATGTTCGCGCAATTTGTCGGGCGTCCGTGTCCATATACATCCAGTGTGGTGAAAAGCGGATGGGTATGGAGGGCTTTGTTGCATCCTGCACCGCAGATGCCGCCTTCCGCCTTCACGGCTTCCGCAAATCTCGCCACAGAAAGTCCGCCGAGTTCTTCTGGAACATAGAGACCATGTGCCGCGTACCAACCGCCCATTGTCGAGCCTGATTTTTTTGCCGGACGCAGGGCTTTCAATCCAGGAACGCCTTCGAGAAGGTCCCAGAAATAATTCATGGACTTATCTATTTCAGCCATTTCCTTCGGATATTTTTTCAACTGTTCCAAGCCAACGGCGGCGGACATCTGGTGCATGCGGTATTTGTAACCGCCCCAAGGGAGTCCCGCGCCTTTCTGGAGTTCCTTGTCTGTTACGTCGCCGTGACGTTCATAGAGCCCGAACATGATGGCGCGTTCATAGACTTTTTTGTCGTTTGTCAGCATTATGCCGCCTTCGCCGATGGCAAATGATTTGCCGCTCATCAGCGAGAACCCTGCGGCATCGCCGATTGTGCCGACCATTTTTCCCTTATATAAAGCGCCGTGTGCGTGGGAAACATCCTCAATGACTTTCAGCTTATGTTTTCTGGCGATTTTCATTATGGCGTCCATATCGGCGGGCATCCCGAGATAATGCACGACCACAATCGCTTTAGTTCTGGGAGTGATTTTCTTTTCGATATCTGCCGGGTCAATGGAAAGTGTGTCCGGAAGTATATCCGCGAAAACAACTCGGCATCCGAGTGAAAGGGCCGGCAGGGCGGTGGCCCAGTAAGTTACAGCCGGAGCTATGAGTTCATCGCCGCATCCGAGGCCGAGACCGTAAAACGCCGAGTGAAGCGACGCTGTTCCGTTATTCATGCCGAGACCGTACTTAACGCCATGCCATTCGGCGTATTTATTCTCAAATTCCTTCGTAATGTCGCTTCCCGACATATTGCCTTCTCTCAGTACTTTTATGACCGCGTCTTCCATGGCCTTGTTTGTGACAGGCCATTTGAACATGTCTCCAGCCGCGCTTTTTACCGCTTTTTTCCCGCCGAGGATTGCCAGTTTACTCATTTGCTTTCTCCCATTATTACTCTGTTGAAATTTTTATATGTGATATTGTCATAAACGTCTTTTGTTATTTTGCCGTCCTGAAGGAGTGTGTCGTACATTGAAATAATTTTTTTACCCAGACCGTCTTTTCTGCTTCCGAAACGGTCGGTGCCGAACATTATTTTCTTCTGGAATCTGGTCAGGAAAGCTACGCCGTTTTCGATATCTCTGGTGATGGCGTTCCATCCGCTTCCAGCGGAAAGGTCGGCATAGAGGTTTGGATATTTATCCAAAAGCTCCCATAGGCGGCCTTTCTTTTTTACCGGGGTTTTGGGATAACCGTCGCGCTCTTTATATTTAAAGTCTGCCGCCATTTCACCCCAGAAAGCCGCGCTGTGTCCTATGAAGATGGTCTCGGGAAATTCCTTCAGACACTCTTCCAGTCCCGGCAGGTGCAGGTGGTCGTAGGCCCCGTAAGTCCCAAACCTTTTGCCTGAAAAATGAAAAAGCAGAGGCATTTTTTCGAGAGCAGCATGATAGAAAAGGTTTTTATAGCGTTTGTCCGTTATCGGGATATTAGCGCAGATTTCGCCGATGCCCCGGCAACCTAAATCTTTGTATATTTTCATCAGGTCTGAAAGGTTGGCCTTAGGAGTATTGAGTCCGCTTCTCGGGTCAATATTACAGAAAGGTATAAACCTGTCAGGATGTTTTCTGCATTCCTCTATGGTTTCCAGGTTCCCTGTAACTCCGTATATGTCTACGTTTTCCGGGTTGCTTATCGGCAGAATAACAGATTTATCTATGCCCTCCTCATCCATGCATTCCAGAAGTGTTTTTGCCGTAAAATCCTCATATTTGAAATATTTCCTGAATTCAGGAAATTTCAAATAGGTAATGTGCGTGTGAATATCTATTTTCATTAAGCCTTCCTTTTTTTATCTCTGGTTATAAAATATACCAGTGGTATAAAGATATTATAATATACTTCATTTCGCTTGTCAATAGCAAAACTTGAAGAGAAGCTGGAAAAATGGAAAAAAGTGACCAATGAAAATTGAAAAAGTAAACGCACCCCCCCTCCAACCATTCAAATGCATTTAGTCTGACAAAAAGGGTGGGGTGCAATAAACCTGAC
>MHBF01000003.1:37517-53988 GCA_001803225.1 Lentisphaerae bacterium GWF2_44_16 | reverse complement strand
TATGCGTTATTTGGGCTGAAACAGCCCTAAATAACTCTATATCTTATGCGACGTTAGAAGCCTGCTGGCAAAAGTGAGTAAAAAGAAGGTTAAGAGTATCGTATTTCACAAAAGAATAGCTATAATATTACTTCTGTATTTACAAAAACTTTAAGTTTGATGTGATTTGATGAAATTCAATAAAAAAATACTTATTGCGCTTATTGTTATAGTTCTTCTGCTTGCCGGAGGAGTTGCTGGCTATTTGATCGATAATCATAAGACCTTATATCATTTTGAAACCGTTGCTTCCGGAAAAATTTACCGCAGCGGCTGTCTTTCCAGAAAAGGTTCTCTCAGAGGTTTTGAGAAAGTCTGGAAGATGACCGGTTTAAAAACAATTATTAATCTGAGATCTGAAAAGGAAGCAGAAAACAGCAAATGGTACGAATTGGAAAAAGATTTTGCGAAGAGCAGGGGGATAAACCTTGTAAATATACCCATGTTGACCGATACTCCGCCCAGTGACGCTCAAATTAAACAGTTTCTTTCGATAGTCACAAATCCCGATATGCTCCCTGCCCTTATACATTGCGAAGCCGGAGTCATACGCACCGGAATGATGATTGCCGTATATAAAGTCAGCGTTTTAAAAGAAAAAAACGAAAAAGTCTTCAGGGAACTTCCAATGTACGGGCACGGCTTTGACAACAGGCTGGCTGTAAAAGATTTTATTTTGAATTACGGAAAGAAAAACTCAAAATGAAACCGGGTGAATCATATAATTGTCCCAAATGCGGAAAAAACACTTTTCTGAAAAAAGTATCCGTAATGGACGGATGGACAAAGGTTGGCGATATACTCGCCTGCGCGTCCTGTTCCACCAGGGTAGCCGATTTGAACAGCACTGTCCTTGAAGCGGAAAAGGAAAAGACAAAATCAGTTTCAAAACTTGCTTCTTTCTTAAATACCGAAGAGGAAAAAAAGCCTCAAATTGAAGCTGCCGAGAATGAAAAACGTTTCTGCAAAAACTGTATGCACTTCATTGTTCATCCGTTTTTATGCAGGTGTTCCAGGCACGGAAAAGATGTGAATCCCATGGATGACTGTCCTGACTACAGCCACAGAAAAGACATAGAAAAATAATGAACACAAAAGAACAGCGTCTTAAACTTTTTTCAAAGATTGATTTATATCCCGTAATATCATCCGAATTCTGTAACGGACGCCCTGCCCTTTATGTGCTTGAACAAATAGCTGAAGGCGGAGCAAAAATTGTTCAGCTGAGAGAAAAAAATCTCTCTCCGTCAGAGTTATATGAACTCGCGCTGAAATATCGGAAAATATGCTCAAAATACAAAATGCTGCTGATAATGAACGACCATACGGACATAGCGCTGGCTGTAAACGCTGACGGCGTTCACCTGGGGCAGGACGATATGCCGATGGAAGAAGCAATAAAAATTGCCCCTGACCTGATAATCGGTAACTCAACTCATTCCCTTTCAGAAGCGCTGGACGCTCAGGCAAGGGGGGCTGATTACATAAATATCGGCCCCATCTACGCTACTCAAACCAAATCAGTCCCCTGCCCTCTGCTCGGCATTAAAACTATTGAGAGTATTTCTCCTCATCTGAAAATACCTTTCACCGTAATGGGCGGCATAAAAGAAAAACATCTGCCCGAACTCATAAGAAAGGGCGCGCGCAAAATAGCCATGGTCACAGAAATAACAGCTTCCGAAAACATAAAAGAGAAAGTTTTCCTGCTGAGGAAATATTTTCAGGCATGAGAAGTAAAACCGCATTCTTTATTCTTATAATAATATATGGCTTTCTCTTTTCACTCGGTGCCGCGGGGCCTCTTAAATTTTCAGATAATCCTGAACTTCACAAACGGGCTATAACGCTTTCCGGCATAACCGGAGAAAAGACAGCTTCGGGCACATATATAAGCGAGATGACTTTTGAACGCTATCTCGCCGCTCCTGAAGCGCTGGCTTCCAACTGCGCATTTGCCGGGATAAAGGAAGTTATACTGCCGTTCCGCACACAGCTTTACCTTACATATCCGGAATATGCCCAATCTCTCATAAAGCAGATAAAGGGTTTTCATGAAAGAGGCATATCGGTAAGCGCGCTTCTCTCCGATGATATTTCACTGCTCTACAGAACAAAGAGAATTGAAAACATAGCCGCCGCGTTCTCCAAGTTCCAGAAAGAAGCCGATGATGGTATTGCAAGATTTGACGCCGTGTCTCTTGACATTCTGCCGGATTCGCTGAGAACGCAGAGCAGATCATCCGGCATACCGAAATCATTTCCCTGGCGTTGGAACGACAAAAGCGGCTGGGGCGAAAGCAACTCCAATGACATGCTCATGAAAGCCGCATTGAACTGTATCGGCAATGCCAGAATTTTTCTGCGCGATACGCCTCTTTCCGCCACGGTTAAACCGTCTTATTTTGAGGACTATAAAAAAAACAGGCTTTCCTGCGGCAGCATAAGTGATTTTATGATGTCTTGCGAGTATCTTATTATTCCGGCTTATTCGGACAATCCCGATACGGTGCTGAAACTTTCAAATACCGCTCTGAGAGAGTGCGTGCCTGATGGCGGCATTGCAATCTGTGTAAAGACAGACGGCAGGGCGGGAGCTCTTTCTTTTGCCGGGATGGACTGGAAACTTTTCTGTTCGGCCATGAAAAGCATAATGGAAAAGGCATCGTCACAGAAAAGCTTTCGGGGAATAATTTTTTCCGATTATGACGGACTGGAAAAAATTTTAATGAATGGACTGGAAAATAATGCGCAAAAAAAATAAATCTAGAATCATTTCAGATATACATGGAGGCGAGGCAGCCAAAATACTATCGTTTCGCGGGCTGTCCGGAAAGAAAATCAAGATAGTTTCTGATTTCAGTGTCAATCTTAATCCGCTGGGATATCCGGCGGAAATTGAAGAGCTTTTTCTCAATCCCGGCAGGCTTATTTCAGATTATCCGCACCCGGACGCGGCCTACGCTGAATGTGAACTGGCAAAGAATCTGGGATTGAAAACTTCAAACCTGATAACAGGAAATGGGGCGACTGAAATATTTGATCTCATACTTCAGGCCGTCAAGCCGCAAAAAGCACTCTACTGCGCTCCCTCATACAGCGGCTACGCGGAGATATGCGCCAAACGTTCAATAGAGGCTGTGCCTGTGAAAATGAAAACTTCCGGTGAAACTTTTGCGCCTGATTTTCCGGCACTCAAAAAAGGAAACGCCGAATTGATTTTCATCTGTTCGCCCAACAATCCTACAGGACAAACAGCTGACCGCAAACACATACTTGAATTGGCGGCGGCAAAAAAAGATACCGTGATTGTTGTCGATGAATCCTTCATGGACTTTTCTGTCAAGGCATCCTCCTCTACACTGATGACTTCAAAACTCCCGCCAAACCTGATACTCGTAAAATCTCTGACCAAGATATATTCCATTGCCGGTTTGCGTCTGGGTTTCGCGTACGGCAGCGCAAAGATAATTTCACTGATGAGATTTCTCCGCCTGCCTTGGTCTGTAAACGCGTTTGCGCAGGCCGCCGTCCCTCTGCTTTTTCAGGACAGAGATTTTCTGCGGAAAACAGTTCTGTACACAGAGGAGCTTCACGAATACATGCTGAACAGCATATTGCCTCTCGGAAGACTGCTCCCCTGCCCTTCCGAGACTAACTTCGTTCTCTGCAAAGTTTCGGGCATGAGCGCGGGAAGTTTGCAGGCTGAATTGATGAAACGCGGCATTCTCATACGCTCATGTTCAGAAATCTATGGGCTAGACTCCTCGTATATAAGATTGGCGTTGAGGCCGGAAAATGAAATTGATCTTTTAACGCGTGCGTTGAATTCAGTATTCGGAAAAAAGAAAAAGTCCCCTTCCCCCAAAAAAATAAAAGGCGCCCTGATGGTTGTAGGGACCACATCAAACGCGGGCAAGAGCATAACCGCCGCCGCGCTTTGCCGTTACTTTGCCAATAAGGGAATAAATGTAGCCCCGTTCAAGGCACAGAACATGTCTCTCAATTCATTCGTGACCCCGGAGGGCGGCGAAATAGGGCGTGCGCAGGCCGTACAGGCGGAAGCGTGTAGAATTGAACCCCATACGGATATGAATCCCGTACTTCTAAAGCCCCAGGGAGATTCCAGTTCTCAGATAATCATAGATGGGAAAGCGGTATTCACAATGAACGCCCGCACGTATTATCGCAATAAACAGAAAATAAGGGAAAGAGCTTTTGCCGCTTTTGACAGGCTGAATGAAAAATATGAACTGATTGTCATGGAAGGCGCAGGAAGCCCGGCTGAAATAAATCTGCTGAAAGAAGATTTCGTAAATATGCGGATGGCTGAATACGCGGATGCATCCGCAATACTTGTGGCGGATATTGACAGAGGCGGCGTTTTTGCCTCAATATTCGGAACTGTAACTCTCATTCCCCCTCCCCTGCGAAAATTACTGAAAGGGATAATAATAAATAAATTCAGAGGAGACAAAAGACTTCTTGACTCGGGAATAGAGAAAATAGAGGCCATAACGGGTATTCCCGTGCTGGGCGTAATGCCGTTCATAAGAAATCTGGATATAGAAGACGAAGACTCTCTGGGATTGGAAAAGAACAGCGGAACAGCGGAAAAAAAATCCCTGTTGGATATTGCCGTTGTAAAATTACCGCGAATAAGCAATTTCACTGATTTTCAGTCTTTTGAAAAATACCCCGCAATTTTATTGCGCTATACAGACGTGCCTGAAAAACTCGGCAATCCGGACCTCATCATAATACCGGGCTCGAAAAGCACGATAGCCGATATGGAGTTTCTCCGCAAAAGCGGCATGGAAAAAGAATTGCTGCGTCTTCTGAAAAAAGGCACTCCTCTGTTCGGAATATGCGGCGGGTATCAAATGCTGGGCAAAAAAATTTCAGACCCCCGCGGAGTGGAGGGACAGAGGCGCTTTATGCGGGGGCTTGCGCTTTTGCCGATCGAAACGCTTCTGCTGAAAGAAAAGGAACTTGCGCAGGTTTCAGGAGTTACCGTGCCTGGATTGCCATTCGCCGCTCCCGGCACAACTTTCACCGGATATGAAATTCACGCGGGAAAAAGCAGCAGAACAAAGACAAAAGCATCCAACCCGTTGCTGATTACGCAGAGAGGAAAAGTGAAATGCAGTGAAGAGGCGGGAGATGTTTCGGCGGACGGACTTGTATTCGGCTCATACGTGCATGGACTTTTTGATTCCGCGCCTTTAAGGAAACAGTTGATTGAATGGCTCTGTCAGAGAAAATGTATACGTTCTGCCACTGTCCTGAAACAGGAAAGAAAATCAAGGGAGCGCACATTCAACGAGCTCGCCGGTGTTTTGGCGGAAAATGTTGATATGCGGAAAATATCCTCATTTATTTTGAAATAGCACTTGAAATTGTGTTTTTTAACTTGAAAATTATATAAATACATTTCTATTAAACAAAATTTCGTAAAAACAACAAATATCAAGGAGAGAGTAAATGAAATTATCGAAATTGGCCGTGCTCGCAATGTCATCAGTTTTTATGGCTGGTTGTGCCACTGTTGTTCCCGTAGGAGCACTCTACACTGATGTGCAGCTGCCTGTGTCGAACGCGACAGGTTCAGTAAGCTACAGCAAAACTGGCACTTCAACATCACAGAGCATTCTCGGTCTGGTCGCATGGGGCGATGGCAGCATAAGAGCAGCCGCTGATAATGGCAAAATCGTAAAAATCAATTCAATTGATTATAAAGCTGACAGCCTCCTCGGCGTTTACAGCAAATATACAACAATCGTTTACGGTGAAGGCGAAACCACTGCCGGTCCGGTTGTAGTGGCCCCGACAGTTGTCGCTCCCGCTCCGTTTGTTACTCCGGCCCCTGCCCCGACAGCCGTTATCCATAAGAAAACAACAACCAAAAAAATTGACGACAGCAAATTGTTGAAATAACTTTTTGCGTTAGAAATATCCAAGGGCTGCTTTGCCGAATGGTAAAGCAGCTTTTTTTTTGCATTCAACCCGAAAAGTGTTAAAGTAACGAAAGTAAATAAAAAGGAGCAATTCCCTATGTCGGAACTTATACGGCTCAGCCTTTCAATAGAGAAAGCGCTTTTCGATAAATTCGAAAAACTTGTTGAAAAGCACAAATACGTCAACCGTTCTGAATTCATACGTGACATGATAAGGGACTTACTTGTTTCAGAGGAGTGGCAAGGTCAGCATGAAGTGCTCGGAACTATAACGCTTATTTACGAGCATCACAAACGGGAGTTAAGCGAAAAGCTTACCGACTTGCAGCATCACCATCATAATATAGTCCTTGCGTCAACGCACCTTCACCTGACAGAGAAAATATGCGCCGAAATGATAATGCTCAAAGGCAGGGCGGATGCCGTAAACGAGCTTACAGATAAACTCCGCCAGCAGCGCGGCGTCCTTCACGCGTCGCTTACAATGAGTTCCACCGGTATTAATCTAGACTGACAATGTCAAATCACGTCGGGCAATGAAAAACTTTAGGGCTTGAATTTTTAAACAATTGATTTAAACTAATGTATAAAACAGATGTTTGATTTATTGTATTTTTCCGCTATAATATCGAGTCCGTCTGTAATGGACGGGAAGGCGGGAAATAAAATCAGGAATCTTTATGAAAAAAAAAGAAAAAATCTTGATAATTCAGTAAATTCAGATAACAGTATAAGTTCTCTATTATTTTCGGCATATAAAGCAAAATCTCAATAAGTGAAGAGTTTTTTATGGGAAATTTCAAAATTTTCAGCAAGTACACAGCCCTGCTGATTGCTGGTATTATAGGAGGATGCTATTCCTATGACCCGGTACCGCCTATCATTGACGGCGATACATATACAGGAATAACAACAAAAGAACAGAAAAAGCTTCCAGCCGATTACGAGGTGCTCTCGTTGGAAATGGCGGAAGAGGTCGCAATCGCGAATAACCCCGATTACATATCCAAACAACACGCGATGGCCGCGGCATGGTCAAGATATTATCAGGCAATAGGAGCGTATTTTCCGACAGTGACAGGCGGTTACAATTTGGGTGAAACTTCCAACAATCCCGCGTATCAGAGTATGGTTCAGAGCAATAACACCTCTGATATAAACCAGCAGATAGCTGTTACCGGGCAATGGACAATCTTCAATGGCCTTATCCGTGAAATGAATTTGCTCATAGCAAAACATAATGCCAAATCAAGCGAATATATAGAGGAGGACACCAGGCGCCTTCTCATAAAAGCCATAGCTACCCAGTACAATAATGTACTGCTTGCGGTGGAAAAAAACCGCATTGCTACAACTGATATGGAGTTCCAGCAGAAACTGCTGGCTGAAACACAGCTGAAATATGAGGCTGGTGCTGTTCCTCTGAGTGACGTCCTGAACTTCAAAGTCAAAGTAAATGTGGCCGAGGGCAATCAGCTGTCCGCGCAGTACGAATATAACACCTCGAAATACGCGCTTGCCGCTCTCATGGGCTTGACGGAAGGCACCGTGCCTGATACAATAAAGTTCCCTTCGATGAAAATGAATATGGGCGAGAAGCTCCTTGATATCGGCATATATCTTGATACAGCTTTGTCAAACCGTCCCGACCTGAAAAGTTACCGTGAAATTCTTGCCGCCGCGGAATATAACGTTTATGCCAAGTGGGGCGCTTTTTCTCCGACAGTCGCCGTGAACGGCGGTCTGAATTATACATCCGATCACGTAAAGGTACACAGCAGGTATGGTAATAGAACTTACGGCGAATCAGATTACACTTCACACTCCTATAACCGCATTTACAATTACGGCACCTCGGTTTCCTGGCTGCTCTTTGATGGCAATATCAGGTATGAGCAGGTCAGAGAAGCACAGGCCCTTGTCGCGCAGAACCAGTACCAACTCGAAAATAAATGGATCAGCGTCGTTCAGGATGTCAGGGCCGCTTATGACAACTACGTACAGAACACTAAAAAAGCTGTTCTCTATCAGAAAACACTTGCGGTCGTTACAAAGCAGAGAGATCTTGTCGAAGAAGAATATAAGGCCGGTAATATCGAACTCACAAGGCTCAATGAAGCACAGACGGCGCTTGTACAGGCAGATACCGACTTTGTAACTGCCCTTATAAATGTGCAGAACGCCAAAGCACAACTTGAAGCGGCTACAAGTTCCAGATAAATTTCCTGAGACTACTTGTTTTTAAAAAAAGGTTTTTTCCTATGAATGAAATAATTGTAAGGTTTGCGCCTTCACCGACAGGACAGGTGCATATCGGCAATATCAGGGCCGCTATATTCAACTGGCTTTTTGCAAGACACAATAAAGGCAGCTTTCTTCTCCGGGTCGAGGACACGGACATTGAACGCTCCACTAAAGAAGCTATTGACGCGCTCCTGGACTGCATGAACTGGCTCGGCCTGAATTATGACGGTGAAATTCTTTATCAGACTTCAAGAGCAAAAGAACATATTGAAGCCGCTCTCAAAATGAAAGATTCGGGAAACGCCTATTATCCTCCCGCAAAAGACGGAGAAAAAACTCCGCTGGTATTTAGAATTCCGTGGGACTGTGAAAATATTTCCGCCGTCAGAAACGCCGGAAACGCGGAAATAGATTTGAGCCCTGACACTCCCGTCCTTGTCAATGAAACGGGAATTACATTTGCGCAGTTAAGCAAAAAAGGCGCTCCCGTTCAGCGTTCATCATGCCTGTCCGGTTTCAGGGAAATGAAACTTTTCAATTCTTCCGGCAATCTTGTTTTTGAGCTTGAAAAAGAAATCGGCAACGTCCTCGATGGAAAGGCTTCATTCTCATTTGACAACTGTTCGAAAGTTCAGTTTTTGAGACGTGAAGTTGTTTTTACTGACATAATAAAAGGCGAACTGGCAAAGCCTCTGGACAGCATGAAAGACCTGGTTATAGTCAGAAGCGACGGCACACCTGTTTTTCACATGGCCAACGTATGCGATGACATAATACAAAAAGTGACCCATATAATAAGAGGCGACGACCATGTGGAAAATACATACAGGCATATTTTCCTTTTCAGCGCGCTTGATTACCCTGTACCGCAATACGCGCACCTGCCTATGATTGTCAACGCAAGCGGCAAACCGTACAGCAAACGGGACGGAGACGCTTTTGTCGGTGACTTCAGGGACAAAGGTTATTTTGCCGATGCGCTCTTTAATTATCTGGCCCTGCTCGGATGGTCTCCGGGCGATGACAGAGAGAAACTTTCCAAGGATGAACTCGTGGAACTGTTTTCTCTGGAGCGTGTAAAAAGCGCCCCGGCACAGTTCGATATAAACAAGCTTTTCAACATGAACGGCCTTTATCTGGCGGAAATGCCTCAGGGCACGTTTACGGAATACGCTTGGGATATCGTCAAATCTGAACCCTGGGTACAGAATGCCGACAAAAAATTCTTTGAGCGGGTCGCTGCGCTTCTTCAGTCCCGGACTAAACTTATAACACAGGTAAAAGACTGGGGATATTTCTTTACCGATGATGTGGAATATGATTTGAAAGCGGCGAAGAAAAATCTTGGCAAAGAGGATGTGAAAAACGCAATTCAAGTACTGCTGGACAGTTTTGCCTCATCGACAGCGGAATTCACGCTTCAATTTATAGAAGAGGAAACCCGTAAGGCGGAAAAAACCGCAGGTCTGGCCGAAGGAAAACTTAATCAGCCTCTCAGAATAGCCGCCACCGGATGCAGTGTAGGGGCTGGTATCTATGAGACTATCCATATGTTGGGAAAAACAAGGACCATCGCCAGATTGAAGAAGGCGCTTTCATTGAATCTTTCTGAGTAAAAAGGAAAAAATATCGTGTTTGGTTTCAATAAACGGAAAACTATGAAAATAAGAATATACGGGGATCCTTTTCTTAAGAAAAAGTCCCGTTTCGTCGACAAAATCGATAATGAAATAACAGCTCTCGGAAAATCTCTGATAGATACAATGTTTGAAAAGGACGGGATAGGCCTTGCCGCCCCGCAGACAGGTATAGATCTCAGAATGCTTTCCATTGCGGTACCTTTCCCTAAAAACAGAAATCAGCAACAGCCGTTGTCCATGTCTCCAGGTGAAATAAAACTGCTTCCCATGATGCCGATGGTTCTGATTAATCCTGAAATAATATCGTATTCACAAGTACTGGAATCCGCAGAAGAGGGATGCCTGAGCGTACCCGATATTTACGCCATGGTTACGCGTCCGTCATCCATACTGCTGAAAGCGCGGATACTCGGAGGCGACACCTTTACTCTCGAATGCGGCGGTTTTCTGGCCAGGGCTGTCCAGCATGAGGTGGACCATCTTGACGGCGTACTTTTTGTCGACAGGCTGGATACCGAAGAGTTTTCCAATATAAAAAACAAGCTCGACAGACTTTTAAAACAACACAAAAAAAGATAAAACTGCCAGCGGGAAAAATGAATTTTTTCAATATACTTTTTTCTGTATGTACCGGAACGGAAATATTTCCCAAGCTTCTGGATATTTCCCTGCGGAGAAGTATTTTCCATTTTATTCTTCTCACTATAGCCTGCGCGTTTTTTATTCTGGGAGGAAGGGCTTTTCCGCTTTG
Source organism: Lentisphaerae bacterium GWF2_44_16 (assembly GCA_001803225.1). Lineage (GTDB taxonomy): Bacteria > Verrucomicrobiota > Lentisphaeria > Victivallales > GWF2-45-14 > GWF2-44-16. The sequence continues at coordinate 43,357 of MHBF01000003.1, read as the reverse complement.
GCACAGTATAGACAGCACATGCAATGCGCTCAGTATTGAATTCGGTTCGCTTCAGATAGACAACGACGGAATTCTTCCCTCTAAATCCCCTGAAAAACCAAGAGAACTGTTTCTGCTGGATAATCTGAGGGTGAACTATTCTCCGTCTGAACAGGACGAGCTGAAATTGCTGGACAGTGATAATTCAAAATTTGGTGTGGCCTGGACTCCCGGAATTCTCTGCGCCTGGATGAAACTGAACAGCAGTGATTATCTTTTTATGCCTTTGATTTATCCTGAGAAAAACATTACAATCCCCAGAGCGCCCATGACGAAAAGCGAAGGAGTGGAATATATAAAAAAATACGCTTCAGCTAAAGGGCCTTTCAACTTTCTTCTTTCGAAAGTTAATTTCAGCGCCATGAAGCCTGCGCTGTTTTTCTATATTTCAGCGATAATATTTATGGCCGCGCTTTTCAAAATAATCGTTTCCGCTGTACTTTTTACTTCAATTTTCGCGGTGATATATTCTCTGGTCGGCCGCGACGCTCTCTCTTCGCTTCCAGTAAAAAAGCTTTTTGTAATAGGCACATACACAGCATTTCCATGCATTGTCATTGCCTCTTTTTTCCCGGCGCTCGAATTGCCTTTTCTCGACTATCAGACTGTGTTTCTTATCACTTTTCTATTCTATCTGTTTATCGTTTTCAACAGAATACAGAAAAGCCTTAATCCGAAACCGGAGAAGAAGCCGGACAAAGCTGATGGTGATGACGAGGGTATCTTTTAAGCACCTATTAAATTCAGGTATGGAAAAATGGAATTATCTATTGAAGCCAAGTGCAGAATACCTTACTGGTATCCCCTGCTTTCTAATTATACATTCCCCACAAGTTTTGTAAAACTCCATGAAGAGGAGATAAAAGCGCTTGCGGAAGGTATCCTGAAAGGGGCCGCGGTTGAAAATGTAATATCCCGCCTTGCGCTTCCCATGAGCGCTATTTCCGGTAACTGTTTTGTCTCCACCGACTCCACCGCGCCTACTGATACAAAAAGATTTCAGAGCAAGAGAGGTGCTGTCTATTCTCCGGAAAGCGCATGGCGTTTTCTGGCGCTGAGCGAAAAAGTAAGAAAGGCCGCTTCCGAAGGCAGGGTTGAATTTATCTGCATACGTCCCTTCCGCAGAATGAACAGGACGCGCGAATTCAGGCTCTTCGTCCATAATGGCCAACTCAGCGCCATGAGCCAGTATTGGCTGATAAGGCACTTCCGCCGCCTTGAGGGGCCGAAGCAGAAGTTCTGGGAAAAAGCTAAAAGTTTTATCAGCGATATTTCGTGGCTTCTGCCGGAAAAAAATATAGTCATGGACATATATTTTACATCTTCCGATTCAATCCTTATTATTGATCTTAACGGATGGGGTCATCCAACGGACCCGTTGCTGCTTCAGTCATGGGCACACGACTGGGACAGGGAGACCGGCATAAAACTTATCTCTCCGCCAATAAAAATCAGCGGCAAAGTTAATGTGTCATTCTGAACTATGACGGTATTTTTCAATTTCCTCATGCCAGCGGCAGAGATTGGCGACAAGCCAGAGATTCCGGTCTTTTCTCGCAAAAATATTTTCCATTTCAGCTTTCGAAAAATATTTATCCGTAAACCCGGAAGACATGCAGAGTTCTTTTATCTGCGGAAGGAGAGGGCCGTAAAACCACTTATCGAAGGGAACAGGAAAACTCATTTTTTTGCGCATTACAATGGCTTCAGGTATATCATTTCTGAACGCGTTTCTGAGAAGCCTTTTTGTTTCGAGCAAATTATGCCTGTCAATTTCGGTGGCAGTAAGCGACGCGCCTTCCTCTTCAGCTTTTTTATTTCTCCAGTTCATCTTGAAACTGTCCGGCATTGAAAAAACTTTTTCAACGAGGCGGTAATCCGTAAACGGTACTCGCGCCTCAACCGAGGCCGACATGCTGCAATTATCTATTCTGGACAAAAGATTTTCGAGATTGAATTCAGCGTGCAGATGCATTCTTTTGTCAAAAGAGGAACAGTCCTTAACCGTATCAAAAAAATCCTCATAAAATGCGAAAAGTTCATTGTCTTCGTCAATACTTTTCCATGTAAGGTCATTGAAAACCGACTTCCTGGCGGAATATGAAAACCAGCAGTCGGTTGACGTGTGATGGTCGGTGTCGTTTATGAAAAAGCTTCTTCCGTAAAGCATTATCATCGACATCGCGAATTCCGATTTTGTGTCCGCGGCGGCGGCGCTCCTCGCGCATCTGTCGAAATCATAAGCCGAAAAATGCGGCTGAATATAGCCGCCGAAAACTTCATCTGCCCCCTCCCCCGTCAATGTTACGGTGCACTGTTTCCGTAACGCCGCGGAAAGATTGTAAATCGAAATTTCGTTCGGCGTTGAAAGCGGCATGCCCTTCATTGAAACCAGGAAAGCCCAGTCTTTCGCAAAATTATCGGCACCTATGGAGACCCTGTTCAAAGGAGTTTTCAACTGCTCCGCGATAAGTTCCGCGTATTTGTATTCATTTGATTTTTCGTCATCAGTTCCGGCGCAGAAGAGCGGCAGGGGATATGATGAATGCTTGTCCGCAAGCGTAGTTATAACGGCAGAATCAAGTCCTCCGCTCAGAAACGCGCCCAGCGGCACATCGCTTACCAGGCGGAGACGCACCGAATCTTCAACAAGCGCCCTTACTTCAAGCACCGCTTCATCAAAAGGGCGTTTATCCTTCATTCCCGGCGCGAGTATCGGACGGCCCCAGTATTTTTTGAGATCAAGGGACATATCACTCATATCGAGTTTTATGAAATGCCCTGGACGAAGATTTTTAATTCCCTTTATCATTGCCCTGTCGCCGAAAACCGGTTTTCCCGTAGTAAGGTAATGTGAAACGGCGGGCATGTCGTATTCAAAGTCTTTTCCCATAAATTCAAGCACACCGGGAATCACAGAAGAAAAACAGAATTCAGAAGATGAACTGTAATAAAAAAAAGGCTTGACCCCGAGCCTGTCCCTGGCGGCAAAGAGAATATTTTTTCTGATATCGGCGATGGCGAAGGAAAAGAAACCGTTGAATTTATCAAGGCATTTTTCGCCCCACTCAAGATAAGACGCAAGCAGGACTTCCGTATCACAGTCCGATTTAAAGGTATGTCCCCTGCCCCTGAGAAGTTCCCGTATCTCCCTGAAATTATATATCTCTCCATTAAAGGTGAGAACGGCCCCGCTCTTTTCATCGTGCCATGGCTGCTGTCCTGATTTCGGATCAATAACAGCGAGCCGGGTATGACCGAATATCCAGTTTTTTCCTGTTTCAATACCGTTTCCGTCAGGCCCTCTGAAACGCATTATTTCAAGAACGCGTTCGACATTCTTCCGGCAGTTTTCAATGGCTTTCCCTGAATTTGAAACATATCCTATAATTCCACACATTCACTCTTCTCCATTTCAAGATGGTAATATAGGCGGACAAAAAGAACTTTGCCATAAATTGCCGTGTCAATCTTGACTATATATATTCACAGCATAGAATAATTCATACTTGACAGAGGTATCGAAATGACAGAATATTCAGAAATAGAACACTTGACGGATAAAGATTGGGAAAATCTTTGCTGGCACGATAACCGTATTTACGGCATTTCTCTTTCCTACGGGAAATTCCATGAAAATTTGATTATCGATATCGATTACATTGTTGAATGGATTTGCCGGCCAGATAAAACATGCAGTTTTCTTATTTCACCAGCAACTCTAACTTTCAATCAGATACTGGATCTTGAGATAAATATAAAATGCAAGCACCAGGGAATATACATCAACGCCATTCACAGAGAGCTCGATAAGGAGAGAAGCACCTTACCTGACAGACTGTATTACAACTGGAAAATCGACTGCCATTATGGTTCCCATGTATCATTTGGCGCATCAAGTTTTTCGCGGATTCTTCGAAAAAAGCCTATTCTTTGCCACGGGCAGGAAATCCCCTTTGCCGAGCGTTGATAAAGATTTTCAGCTCTGAACTATCCTGATGTATTCTTTTTCAGTGGCAAGATATTCGGTTGATTTTACACGGTCAATGAAAAGCATTCCCTGAAGATGGTCATACTCGTGTTGAAAAACTCTGGCTGGAAACCCGGAAAGGCGTATGTTATTGGACTTGCCGCTTGTGTCTGTGTATGAGACTTCCACTGAAAGAGCGCGCTGCACAATGCCCCGGAGCCCGGGAATGCTCAGGCATCCTTCCCAGCCGTCCTCCGTTTCAGGAGAAAGCCATTTGAGGTGGGGATTTATCATAATTATCGAATCCATGTTCGGTGCGTCCGGATATCTGTCATTCGGAGCGGGAGCTATAATCAGGAGCTTGTCCGAGACATAAACCTGCGGCGCCGCCAAGCCTACGCCATTTACATTTTTCAATGTGAAAAGCATATTATCCATAAGATGCAGATGAGGGCTGCGGAGAGGGACTGGAATACCTTCGGTCCTCTTTCTGAGTACCGGGTTTCCGAGCTGTGCTATTTCGAGTTGTTCCGGCATAATATTTCTCAGTCGCAGATGCCGTCATGTTCATGACGGGCCTTTCTTGTCATGAGATCACTGAGGGCGGTACGCGGATCTTTACCTTTATAGAGAACGGAGTAAACCTCATTTATTATAGGAGTATCGACATTATTGCTTCTGGCCAATTCGTATGCGCCCGCTGTTGTTTTGACTCCCTCTGCCACGACCATGCCCATAGCTGAGATTATATCATCTATTTTCTTCCCTCTGCCAAGTTCTTCTCCTACATGGCGGTTCCTGCTGAAACCGCTGACACAGGTAACAATCAAATCCCCTATTCCGCTCAGTCCGGAGAAAGTTTCATAACGTCCGCCGAGAGCAATGCCGAGCCTTGCCATTTCAGCGATGCCTCTGGTTATGAGGGCGGCTTTCGGGTTATCGCCCAGCTTCATTCCGTCAATAACGCCGGCCGCTATGGCAAGAACATTTTTCAGTGCCCCGCCAAGTTCAACTCCGCCAATATCGTCACTGGTATATATACGGAAATAATCATTCATAAAAACACTTTGGACAAGCTTGGCTTTTTCAAGATTGGAAGAAGCCACAACAACAGCGGTAGGACACTTTCTGACAACTTCCTCCGCATGGCTCGGCCCGGAGAGCGCGACATAGGAAATCCCCTGCCCTAATATTTCAAAGCAGAGTTCGCTCATACGCTTAAAACTGCCGTTCTCAATCCCTTTAGCGACGTTGACAATTATCTGGGTGTTGGCATTGAAGCTGTCTTTAAGTTTAATTAATGTCTCTCTGAGGTACTGCGAGGGCGCCGCCAGAACAATAAGTTCCGCCCCCTTCACCGCTTCTGAAATATTTTCTTCCAGCTGAAGTTCCGCGCCTAAATGTGTACCGGGAAGGAAGCGGGTGTTTTCCCTTTTTTTCGCCATTTCCCGGACATAATCAGGAAAAGGCCCCCAGAGTTTCACTTTATGTCCGTTTCCGCAGAGCAGCAATGCCAATACTGTTCCCCACGCGCCATCACTTAATACGGAAATTTTCATTTATCGCCTCCCTGCGCTTCTTTTTCCGGATCAGCCTTTGATTTCACCGGAAAACGGTTCTCAGTTCCTTTTAAAAGCCTCTTTATATTATCCAGATGCCTCCATATAGCAAGAAGCGCTATCAGAAAAAGCAGGATAATAACGGGCATCGAAAGCTTCCAGATATTAAAAATGGAAAATGGCAGGGAACTCAACGGCAGAATAATTGCCGCCGCGATACTTGCCATGGAAACATAACGCGACGAATAAAAGACAATAACCCATGCCAGCCC
>MHBF01000003.1:9351-37469 GCA_001803225.1 Lentisphaerae bacterium GWF2_44_16 | reverse complement strand
AGTGGCAATGCCCTTTCCGCCTTTGAAATTCAGCCATACGCTCCATATATGTCCTGAAACAGCCGCAAGCGCCGCGACAACCGGACAAAGACCGTAATTGTCCCTGATTATATCCGCCTTCAGCAGCAAGATAACGGCAAGCATCGGGAGAAGACCTTTCAGAAAATCACAGAAGAAGCATACTCTGCCCCATTTCTTGCCCAGTACCCGACTGATGTTTGTCGCCCCGATATTGCCGCTGCCGTGCAGTCTTATATCTATGCCGTTCAGCCTGCCGATGAGATATCCCCAGGGAATTGAGGCAAAAAGATATATCGTAACGAATATCAGAAAATATATAAGTATTTCAAATGCCATTGGAATAATCAATAATTTTGTTGCTTATCACACGCTCTAACGCTATATTTATCAATACCTGAAAATTATGGCACATATACATCTTTTTCAAACATTAAAATTACTTGAAATCTCTTTTTATGAAAAAAATACGTCTGATTGCCGCGTCAAGCAGTGATTCTGCCGATATTCTTTATGCCGGCGGGTTCAACGCGCATGACCCGTTCATCTACTTTTCCAGCGGCAGGGAAAAAGGCATAATAGTTACAACTCTCGAATTCGGCAGGGCCGTCAACGAATGTAAAAAAGGCATAAAAGTCCATAACAGGGACGAGCTTTTCAGAAAAGACGACAATAATAGAGATATAGTGTTTCAAATTCTCCGTCTTGCTGAAAAATTCAATGCATCCGAGATTGAGGTCCCATACACTTTCCCGTTGGGTTATGCTGATTTTCTTCGTTCACACGGATTGAAAGTATCCTGCGTGAAGGGAGAGTTCTTTCCTGAGCGCGAATGCAAAAAAACTTCTGAAATCACAAGAATCAGAGAAGCCATGCGAGCAGCTGAAAAAGGAATGTCCCGTGCGGTTTCAATTCTGAAGGAAGCCGGAATATCTTCTAAAAAACAACTGAAATGGAAGGGCGGAATTCTAAGTTCAGAAATACTGCGTTCCGAAATTGAAATCGAAATGCTGAGGTATGGCGGAACAGCATCCAGCACAATTGCCGCTTGCGGAAGCGCATCCGCAGAGCCTCATAATACCGGCAGAGGCCCCATATACGCGAACAAACCCATAGTCGTAGATATATTCCCGAGAATGAATGCGCACGGCTATTGGGGCGACATCACCAGAACTTTCGTCAAAGGCAAGGCCCCGGACATAGTGAAAAAAGCTTTCGACGCGGTAAGGGAAGCCAGGGACAAGTCAAAAAACGCCATTACGCCGGGAGTAAAAGCTTCCGATGTTTACAAAATAGCGTATTCCATACTGGAAAAAAGAGGCTTTCCGACCGGCAGAAAAAATGGAGTATATTATGGCTTCATTCATTCGCTGGGGCATTCTCTTGGACTGGAAATTCATGAATCCCCGCGTCTTTCGCCGATAAATGAAATGCCGTTGAAAAAAGGAAATGTCCTAACCGTTGAACCCGGGGTTTACTATCCCGAATGGGGCGGCATAAGGCTGGAAGATCTGGTACTTGTAAAGGAAAGTTTCAGTGAGTGCATTACCCAATTTGAAACCTTTCTCGAAATAGGATAAGAGAGATTTATGAATAAAATAGTTGCTCTGGACATTGGAGGCGTATGCCTTAATCTGAGATTTGAGCTGTGCCGTGAATATCTTGGAGGCGCGGGCGCCGAAGAAGTACCGACCCAGTTATTGGCGGCCAGCGATCAGTATGAGCGCGGATTGCTGAGCGAAAAAGACTGGCTGGAAATTTTTACGAGCGTTACTGAAGGCCGTTTCACTGAAGACGAACTCCGCCACGCATGGAATCTTATCATAGGCGATGCCATAAGCGGAATGCCGGAATTGGTTAATGACATCGTCAATGCCGGTTTCAGAGCGATATTTTTTTCTGACACGTCTGAACTTCATCTGATGCACATTTACAGAAATCTCCCTTTTGCCCATCTTGTAAGCGGCGGAATTTACAGCTTTAAAGTCGGTTCGAAAAAACCCGAAGATAAAATGTATGAGAGCTTTCAAGAGGAATACGGCAGACCTTATTTATACACCGACGACAAGGAGGAAAATGTCGCCGCCGGAATAAAACATGGCTGGAATTCCCGCAAATTCGTTTCAGCCGCGGAACTCAGAAAAGAACTCGCGTCTATATTTTAAGACGGCAGTTCTTTCAGTTTTTCCTGTATCTCTGCCAACTGCCATGTGCGGGGATGTCTGAAAAATAAAATCTCCCTGCCCTGCCTTTTCCACTCTCTTACAGCGCCGTGATAAATACGTTTCCAGTTTTTTAAATCATCGCGCATTCCGATCATAAGGGTTTTCTCCGGCAGATAATGCATAAAAGACGCCTGATTTATAATTGCGGAAAAAAGCTCCGGCCAGGGGTCGACAACAAGAAAATCCGCATCCGGATACATCTTGGCGAATTCCACCACATGCGCCCAATTTCCCGGAGCAAAAAAAACTACGGCATTTCTCTTGATATCAAAGCCGCTTTCTTTTATAAAATCATTTACTTCCGCCGCCGCCGAGGATTCCATTGAAATAAAACTGTTCAGCCTGAAAAGACTTTTATCCTCCCTTTCTATTCTTACAAAAGGAAGATAAAGCTGGTTTGTCAGAAGCTTGAATCTTTCAGGAAGCTGCTTGTCGTGAGCATGGAGAAAATCGGCAAATTCCTTATTGTTTTTCTCTATAAAAGACAAGGTGAATTTACGGAATGACTTAAATGAATAGGGCCCTTCGTTTTTTATATTTTCATCAAGGATAAAATCAAAATCGCTTTTTATGTCATTGCATAAGTCGTGTATCAATTCGTGGCGTTTTTCAAACTCCTCCAGCATTACAGCAGCCTCTCTTGTGGAATTAGTTCCGCCGCGAGACAATATTGCGTCTGCCTGCTCTGCCGCCACTGTGATAAGGTCTTTAAGTGTTTTCCTGTTTTTTATCTCTGTCTCATGCCTGGCCGTCTCTTTCAATTCTGTTCTCAGAGAAGCTATCTGCGAGGTTTCAGCGGCGGGATTATTCAGGGCGCTTGAGAGCTGCCTGGATAAACTTAGCAGGCGCTCAAGAACATTAAGGTATTCGGCAAAATCATCCCTGACACCTGTAATATATGGAACAGTATTCTTTATTTCTTTTTCAGGAAAAGATAAGTCGCAGGATGCCGGAGACGCGCTTTCCACAAAACTTCGCAGACTGAGGCGTCCACAGTTTTCGATATGTGCCCCTCCCTCGGTGCAGTTAAAAATTTCAGGAGCATTTTTCTGCTGTTTTACGGAGAGGAGATATGCTTGAAGCACTTCCCTTATTCCTTCAAAGCCGGGAACTGTAAAAACTTTTTCCCCTTCGTTTCCCTCTATCTCAATCAGTGTCTGGGGTTCTTCATCATCAAAGACAGACGCCTTTACATGCGCGTTTCCTGACTCGGACATACAAAGATCGTTTCCAATCAATGCTATACCGGGACAAGCTGCCTTTACCGCAAAATCAATCGCCGTAATTATGACACTGCGTGAAAGTGAAAGCGGCTCAAGGTTTATTCCAGCCTCCCTCAGAAAGCCGCTGAAAGAAGAATGCGGTTCAGACGCCCATATTATCTTTTCAAAACGCCGTGCCGTTTCAGGGGCTAGAATCGGCATGGCGACAAGCGGACATGCCGGTTTGATATTATGCCGCCGCCAGTTCAGGTGAGACTCCGAATCCATTTCAACTACAAAATCAGGCTCTATTTCGGCGTTATGCAGTGCGGCATATGCGTGTCCCGAGGCTATTATCAGGATTTTCCCTTTATATTTTTTCAAGATGTCAAATTGTTTTAAAAGGGACGGCCCTGCCCCGCATATAATCGCGTGCGGCATTTTTCCGTTCCCTTTAATGCTGTAAATGCCGTTGGACATTATCAGAGGCAGATTGTGTATGGAACAGCGTAAATGCATCAGGCTGCTTCTGCTTTCGCAGAGGAGATTTGAGAGAAAATCATTGACAGAATTCTTTATCCTCTCGATTTTATCGACCATGACTTTTTCTAGTTCCGCGTTTTGAGTTACGGCAATCCTTCCCGGCTCAATTTTCAGCAGAGCAATAGACATGGACAATATTTCTATATGCGTCTCCCCCCTGTCAAGAGACGAAAACAATATTCTTTCATCTGGTGTAAAATGACTGTATAAGTCATCAATATCAACGCCCTCCGTTTCGGGATAAAAATAGAGAAGGAAGCTCTGGGGATGGATGTTTTTCCGATGCAGAGCGACAAGCTCTATCCCAGGCTTACCGATATGTATGTGAAGAAAGAACTTCTCCGGCCCGGAGCGTTCCCGGATATTAACAATCCTCCGGTAAGCACTTTCAATCGTTTTTACATCCATGAGAGGCATCCTGAATTGAGTTGTTCATAATCATACTTTTCATTTCACACAGTTCAAGTAATGCTTCTGCTTCAGGTAATGCGAATTTTCAAAAATATAACTTGGATTATTGACGGTATAGATGTAGATTTCAGAAAGGGGAAAACAGTTATTACTAAAAGCGGAGAGAAATATGGGTTTTCTTGATGAAAAATATCTTATAAGAAGCGAGACTGCATTAGCTATTTATAATGTTATCGAAAAACTCCCGATAATAGACGCGCATAATCACGCGAACGTGACGGAAATAGCGAAAAACACTAGTTACAGCGACCCCTGGCAACTTTTCGCCGCCACCGACCACTATGTATGGGAAACCATGAGAAAAAGAGGCGTAAAAGAGGAATTCATCACGGGAAAGGCGGAACCTAAAGCAAAATGGATGAAACTGGCTTCGGTTTTTCCTGAAATCGCGGGAAATCCCGTATATGAGTGGATACACCTCGATCTGAGGCGTTATCTCGGCATAGATACACTCCTGAATGCCGGTACAGGCGAGGATATATGGGAAGAGGCAAAAGCAGTCCTGAAACTGAAAGACAAGCGCCCCCAGGAGCTCCTCAATTACATGAATGTCGAAGCTATGTGCTCCACGGATGATCCTATAGATTACCTTGAGGAGCATGAACAGCTGAACAAGGCGGTGAAAAGAAAACTCGTCCGCCCTACCTGGCGTCCCGATAAGGCCATGAATATTTTTTCACCGCACTGGCGCGGATATATGGAAAAACTCGAACGGCGCTTCAATATCAGGCTTGAATCAGTGAAAGAACTGGTGGAGGCGTTGAAAACATCTCATGATTATTTTGCGGAACGCGGTTGCGTCGCGAGCGATCACGGAGTTGAAGTTCCCCTTGCTGGAAATTCTTCCATGGAAGAAGCGGATGCGGTCTTCAAAAAAGCAATGTCCCATCAGAAACTGACACACGCTGAATGTGAGGTATTCATGAGCTACATTTTCGGGGAAATAGCCGAAATGGACGCTGAAAAAGACTGGGTATTTCAACTCCATATCGGAGCTGTGAGGGATATAAGGGATTCCATCTTTGAAACTATGGGGCCGGACAGTGGCGGTGATGTTTCAAACCATTACCTTGATATTCTGACGCCTTTGAAAAAATTCCTCAACCGTTTTGATGATCGTTTGAAAGTAGTGCTCTACTGCCTTGACGCCGGACATCAGGCGACACTGGCTACAGTATCCCGCGCTTTCGGGCACAAAGTGAATCTCGGTTCCGCATGGTGGCTGAACGACCATCCTATCGGAATGAGAAGACAGCTTGAATATATATGTGCGGTTGACCTCTTCTCAAATTTTGCGGGAATGGTCTCTGATTCCAGAAAGCTTCTCTCATTCGGCTCAAGATTCGAGATGTTCAGAAGGATACTTTCGGATGTTTTAGGGGAAATGGCAAACCTCGGACAGATGCCGTATTCAGTAGCCGAAAAACTTGCAGTGAGAATAAGTTATACGGGGCCGAAAGAATTTTTCGGATTATAAAGGTTTTTACGAATGCGATTTATATGCATCTGTCTATTGACAGCTGTAAATAAGGCGTTATTTTATATGCTTCGTTTTTTATGGTGGTTGTAGCTCAGTTGGTTAGAGCGCCTGGTTGTGGCCCAGGAGGTCGCGGGTTCAAATCCCGTCATCCACCCCAGTTTTTATCCAAGTAGACAATACCCAAGCGAATCTCAATTTATTGAAGAGTAAAACTAAGAAATCTCTCAAATGAATAAAATCAAATTTATATTTTTTCTGATACTTATAAGCTTTATAAGCGGTTGCGGTACTACCGCAAAATTTGTTTATCCTTCAAATCATAAGAATATTGCCAGGTTTTCATTAAACCCTAAATACAATTCTACCATCGCTGTATTGCCCTTTGAGGAATTAAGAAAAGACAATAACACATCCGGGACATATTACTTATATCTTATTCCGCTCATGCCTTATGGATATATGACCTATGACAGGCCTGACGCCGCCAGGATGTTCGTTTCAATAAATCAGTTTGATTTTGATGTGTCTGAGGATATGGCAAAAGCAGCGGCAACAAGTATTCGCCGCTCAGGGCTTTTCAAAGATGTATTCTTTACATTTGGCGGTGAAAAGGACAAAGCCGATTACATTCTGACTGGTGAAATTTATTCAACTTACTACAAAGGCAGAATCTTTTCTTATGGTCTTTCAATTTTCGGCTCTCTTTTTTGGTTTTTAGGGTTTCCCTCAGGAACTTCATCAAATGAGCTTATCTTCAAATTACAGCTCAAGAGCATTGCCGAAAACAAGATTATATGGGAATACACTTGCAGCAAAGATGATTACATAGTTCAGGGCCTTTATTATGGCTCCGGCAGAGATGTGAAAGCATATACGACACTCATGGAAGACTGCATGAACAATGCCTTGTCCGACCTGAATAAATCCTTACAGAAAATGAATAATAAATAATTTTAACGCTTCTCAAAATAAGCGTCGTTCAAACAGAGCATCATTCACTTAGACAAGATCCCTTGTCTTTATCCTTATCGCCGCAATCACCAGAAATATAAGGGTGACAGAAAGGGAATACAGAAGAAGCGAAACAGCCGCAAGGCCTATAAGCTTGAACGTCTGAAAATAAAATATGAAGTTGGGGAAGAGATAATAAAGAGTGTAAAGATAGGAATCCACTCCCTTGCTTATGCTCTCAGGAAGAATTGCGATAAGGAGAGGAATGGTACTTACCGAGAGGGAAAACATAATATAGATAGCTGTAAGTATCATAGCGCTGAGATCCGCAAAGAAACAGGAAATCGCTATGGTTATGGCCACAAGCGGAAGCAGAATAAGCAGCAGATAAAATTGTCTGAGCATAATACCTATATGATAAATCTCATGACTGTTTATGTAATGGACAGTGAAAATAGTGATTTCCGTAATTGTGAAAACAATGACACAAAGACCGAGAATACCGAAATATTTACCTAGAAGATAGTCAACCTTACGAATAGGCTTGGTTATGTAAACCATAATCATACGGGAATCTATATCCCTCGGAATTTCGGTAGCGCCTGTAAATATGGCCATGACAAGGGTAATGCCGATAGCAAAAAAGGAACTTGTAAGCAGAGGATAACCTTTTTTCGGGCTGATCAGCTGGCCTATTATGGATGTCTGGTCCTGTTCAACAAAAGGCTCAAGGCCAGCCACGCAAAAGCCGAGAAAAATGGCAAATAAAACCATGAATATAAACGCCGGTTCTTTCAACTTTCTTATGGTAAGTTCAGCAATGGCAAACATGAAATACCGTCCTTCTTTAGTCGTTTAAAGTTATTTTGAACCTGATGATTTTGTGTCTTGTTCCTTCTCGGCCGCGGCCTCTTCCTTTTTTAACTGCGCTTCGATAATCTTGTCAATGTAAGGACATGAAAAAGAAGCTGTCTCAAGTTGCTTCGCCTTATCATAGGCGTCATCTTTTTTCAGCTTGACAGCAAGTTCTGAAATATAATCGAAGAGCCGCGAAAAATCCCTGTATTCCGGCTTCATATCGAGAAGCGGGGCAAGGTATTGGAATTGAATATCCGCTTCAAGCTTAAGTTCCCGTATCTTCGATAATCCGACAACCCACATATAATACTGATCAAACTGAGAAAACTTCTTAATGTAAGCATGGTATTCCTGAATTGAAACCTTATGCTTAGTCTCAGGATTGAGCAGAAAAAAAACAAACGCCCTGGATGCCTCTTTGGAAGAAGGGTATTTGTCTATAATATCTTTGAAGATTTTTTCCTTTTCCTCCGGAATATTAGAATATTCAGCATAATTGCAGAGCGCGAATATGCGTTCCGATTGTCCCATTGCCCTGGCAATGGCATCTTTAAGCTGACCGATTGTAACCTTGCGGTTAATGGATTCTCTTATTGAACCGGGAAGCTGAGACATAATGGAACTGACATTTACGGTTTCGGGCCGTATCTGACATACCGCAACCTGTCTCAGAATTGATTCAGTATAAAAATAAACAAAAAAGGCCGGAATTAGTATGTAAATAAAACCGGCCATTGTTGATTTGTTCATTGTTCAGCAATCTGAAGTATTTTATTTTCCTTTTTTAGCATCTGTTTTTTTAACATCTGCTTTTTTGGCTTCAGGTTTCACTTTAGGCTGAACTTTTTTCTCCGCAGGCTTCGGAGGTCTGGCGTTAAAGCCGCAACTTGAACAATACTGCCCTTTGAGAACAGCATTACATTTAGGGCATACGCCGTACACTTCGACTTTTTCGCCGCACGCCTGGCAGAATTTATCGCCGGTTGCATAAGTGAAAAGGCATTTCTGGCAAATATGCTGATCTTTAAATACTTTCTTTATCACAATTTCGATAAGTTCTTTTGCTTTCGGATCATCAGGGGAGTTTTCTTTCAATTCCTGAGCGGCCTTGATGATTTTCTGGTTCAAGTCAGGAATAATGGACGTTTCCATTTCCATGTCACCCTGCTGTTTATTCCAAGTGTTGAAAAGCACCTGAAGCGCCGCCATTTTGTCATTATCCGGGTTCATGGCTTTTGCCTGGGCCCTGATATAGCTGTTGACAACATACTGTTCAGGTTTCGGGGAACGCTTGATGGCCATTTCGAAGAACTTCACGGCTTGCTTGGCCCTCTGTATTTTTCTTTCTCTAAGTTCAGCTTCTGTGCCTGTTTCCTTTATGAAATTATATGCATGAGTAAGGATGAAGCCTGCATAAAAAGGAAGCTGCCAGTTATTTTTGAGATCATCATTCTGACAGGCTTTGTCCAGAATTTCAACGGCTTTGCCGGGAGCTTCGTTTGTAAGCGAAAGTACGCCGACTTGATAGGCCTTCTCAAAATTGGGATCATAACCGAGAATTTTTTCAAGGCGTTCAATAACGTCCTTGACATTGCTCTGGTCAACGGACTTAAGACTGCCCATGTAGTTTATGAAAAGCATCCACTCTACATCAGACGCGATTTTCTGAAACCCACCGAGCATAGGAGCTCCATTTGTGAGTTTCTTAGAGGGCATCAGTCTGCCCTGTTCCTGGTTAAGATGCAAAGCTAGATAACTGCCGCAGATAATTGCGACAATCATTACAACAATGTGAATTATCAAAGATTTTTTCATTATGCTCAACTCCTTCCTTATTTAATATCTCTAAATCTGAATATAAGACTCGACACGGTGACAAGGAAAATACTGAATATTATCCCCCATAGTATAGCCAGCCCGATATAGCTCCAGCTCATCTGCTCACCGCCGTAAACGGCAAATGCCTTGAAATTGTAAAGGCCAAGGTCCGGAAGTATTCCACCGTAGAGGAATTTAACTCCGATAAGTTTTTCAGTCGAATATGAGAACCAGATTGCGATAGCGGTAATAATCGGAGTAATCATTTCCGGCATGAAAACCGAGAAGAAAACAGCGATCGCCGACATCGGAATTATGCTTGCCATCACCAGTATATGCGACTGAAGCATCGCAAGGGCTATCTGTTCATTGAAAGCAAATTTGAAAATAACGAAAAAACCTACCGCTATCATTGCCGATATGATAAGACCTGTTATAATCGTACCGACAACCTTGCCGATAAGATATTGCGTACGACCGAGAGGTTTGGTTAAAAGTGTTGACGCTACCCCTTCTCTTAGTTCCTTGGGTATTTCAAACGTCATCGAAATAACCACAAGAATAACTGCGATAGTGTTAAGAACAAGCGAGACGTCAATCATCAGCGGCTTGTGCTCCTGCATGGAAAGCACGTCGTAATTGTACGCGCTCGCAATTAGGATCAACACACACAGAATTAGGAAGTAAACGACTCTCATCCTGAGAATCCTCCGCCATGTTCCCTCGGCAATTGCCATGATTTCGTTCATATCGGCTATCCTTTCATTAGTTTTTATTTTTATATTAACTACTTTTCTCTTTTTTCGCAATTTCAATTTTCCTGAAGAAAAAATCCTCCAGGCTCTCTTTGGATGCGGATACTGTAATAGCTCCCGCCAAAGCTTCTTTCGTATTTCTGATTTTCTCTAAGATAGCATTATTTTCAGGAAAAACAAGCTCCCAGCTTCCATCAGGAAGCTTATTGCAACTCAAGGCTTCGACCATAAGCTCTTTGGCCATGTTGTCATGTCCGGGTTTTATGCTCAGACGGGTGCCTTTTTCTGAAAGAAGTTCTGAGAGAGTACCGATGCAGAGCATTTTTCCTTTGTAGAGAATACCTATTCTGTCACACATCCGCTCCACATCAGCCAGTATATGACTGCAGAAAAAGACATTTGTTCCTCTTTTTTTCTGATCCCTGACAATTTCCATAAGCTCAAGTCTGCCGTGAGGGTCAAGACCAACGAGAGGTTCATCAAGTATCAGAAGTTCCGGCTTGTTTAAGATAGCCTGAGCAATTCCTATACGCTGAATCATGCCGCGTGAAAAACCACCGAGTTTCGACTTTACATGTTCAGACATTTTTACCGTTTCGAGAACTTCGTTAATGCGTTTTTTGCGCTCTGAGGAAGGTATTTTGAGAAGTTTGGCGCATATATTCAGGAATTCATAAGCTGAAAGGTAGGGGCTGAATGCCGGCGCGTCAGGAAGAAAGCCTATTTTGTGTTTAGTTTTCACATCATCAGGCGGCATTCCCAAAACAGTAGCGCAACCTTCAGATGGTTTGATAAGATCCATAAGCAACCTTATCGTGGTAGTCTTGCCGGCACCATTGGGTCCAAGAAAACCAAAAATTGAGCCGCGCGGTATGGCAATGTTTAATTTATCAAGCGAGGGTATCTTTTTTTTCCAGATAAACCAGCCGTAGGTTTTTGAGAGATCTTCCGTTTTTATTACATAGTCGTCTTGCATAAATAGTGTTAGAGCGTACTCCTTTTCTAATTACTTCTCATATGATTATATAAGAGAATATCATATTTTCACAGAAAAAACAAACTAAAATTGCCTGAAATCAAATAAATTTCTCACAAAAAGTTTTCTCTGCGATGTTCAAATACCCCACCTTTTTATATTCTGACGTTCATAAAAGCCTCTGAAAAGCTTCATAAGTTGAATGAAAAGGCCGCACCATGAAGGGTAAATAAGTTCACTGCGCGAGGAACAAAAAAGAGCAAAAACTTTATCCGCTATTTTTTCAGGCAACAACGCTCCCGGCGTATGAGGAGGCGTCATGGAACCAAGTGAACGGCTTGAAAAACCCGTATCTATTCTGCCAGGCATAATATTGAGTACACGCACACCCGAACTATGCAATTCAACCCTCAGCGTATCCGTAAACGAGTTTAATGCTGATTTTGTGGCACAGTAAGGCCCCATGCAGGGAACATGGATTTTTCCGGCGACTGAAGATATATTTATAAGTGTTCCCTTCGCTTCAATAAGAAGCGGCAGAAAAAGCCTTGTCATTTCCACAACAGTAAAGAAGTTCAGCTCAAAAATATCTCTGAGATCAGTCTCCGAAGTATTCTTCCAGACTTCGTAGATGCCTTTTCCGGCATTATTGATGAGGACATCAAGCCGCCCGTATTTACTTCTGATACTATTGAGCACCTCTGTTCTTGAAGCGGGAAGCGTAAGATCGCCCTGTATCCATAAGTCAAGTTTCAAGTCTTCGGAAGGGGCTGTTCTTGAAACACCCGCTACAGTAAACCCTTCTTTCTGGAATTTTGAGGCAAGGGCCTTTCCAATACCACTGGAAACTCCGGAAATCAGAACAATACGTTTTTCCATGCTCATAAAGCCTTGTGTTGTAAATGGAAACTTTTTTATTTCTTAGGAAATTCCATCGAAATGCCGAGACTGAAAGTCCCGATATTATCTATTTTCATAGGCACAAGCACAAAAGGATTTCCCGCTTTTGCGTAAAATTTAGCAGAACGCCCCACCAGTACGGAAGGAAGAGCAAGATCAATTTTGTACTCTTTTATCTTTGCGGCAGCGCTTCCAGCAAGAATATTCACTATTTCGCCCCACCCGTCCATGAGGTCACAGTTTATCTCGGTCAATTTATCCATGAGAAAAGCGCCCACGAGTTTCATCCCGGCATCAAGAGGAGTTGACAGCATAACAGCGCCCTTGACCTCCCCCGTTAAACCGCATATAGCCATAAGCTCATCGGCATCAACAATTTCGCCACTGACTTTTCTTATGTTTCCATTGCGGTAAAATGTGACTCCGCACATTGATTGAAAAGTTTCTTTTGTCGCCTCTATGAAAGCGTTTATATGTTCTGCCTGCATATTGTGTCTTTTATTTTCCGGTGTAATTTCATTTTCTGTAAAATAAAGGCAATCCCTGATAATGCAACTGTATTATGCCTTAATTTTCAACGCTTGACGCTTTTCAGTACATCGTCTCCATAGCTCGGGGCTATTTTGTATCCGGGGGGAACAAGAAGAAACTCGTTTTCCACCCAAGGTCCGTCAAGCAGACGGGTAAACAGTGAGATATCTCCTTTTACTTTTTCGAATTTCCAATTATTTTTCGTTGCCCGAACAACTGCGGCCTTCTCGAATTTATCATCAGGCCCCACGCCCATTTCTATAAAAGTAAGTTTTGAATAGTTTTTTGTACCTTGACAAAGGGTTTCATAGAGATATTTGGCATTGTCCTCGCCGTATTCCCTGACAAGTTCCTCGTAGGATTTGTCCATACCTGTTTTGTGCTGAATTGAGAGCTCCTGCAAATCCCCAGTGTCATCACCTCTTTCAATCCATCCGCTCGTATAAAAGTAAACTCCGGGATTGTTTGAGAAGTAGTCAGAATATTTTTTCCGGCTGCCAAGAAAAAGAGTTATGCAGTCATGAGCTTTGGGAATGACAAGAGTCTTTGATGCTGCGGTGAGCCCGGCCGTCCCGTTGTTGCACAATGCATAACCGAGAAGCAGGTAATCATAATCAGAATCGGAATTTCTGTCAATAGCCGCCTGAAGCTTCAGACGCATATCACCTGACTCCAGATCATGCATCCCTTTTGGGAGAAATTCCACATCAACCCTGTTTTTTGAGCGTGATGCCACATAACAGGCTTCCCTGTAGAAAATCTCACAGCATATAAGTTTCAGCTTCATATCCGTCTTGCATTTCCTTTTTAACCACTAAACACATTAACTTTACAAGGAGCTGAGCCTCCTTTATTTACCGCCTGATACGTTGTTATCGTCAAAAAATTTTTCCCAGTCTCTAGTCTCATAATTAATGATTTTACCGTTTGCGAGAACAACATTACCATAACATTCTATAAGAGATACAATGTCATAATCTTCCATGACGTTTTTGTGATTTTCGAATTTATCCCAAAGTATAGGTGTAATATTGTTTTCTGAGTATTTAGTGCCACCTTTATAACAATATGAAATATTTTCTTCTTTAAGTTGCTCATTTCCTTGTCCAGGTATAAATGAACTTGACGGACAGGTGTACACTTTATAATCGGCCAAGTAACCATTTTTCCTTAAAAGTTCCAATCCCTCCGCACCATTCTTATCAGGAAAATATCCATGATAATCACAGGCATATTGTTGTAAAACAAGACTTATCTGTCTTAAATTACTTTTACATGATAATATCCTTGCACGTTCGGTAGGCTTTCCTAAAGGAAGATTAATAATTGTGTTTAGCAGAATTAACAATAAGACTATTGTAAATATTATCTTATGTCTTTTTTTAATAAAAATCATTTCAATTACAATTCCGACAAAAAACCAGTAAATAAAAGTCAATATATATAAGAGAAGTATATTTATTGCATAATAAGAAAGGTAATTAGACAAGAATCTCAATACAGGCATGTTCAGCAACTGTACGACTTTGGAATGCCTAAAAGAAAAAATTACTAGAAATGCTATTGAGAAAAAAAAAGGAAAGCTAAAAATTTTCGCTTTTTTTTTGTGATATTCTACATCTTCATTAGGCATATAAGTTTTTTAATCCTGTTTGTTGAAGAGGAACCATGTTCTGAGGGTTGCGCCGGTGAGGAAAAAAACAATAAGAAAACAGAGAGCAATCAGGTTGTTCGTCCATAAATTGGGATATTCCTCGAAAGCGTCGCTTGTTATCTGCATCGCCGCCGCTATGGGATTGAATGAAATGATAAACGAGGAAAGCGAAGCGGAAAGACGCCCCGCCAGAACGACAGGTGCAAAAGAAACCAGGCATATAAAAGCGGTAATAGTATATCCGACAGCCGTCGCGATACCCGTTGTTTTGGAAACAGCTGAAGAAAAAAGCCCCGCCGTAAGAAATGTTACGGTACTTAACAATAATATGCCGACCCATGCGAAAACCCGTCTGTAAGTATCCCAGAATTTACCCCACCAGCCCAGCTCGGAAGCACGGTGGAAAACTTCTTTCCACCATGCCGCATCCGAGAAAGCGCCGTCGGGAAACAATTCCTGTTGCTCGAGGTATGCCATAGCAAAAATCACGAAAAGACTGCTGAGAATAAAGATAAGAGCGTAGAAAAAAGTGGCCTGAAGTTTGCCCATGATAACAGTGAACGGCTTTAAGAGAGTCATGCGCAGAGACATCATGGTCCCGCCTGTAATTTCGTCTGTGATGAGGCCGCTGCTGACGCCGGGGGCCAGCATCGCCACAACGCCTATCTGAAAAATAATAGCCACCGTCCTTATGGTATCAGCCTGGAGCCCCACGCCGAACTGGAAGGCTATCAGCGTCAGAAGTCCCATGCTTATTATGAATATAGCCGAAACGCTTCTTATCACAAAACGCGGATTCGCAAAAAGCTTGCTTCTCATTTCAGTAACGAAAACCGGATTGTAAAATCTTCTTATGGGTTTTTTACGTTTGAGAGGATCAAAGAGGTAGAAGGGCCATGAAAGCTTTCTTTTCAAAGCCTTCCTCGCGTCTGAATAAATTTCACCCTTCTGTGCCGAACTGCGCCCCCCTCCCCTGAAAATAAACATTACGAAAACCGTCAATCCAAGAAGAGACAGAAGCAGGGAAGACACTATAAAAATATTATAAGGGGTAACATAGGAAACCGGTATATCGGCGAGAGTCATTGTCATTTTGTAATTGTCCGGGTAAAGCAGGAAGAAAAGAGCGTCAAAGGGACTGATGTTACGGACAACCTGCCAGACTTCGGCATAACCGAAAGTGCTGAGCAGAGCGTCCGGCAGCCATGTGGCCCCGGCAAATACAATAATCAGAACGTAGTTCAGAAGTATGGCTGAGGAACTTCTCTCGCACAATGCACTGCATGCCAGCCCAACCAGTCCGTAACTCAGCGCGGTAAGGATCAGAAGAAGCATCGCCTTGAATATGAAAAGCAGGCTGACGCCTCCGGTAAGCGCGCAGACTGACGCTATCGGCATGGAAAGAACAACTAGAATAAGCAGCATTAGAATTGATGAGGCAAGTTTACCCAGCATGATGTCAAAAGGGCCGAGAAGCGTACTGAACAAGGCCGGGTATGTGTCGTTTTCCCTCTCATAAGTTATGGACGTGGCGGCAAAGGCAGGTACAAGAAGTATTATCAGAGTAAGGTTCACACTGAAGAAAAGGGAAAATATCTGTTTACTGCTTTCTGATACGGCTGAATGAATGCCGCTGCCTGGCCACAATATAAGGAGAAGCCCGGCCAATACGAGCAGATATGTCCATACGAGAAAATTTGTTTTCAGCGAACGCGCCGAAGAAACAAACTCACGCTTGAATATGGGATTGTCTATCAGAAACATCAGTGAGCGTCTCCTCTCGTAGTGAGGTCCATAAATACATTTTCAAGATCGGCCTCATTTTCGTTGAACCACCTTACGGAAACGCCGTGGCTCATGATAAGCCCGAGAATGCCGCTGACCTGATCGCGCTTTCCGTTGAACTCGAATTGCAGTTGCTCTTCATCAAGCTGCCTGACCTTTTCGACGCCTTCAATGCGGCTTACAAGTTCCAGCGCTTCTTTTATTCCGGAATCAACGGTAAGCTCGACTATTATATTTTCCTGCAACTGCCTGCTTATCTCCTTTACAGTACCCTGCGCGAGGAGTTTTCCCTTGCATATTATGCCTATGACATCGCAGATGGAGGCAAGTTCGGGAAGAATATGACTGGAAAGGAGAATGGTTTTTCCAAGCGTGCTGAGACGTGAAATAGTCTGTCTCATTTCAATGCGGGCATTCGGGTCAAGTCCCCCTGCCGGTTCATCAAGGATCAGAACGGCGGGATCATGTATCAATGTTTTGGCAAGCCCTATCCTCTGGCGCATACCGCGCGAAAGAGAAGATACCTGATAGTCAATCATCTCCGTCGCGTGAGTCAGGTCAAGCACCGCGTCAATACGCTCTTTTCTCTGTTTAGGGGGTATTTTGAAAGCGGCCCCGTAAAAGTCAAGAAACTCCCATACGCTCATCTGCTGGTAAACCCCGGTGATGTCGGGCATATATCCGATAAGGCGTTTTATCCTTGGAATATTTTTGGGAAGCACCTGCAAATCACCGATAAAAGCTTTTCCTGAATCCGGCTTTAAAAGTCCGCAGAGAAGTTTTATTGCAGTGGTTTTGCCTGCGCCGTTATGTCCGACGAAACCGTAGATTTTTCCTTCCGGCACGTTAAGATTCAGTGAAAAAACCCCTCTGGTATCACTGAATTTCTTTGTAAGCTCTTCTGTACGTATCATAATAAGACTCCTCGAAAAAACTCAATATTTGAACGGCGTTATATCTTTAGGCAAATGTCCTCTGACCGATATGGAAAGTTTCACAGGCGCCCATTTATTCGCGCGCATTTTCTGAGAGGCAGCCATATCGGGATTTATCTCCAGAGCCTCAAGTATAAGAAAACCTGAACCTGTCAGCGGATCAATAGCGTTCTTTATCCCCTCCCCTTTGAAAACGAAAACACCAGTTTCCTTCTCCACCCCCCGGACAGTCGCCGCGGCAAGTACCGGGTTTGCTCCAACAGGTAAGGCGGCGGCAGGTTTAGTTTTTGCCGCGGGGGTTTTGACTGCTGCCTTTGTTTTAGGCGCAACTTTCTTTTTTGCCGGGGCCGCTTTGGCATTGAGAAGCACAGGCCTGCCATTTTTTGAAATCAGGGGCGCTACATTTATATTTCCGCCCTGATTGCGGTATGTGAAATTCAATATTATTTCATCAGGTTCAATCACCGAAAAAATAGGGGGGAGTGTAAAATTGAATGAATAAGTGGCAGTGCCGAAAGTATCCATAATACTCTTCAGGCGATTACCTGACATGACCATCCTGGAAGAAGTGTCACCCGATGTGAAGACAATCTGTTCAGGCAATATGCAGACATATTCACTCTCACAGCTTTCAGTTACAGGTATTATATCGATATTCCGGCCCTGCAGAATAGTTTCCTGAGGGACAAGGAGGGGCGCCGAGGTGGCTTTGCTTATCAGTGCTACGCAGGGGCTGGCCTTTCTGAAACTGTTTTCCATGCAGTTCCTTATCGAATTCATTATATTGTCGGTATTGATAAATGTATCCTTTCCGGTAAGGATAAGCTTGCCGCCGCTTTCATTGAGAATAAAAGAGCCGTTCGGCATAAGGAGAAAGGCATGTTCATATTTCTTTCCGTCCGGTACTTTCCAGGACAACATTTTCACTGTATCTTTAGTATAGGAAATATAAGGCAGGAGAGCATTTGAAAAAGGGATTGAACTTTCCGTAAGTAGGGCCCTGAATTGCCTTGATGTTTTAGTTGGCAGATCAAGGCCCTGAAAACGCTGAATACCGGAAAGACGCTGGATTTCCAGAGGCTTTGAAATACGGTTGCCGAGAGTGGAATCCTTTTTTTTCTGATCAGCTCCGCCCCCCATCATCTGCGGCATGAATGAACTCCTGTTTGGGGGGATCGAAGACAAGCCTGTATTTTCATTTTTCGCTATTATATCAACTTTGGCGTCCGTGTCGGAAAAAAACGCGCAGTAGGTTTCCATCGGCATGGTATCGGAACCATCTATTCTGAAATTTATAAATGAGAAAAGTTTCCCTCTGTTGCCGCTTTCTTTGTCTGCTCTGTGAAGGACGTAAAGCGTCATTACAAAAGCCAGAAACGCCGCCGAAGTCCATGCTATTCCCGACTTTCTGAAATAAAGACCGCCCGCAATCAGCAGCACCAGAAGCAGAAAATAAACAAGGAGAATTGTCTTTATGACAATTGGTTCGGGTATGGGGAAGCCTGTCATCTCGTCAAGAGTGGAGTTGAAAAGCTCGGTCTCGTTATAAAAAGTCTGCCGCCTGAAGAAGCTCTTGAGAAGCAGTTCCCAGGCTTTCTTGTCCTGTTTGAAATTGTCTTCGCAGAGTGATATGGCTGAAAAACGGCAGGAGCCAAGTCCAAATTTTTTCCATCTGAAAACAGGCATATCGTCCTGCGTCAGGAAATCCACGCCGTCACCCGACTGATATGATTCAAGAAATACCGCGTCGTGTCCGTGCCATGCTTTGAACGCGGGTATAATTTTTTTCAGAGAAGGCAGTTCTTTTATTTTCCTCAGCCTGACGGGGACAACGGGAAGAAGCTTGGCCAGCGGGGTTTTGGCGGCATCAAAGAGGGCCCCAGGCTCGGCGAATATCAGAATTCCGCCCTGATAAACGTAATCAAGCAGGGCATTAAGCTGGCGTGACGAATACCTGTTAAAATCGGGCTTAACTATGACCAACGCCGCCAAATCCATCAGCCCCATCCAGTTTTCCGGAAAAGACATTGCGTTGAAATTCGCCACGGAAAATTCATTTTTGAAACTCTCAAGCTGGTTGAAACCGCCCAATGAAGCTTCATTGTCATCGTTCACTGTCCCGACGAGTATGCTCTTGTTAGAGAGAAGTTTCAGGAAAAAAGTCTGCTTTGAATCCGAAGATTTTCTGCCGTCAACAAAAACTTCCAGCTTGTACTGTTCCGCGTTCTCTATAAGCACCTGAGTTTTATAATCCAGATAAGAAGATGCCGGAACTTTAACTGTATCAAAAAAGAAATTATTCTGCGCCTGCGCAAGGCCTTCATTGGTAAAAAGCCTCAGCGTTATTTCTTTGGCCTTGTTGTCGGGATTTTCAATGAAACAGTTCAGTTCGGCAATGGAATATCTATACATCCTCAAGGAAAAACCCATACTGATTTTAGCCCTGGTAACCCTGGCTTCGGCATTCAGGGCATCGCAAAGGAATAAAGATATGCCGCAAAAAAATAGGAACAGATATTTAGATAAAAATTTCAATGGTTTCCGCAATCTTACTGCCATTTTGAAGTTCCACTCAATATTCAGTCATTGAATATACTTGAATTTTCATATCTTGCCAATCCTTTTTAAATATTAAATCCGCAAATCATTTTCAGCCCTCTTGAAGTTTCAGCCGCCGGGATTTAAGTTCTTTTATCTTATTGGAACCTCTCATGTTTAACTTAAACCTTATAACAC
Organism: Lentisphaerae bacterium GWF2_44_16; assembly: GCA_001803225.1. GTDB lineage: Bacteria > Verrucomicrobiota > Lentisphaeria > Victivallales > GWF2-45-14 > GWF2-44-16. The sequence continues at coordinate 17,631 of MHBF01000003.1, read as the reverse complement.
TGTTTCTGGACATCCTTTTAGGGGAACCTCACTCCTCAATCCACCCTACTGTATGGATTGGCAGATACATAGCGTTTCTGGAAAAAGCTCTTTACGTGAAAAATGGACTGAAAGCCCGTTTCGCGGGCGCTGTGCTGGTCCTGCTTGTAACGCTGACAGCCGTCATAATCGGTTTCCTTGCCCAGAATGCCTTTTATGAGCATCTCACAGCCCCCTGGGCCGGATTTGCGACAGCGATTGTCGCGTCATTGACAATCGCGTGCCGTTCACTGATATCCCATGCCAGGCCGGTTTTGAAACAGCTTGCGTCATTCAATATTCTCTCCGCCAGAAAATTCCTTGCGCGTATTGTAGGCAGAGACACCGGAATGCTTAACCGTTCTGAAATTTCCAGGGCCTGTGTCGAAACAGTCGCGGAAGGACTTGGGGACGGCATAGTATCCCCTCTTTTCTTTTTCGCCCTCTTCGGACTTCCCGGCGCCTTCGCCTACAGGGCTGTGAATACAATGGACTCCATGATAGGACACAAAAACGAGCGTTACTTTTATTTTGGATGGGCCGCCGCCCGCCTTGATGATGTAATGAACTATCTCCCGACAAGGCTCTGCGCCTTTCCCTCCATCGTCCTGTCATCACTCTTCGTTACAGGCAGAATCTCAGAAGCATTCAAGACCGCCATGAAATACCATTCCGCCCACCACAGCCCCAATGCCGGATGGCTCGAAGCATCAACAGCGGGCGCGCTCGGCGTAAAACTCGGCGGAACAAATTACTATGACGGAGAAAAAAGTGAATATCCCATAATGAACGAAAACGGTAGAAAAGCCCGCCCTTCCGATATAAAGAAAACAATGAAAATCGTTGTCCTTTCAGCTTTCTTCTCCGCATTGGAACTGGATATTATATTCTCGTTGTTCAAAATATTTTGAGACAGTTGCAAAAATACTCAGTTAATGTATAAGTTATTATTATAAAATCTGAAAGTAAAAAATGCCCGGTCATAAATATCCTAAAGCTATTGAAGAAATTATAGAGATTTTGAAAACCCTTCCCGGCGTAGGGAGGCGTAGCGCCGAAAGAATGGCTTTTTCAATGCTGAAATGGGATACCGATAAACTGGATATCCTCGGGACCCATCTGAAAACGCTTCATGAGAAAATAGGCCCTTGCCCCGAATGCGGCAATCTGGCCGCCTCCGGCGAACTCTGCAATATATGCGCAATGCCATCCAGAGACAAAACCCTTGTCTGCGTAGTAGAAGAAGCCTCTCAGGTGCAAAACATCGAAAACAGTTCTTTTTTCAAAGGCGTTTATCACGTGCTTGGCGGAAAACTCTCCCCGCTTGAAGGAAAAAACGCAAAAGATTTGAAACTGGATGAGCTCTTTGAGAGAATAAAAAGACACAATACCAGAGAAATTATTCTAGCCCTCAGTCCCGATGTGGAAGGACAGGCAACAGCCATATATATCGCCGATATGCTCAAAGAAAATAAACTCAAAATCACGCGCCTGGCCCAAGGCCTGCCCGCCGGTTCGGATATTTCTTATGCGGATTCAGCAACGATTGCCGCCGCATTGAACGGACGTATACCGCTCTGACAAAAAACAGGCAACTGTGCAAGTTAAAGGCCCCTTTTTTTTGCTTTACCCTTGAAACCACTTGTACAATTTCGTATAATTGGTAGATATAGAATAAAACAACAGGAGATTTTACAGTGAACAATCCGATTATAATGCATGTGAATTACTGCGAACAGGGACAGACTCTCGAGGAGATGTGTAGAAAGGCCGTAAGCTGGGGCTTCGATGGAATTGAGTTCAGAAGAGTTTCAAAACCGCTGGGCTATGACAATCAGGAAAAATACCTTGATGACATGGCAAAAGCAGTGGAAGTCTCAGGCCTTAAATATCCCATTATCGGGGGGCCTGGCGCGGATTTGATGCAAGCGGATGCCGACAAGAGAAGAAAGGAAGTAGACGCATATATTAATTTCTTTAGTTCCGCTCTGAAACGTTTCCCTCTGACGGTAGTAAACGCCATGAGTGGCAGCCTGCTTAATCAGGACAAAAACCTCCCCTACGGCAATTACCAGCTTCACGGTTCATTCATAGCCACGGATGATCAATGGAAACATGCAACTGAAGGGTACAAGATACTTGGAAAATTCGCGGAGGAAAATAATTTCAAATTCGCATTCGAATCCCACATGTGTTATATCCACGATATTCCCCAAGCTGCAAAGAAGCTGACAGACATGATTGACAGCCCCGCCGTCGGCGTAAATCTCGATTACGGCAACGCCGTTTATTTCGAAGCTAAAAACATCCTGCCGATTGGACAGACAATCAGTCATTTAGGCAAATCTCTCTTTTATCTGCACTTGAAAAATTCCATAGCGACGCCCGGCACAGACAATAAGCGTATGCCGACTGCCCTTGCCGACGGTGAAATAAACCACAGAGAATATCTTAGACACGTCAAAAAGTCCGGTTTTAACGGCCCCATCTGCATAGAAGCGCCTCGCGCCGGAGACCGCGAATGGTACGCCAGAAAAGACCTTGAATACACAAAATCCGTAATCGCCGACCTGGTAATGGAAAAATAAGTTTCAGCACCTTGCATTAACTCTTGATTCTTAGAAAAAACATAGTAGATTTATTCTGCTATGTTTTTTATTTCAGACAGGATGCTCTCTATGCAAATATCAAAATTCATTTTATCCAAACTGCTATCAGTGCTCTTTCTTGGAATTATTACGTTCGGCGTTTTTGCAGATACGCCGGATGAAAAACTGGTCAGCAGTGTCAATAGGTCCGAAACCGGAAATATCGCACAGGCCCTGAAAGATGGCGCCAATCCCAATCTTGCCGACGCAAACGGCAACACCATCCTGATGATGGCATGCATGTTCGGACAGAAAGAGACTGTAAGGCTCTTGCTGGAAAAAGGCGCGGATGTAAACGTTCAGGCCCGGAACGGCAACACAACACTTATGATTGCCTCTCAGAACAACCGTCTCGAAATCATCAAACTGCTGCTTGCCAAAAATCCGGATATCAGCGCTAAAAATAAAGATGGAAAAACCTGTCTGGACATCGCGTTGGCCAAAAACTTTTCCGAAGCGGCAAAACTTATTCTGAAAAGCGGACAGCCTGTCAAACTTACGCCTTCCATGCTCTATCTCGCCGCCAGAAGCAAAGACACCGGGCTCCTTCAACTTCTCAAAGACAAATCAGACGATAACAACTTGTCTAAGGACATTGATAAAAGCATAGATGAAATTGAAAAAAGAACCCCCAGACTGGCCAGCAGCAAAGAAATAATATTCCTTATATCTATTCTGCTCTTAACAGCCGTTTTTTCCGCTCTCTTTATATGGAAAAAACAGGGACACTCTCCGGCAAAGAAAAAAATTCCGGTATGGATTGCTTCGACAGCGGGAAGCTTTATAATACTTATCGGAATCATTTACGCGGCAATCTGCATGATCTGGAATATCCAGCTGTCTCTGGCCCTCTCCGCATTGGAAAAAAGCGGGAGACCACTTAAAATTGCGCAGATAATCCCCGCCCCCGTACCTGACAGTGAAAACGCGGCCATCGAACTTAAAGAGGCTTTCATACTCATATCTGAACAGGAAAGGCCATATACTCCCGGCAACTATAGAGGAATGATAGACAGAAAACTCCAGAGAACAGTAATACAGTTCGGCAGAAATATCGGCAGCGGCAGCACAAAACAAATTATAAATAAGATTTCAAGCGCGGAAACAAAAAGAATATTATCCTCCGACCGTGTAGACAACGCTTTCAGTCTCATGGAAAAAGCAGCGCGGAAAACAGCTTGTAATTTCAATTTGAATTATGACAGACAGGGACATATACCAAGCCCTCATTCATATTATCTTAGCAACGCAGTAACTCTTTGGATAAATAAAGCATGCGTCGAAGCGTCCGAAGGCAATTATGAAACCGCATATAACATTTTGTTCAATGCTTTGAAAATATCTGAACTTCAGGATAAAGAACCCACTCTGCAGTCATATTTTTCAGGAGTTGCCAATATCGCAAATACAGCCCGCGTTATATCCATGCTTGCCGGAGAATATGGAATCTCTGATAAATACGCCATGAAATTCATGGACGAAATTCAGAATATGAATTTCGATAGATGGCTGCAGAATGCCTGTGACGGCGAAAAAATTAATACCATCTCCATTTTTGACGCAGTTATAAATAACAAGAAAATTGATGAGCGCTTGAAAAGATCTATCAGTTCACACAAAAGTCCCAGCTGGATATCCTCCTGCTTTCCCGGTGATAAAAAGGATTTCGCCTGTTATTTGAATACATGGGCGGAAATTGATAAACTCTATTCACTTCCACCGTGGGAAAGAATCGAAAAAATAAAAAATATAACGGTCAACATACCTGAGAGTTGCCCAATGTCAAAGTTCTGGCTCGGCAGATTTCTGACGGAAGCGTTTGCCGGCAACGCCTACTTCATGAATCAAACAGCCATCTGCGAACTGACACTTGCTCTTCAAATATATAAAAACAAAAAATCAACTTATCCCGACACTCTAGACAAGTTGAAGCCGGACATACTTCATGAAATTCCCCTGGACAGCCTTAACGGAAAACCTTTAATATACAAAACTGAAGGCAACAGCTTTACTCTTACAGCTGAAGGCTCAGAAAACCTTCAGAAAAACGTGAACAGAAACAGACGACGCTGAGAAAACGTTTATATATTGCAGACGCCTATTGAGTTTAGGAGAACGAAAAAATATGCCGAAAAAATTATTTGCCTTTACGCTTGTCGAGCTCCTTGTTGTCGTTTCCATCATCTGCATACTTGCCGGTTTACTCCTCCCGGCACTTTCAAGTTCCAGAGGCAAGGCCCAGACTATCAAATGCATCGATAATCTCAACCAGATACATAAACTCCTCGTTTCATATACGGCAACAAACGCCGGTATCTATCCGCAGGCCGTATGTACAGCAAGATGGGGAGACCCTATAGGCTGGGTAAACCTTGCGGCGGACGGTCAGAATATGAGAAATCTCTTTATATGTCCGGTTGAGAACGCAGGCGCGTTGTGTTCTTACGGGTTGAACGCGATAGAACCTTTCGCGAAAGTGAAGGCAACAGGAGTGAGTTTCAGTGACAATTCCAATTCCAATCCATATCCGGCATGGCATGATTCGGAATTTGCAAAGAGCATGTCAGGTCCTTCAAAAATTATTCTGGTCGAAGAAACCAATATCGCTACTAATGCCGCGGCTGAAATAGACAAAGACAATTACTCCTATGCAAATGCTACTTTCCCGGGAGAAAGCGACGGCAGATACAAAACACTGAACCACAAAACCAAAGTCCCTATGATATATGTTGACGGGCACGCAAACGCGCCTGACAAATTCGATACAGAATCGATGACATATTTCACTTATGCCATGTCCGTATGGCATGAATGAAAAAAAACAACCGTTTTCAATAAAAAGGAAAATACAAAATGTCGGCTTCCAATAAAAAAATATTTCTCTCTGAAAATTCGTTTCTATCGTTCGACATACCTGAAAAATTCAGCAATGATAAAACCATGCAATTAGCTAAAAGCGAACTGGAAACACTTTTCACAAGGCGTTTCGGAAAAGGCAATCCGGAAAACAAAATAAAAATCAGTTTCAAATGCGATGAAAAAGTTTCGGGCTGTTCCGTCAAGGCTTCAAAGGAGAAAATAAAATTCAAGTTTTCCGCCCCTCTTACCGCACTTTACGCCGTATATGATTTTGCCGAAGAATACTTGGGCTATTGTTTTTTTGAACCGGGCAGAGATATAATTTCGGAAACAAGCAAAAGCGTTAAACTTCCAGCAGGAAAGCTTCTGAAGCCCTCCAAACTGCTTTTGAAAAGACGCGGGCTGGTTCAGGAATTTCCGTTCTCCGAGGAAAGTTTCATACTGGCCGACTGGATGGCTAAAAACAAATTGAATTATATTCTCGTCTGGATGAAATACTATGATAAGGCCACACCCGAAATGAGAGAATATTTTCAGGTGCGCGGCATCGAAATAGAGAGCGGACACCACAATTTCAGTTACTGGATACCCGGCGAAAAGTACGCGAAAAGCAATCCGGATTATTTCGCCATTATCAACGGACAGAGGATTTCCCCGTCTTCCAGCAAGAGTACACTTCTCTTGAGCGAACAGCTCTGCACGACAAATCCTGAACTGAGGGCTGAAATAGCAAAAAGAATGAGTGAATACATGAAGGCTCATCCTGAACTGAAAACTATTTCGCTCCTACCAAATGACGGTTTCGGATGGTGCGAATGCCCGGAATGCTCCAAGTTCTATGACAAAAACAAAAAAGGTGATTTCTACAGCGTATCGAAACATGTTTACAAAGCGGATAAAATATATCATGACATGGTCCGCGAAATTTCAGATAAACTCCATGCGTCAAACCCTGAGACGATGCTTACTTTCGCTGCGTATATCAATTACTGTGCTCCCTCCCCCGGCTTCAAACTCCATAAAAATACCGCAGTTCATTTCGCGCCTTACTGGCGTTGCGTCAATCATCTAATAGACGATAAAAACTGCTGGTTGAATTCAGCATATTTCAAAGACCTCAAGGCATGGGTTAAAGCAAAAGACGGCGGTGAAGTCAATATCTATGAATACATCATGGGAATCAATTTTTATATATCGCTTCCGCTGATTTTTCATGAGACTATTTTCGATGAAATAAAGACATATTCAAAGCTTGGTGTTGACGGTTTTCTAACGCAGTTCCACATTCCGCACTGGACGGCTTACGGACAGAATTTCTATATGATGGCAAAAGCCGCTTACGGAGCTGATCGCAAAAAATCAGTAAAAGACTTTTTCAGAAAAGTGTTCGGAGCGGAACACACCAGGACAGTGGAAAAACTTTATGCTCAACTATTGCATATACAGAAAAGTTCCGGCCCCTGCCTGGTAACTTATCCGAGGGCGCTTTTCAAAAGGACGGACACAAAGGAATACCGCAAAGCGCATGAATTATCACAGAAACTCGCCTTAGAATGTCCGGATAATGACTTTGCCAGACGGCTTGTTATCTGGACTGAATACATCCTGAAATTCAAAGAACTCTTTGATAAATATCACGCAGGTAAATCTTCTGTCGGTGAAATAGAAGATTTTCTCAAATGGTGCATGACATTAAGAAAAGACAGAGTGCTTGTAACAGACCGGGTGGAGATGTATTTCAAAGCCTGGCTGGAATGCGCCAGAACCGGCAAAGAATGGATACATTTCAATCTCGACTGGGAAGATAAATATGTCAAACTCCATGACACGCTCCTGAACGAGAAAAAGCCTGATCTCTCCCGCTGTATTATTTAAAAAAAGCTAATTGGCGAGCGTAAGCATCAAAGACGCAAATTATCTTTTTCCCATCTGGAAAATGCGGCGGGACAGGAAAATCCGAGTTTATCTGAAATTTGTTTTTTACTGCATCCCGCTTTGTGAAGTTCTTTATATTTTTCAATTCTTGCGGAATTTATAAACGTCAGAACAGAAAAACCAGTAACTTTTCTGAATATTCTGGCAAAGTGAAATTTGCTGTAACCCGCGATATATGCCAGCCGTGCGATATCAAGCCCTTTCCCTCCGGTCTCCTTTATATGTTCCAATATCGGATTAATAATGCTACAGTAGTGCTCCTCCGTTTCACGTTCGCCTGCATTGGCAGTTTTTGCATAACCTATCTTACATAATTCAAGAAGAAAAACAAATAGGGCATTTTTAATATATAAGTGTTTAAAATTTTCATCCAGATATTGGTTTTGAGAAAGTTCCTCCCATATTCTTGTAAAAGAAAACCCGCAACTGCTCTCATCAATAATCCGGTTAAATTGAACAGTCTTTATCTGACATCCATTTTCCATGGTATAAAGTCCGCCCGCATAAATCACGCTGTTTATACTGGTGCACCACAGATGTTTAAAATTATCAAAAAAAGGAGGATAGTAATTATCATGGCTTTCATTGGAAGCTACAAGAAATACTGTCCCCGGAATACATGGATATGTTATGCCGTTCAATGTAAAATAAGTATTTCCTTTCAGAACTATCAGAATTTCTATATGATTATGGCTATCGCTGTTTTTATTAACCCATTTCAAATATTTATTATCAGGAACAACGGATGATATATCAGAAAAGTCCGAAGTTACAAGTTTGATTTGGGAATAGGATTGTAAAACAGTTAAATCTTCATCAC
>MHBF01000003.1:0-9337 GCA_001803225.1 Lentisphaerae bacterium GWF2_44_16 | reverse complement strand
TTTGGGAATAGGATTGTAAAACAGTTAAATCTTCATCACTGAAATACGCATTTTTCATAAGAAACACCTATAATAGCAAGAATTATTAATCATTAGCAATAAATAATAATTGCCTTGTAGCACTAAACAAGTATATAATTGAAATATATTCAAAAATAAGGAATTCGCTTATGTACGAAATAGGCAAAGCTGAAATTGACGCAGTCGCAAAAGTAATCAGGAATAAACAATTCATGCGCTATCGCGGCGGCGAAGGCGGTTATACCGAGAATTTTGAAAAAGCCTTGTGCAAAAAATTCAATACAAAACATGCGCTTACAGTAAACAGCGGGACAAGTGCGCTGATATGTTCTCTGGCAGCGCGTGGAGTCGGTCCGGGTGATGAAGTAATAGTCCCTGCTTTTACCTGGGTTGCAAGCGCAATGGCCCCGCTGGCGGTCGGCTCGGTTCCCATAATGGCAGAAATCAATGAAAGCCTGACAATAGCCCCGGAAGATATTGAACGTAAGATAACAAAATATACTAAGGCTATAATCCCGGTTCACATGATAAATCTCGTATGTGACATGGACGCAATAATGAAAATAGCGAAGAAACATAAGCTTCATGTCTGTGAAGATGCCTGTCAGGCAGTGGGGGTGTCCTACAAAGGCAGACGTCTCGGGACGATCGGCGACACCGGGGCATATAGTTTCAATCAGTTTAAAAACATCACATGCGGTGAAGGCGGAGCCCTTGTTACAAACATTGACAGGACTTATGAAAGAGCTTTAATGTACCATGATGCCGGAGCGTTTACCAGGAACTATGCATCATCTGTAAAAGAACCTTTTTTCCCGGGTGTAAATTACAGGGTTTCGGAAATTCAGGGTGCAATAATGGGTGAACAACTCAAACGCCTTGACAAAATATTGAAAACCCTGAAAGAAAAACGGGAGATAATAGTTGAATTTTTCTCTAAAACAGACAAGTTCAAGGTTGTTAAACACAACGATGAAAACAACGCCATCGGACTGGCAATAATTTTCGAAACGGAAAAAGACGCCTTGGCATTCAAAGAAAAACATAAAATAGGAATGCTCATAGAATCAGGAAGGCATGTTTACACAAACTGGGAACCTTTACTTGAGAAACGCTCTTTTCATCCAAAAATGAATCCGTTCAACTGGACACACAGAAAAATTGAATATACAAAGGACATGTGCCCGAAAACCCTTGATATACTTTCACGTTCGGCTAATATTGGAATACCGTATGAAATGACAAAAAAAGAAACCTGTGGATTTGCCGGGAAACTTATTTCATAATATTATCTTGAGGAGTAAATGATTTTTTCGTTAAGTTCAATTAGAATCTGTCATAAAATAAGGAAAGTTTTATGTTAAGAGCTGGTTTTGGAAGAACAGATATAACACCGGAATTAGGTGTCCTGTTAGGAGGGTATTCACTTGAACGCCCAGCTGAAAGGATTTTAGATAATCTGCATTCAACTGCATTGATGATTGAGGAATCCGGTAGAACCGCAATCGTAATGAACCTTGACTGGGTGGAAATTAGCGAAGAAACCGTTGCACTGCTACGCGATAAAATCAATCAGGCAATCGGAGTAAAGCAGGAACATATTAATATATCTGTAAGCCACAGCCACTCAACCCCCAATACCGTAAGTTGCTGGGGATGGGGCGATGCTGATCAGAAATATATTGACAGTGTATTGGATACGATTGTCCAATCAGCAATAATAGCACAAGACCATTTACAGGAAGTTGAGGTGGGCTTTGCCACAACGGAAAGCCTGGCCGGAGTCAGCAGACGGCGGATAAGCGAGAATCACGGTTTTGATTACTCTGCGGATGAACGTGAACTTTTTGACCCTGAAATGACTGTGGTTCGATTCAGAAACAACGGAAAGGAAGCGGGAATTGTTGTACACTATGGGGCACATTGTACAGCCATGGGTGCTAACCGTCTGGTTTCCCGTGACTGGTGTGGCATTATGAAAGACAGACTTGAAGGACAATTTAATGCTCCGGTTTTATTTTTAAATGGCGCAATAGGCGGAGTCGGGCCCAGGACTAATGTGAGAATGGGCAAAAATAATCTGGCGGCTGGTGTCGGTGATGGGATCAATTCTGTTTATGAAGTCGGTTATCGTGCGGCAACAGACGCGATGCGCGCACTGTTAAGTATAAAAGAATGGCGTAAAGATTTAAAATTAAACGTTCACGTGGAAGACATAACCATCCCGTACGCTCCCTTATCACAGCTTAAAGAAGCTCATGCTATGGTTGCAAAATACGAGAGCATTAAAAAGCCTTATGGTCAGGATATGTGCCTATATAAACATTATATGGCGGTTATTGAAGCACATAAGGGGGAAATGATTAAAAGCAGAAAATTTACCCAATCCGTAATAGCGTTCGGCCCGCTGGCGATAGTGCCGTTTCCCGGCGAGGTTTTTCCCGGTATCACCTTGAGGATAAAACACGATAGCCCGTTTCTTCATACTCTCTGTTCCAGTATTACCAACGGATATTGGTCATATCTTCACACTCGCGAAGCAATCCATCGTGACCAAAACCAAAGATTTGAAATATGGTCCACCAAAATGATGAGCCCATATTCATTCGCAGATAACATTGATGATGTACTTGTCGAGCAAAATTTGCAACTTTTAAGAAAAATATACAATAAAATTAAATAGAGAGGATGAGTAGTATGCCTAATCTTAAAAAGATCTCCGTAATTTGCATGATAGCGTTGAGTATTGCAGTATTAAATGCAAAGGAAATAAATGTACCTAAAACTTTGCAGGCACCAGTTATTGATGGAAAAGCTTCAGACACATGCTGGGAAACTGTTCCGTGGAATGGCGGGTTTGACCTATTGGGTCATGATAATATTAAAGCCCCTGTTGAAACTAGATTTAAAATTCTTCATGACAATAAGAAGCTCTACTTCCTCATTGTTTCAGATGAACCGTTTATGAATAAAATAAAAGCTGACGCTCAGCATGATTCAGGTGTCTATGCTGATGACAGTATAGAAGTATTTCTAAATGCCAGTGACGATAATACAACATATCATCAATTTATATTTAATAGCAAAGGCATCGTTTACGATGCGGCATGCACACAAGGAGGGGTTGTAAAATATGTACAATGGGATTCTGCGCTTCAACTCCAAACTTTTCTTGATAAGGACAAATGGATATTGGAAGTTGCGATACCTATAGTTGAATTGAATGTCAATTCTAAAAAGTGGCGTTTTAATATCGGAAGAAACCGTACGATTGATTCACACAGAACTTATACTTTCAGTGGTTTATTTGATCAGCCTGATACATTTGCATGGCTGAATTTTGTTGATGCGGATTTTACTAAATACAATATTAATATAAAACCATTTTATAATGAAGAAACTATCCTTCGTAATAATAAAGCTTATTTTACTGCCAAAACTTTTATTCAGAATAATACCGATAAAACATTATTTATAAAGCTTGATGCAGGTTTAAGTAAAGGTGGCAGTTCTCAAACGAGAAATGGGATAAGTTCTAATACGGGACAGGAAATAATCATGGATATCCCGGTAAAAGAAGAAGGCTTTCAGCAAGCGTATATTAAAGTTTACGATTATCAGACTGGGGAACTCTTAGGACGAATAGAGCGTGAAATAGAAATAAAAATCATTGTTCTAAAAATAAAATTGACTACACCGGCGTATCGCAGTAATATTTATGCTACTCAAAAAATAAATGAAATAGCGGGCAATATTATTGCATGTTTGGAGGATTTATCTAATACCAGTTTAGCTATAACTCTTAGTAGTTCCAATAAGGAGATTATAAGGACGGTGAAAATAAAAAAAACAAGTAGACATAATAATTTTTCTTTACCTGTAAAAGATCTGAAGTCAGGATGTTACACTCTTGATGTTAAACTATTACAGAATGATCAGGAACTTTATTCAAATTCAACCGTAATCAATAAATTACCCGAGGTTGCCGAAGAATACAGACTCGATAAAAATGGTAATGTATTGCATAATGGCAAGTTTTTTATGCCATATGGCTGGTTCTCTATTAGGAAAACAGAAGAATGGGAACAGGAACAACGGGAAGGCTTGAACATTATCTTTGATTATGGCGCTTATTTTAAAAATGATGAACAACTTAAAATTTGGATGGATACAGCTCATCAAACAGGAATAAAAGTAGTTATTAAACCCTATCCCAAACGCTCTATGGAAGATGGTAAGGAATGGGCTAAACCATTGTCTGACAATGACGCTCTTGCAATTCGCGAGTTCGTAGACAAATGGAAAAATCATCCGGCATTAGCTGCATGGTACCTGGCGGATGAACCACTTGCCCAATACGCTTTATCTGCAAGACTGGAGGCTATTTATAAAATTGTATCAAATGCCGATCCATATCATCCAACAATTATTTTGGAAGATATAGTAGGCGGTATATACAAATATGCAGATTATTGTGACATATTAATGGCAGACCCTTATCCGCTTTTTGCAAAGGATGCTTACGCTGTCAGAAAAATGGAATATATAAGCAGATTCACTTCGGTAGTAGATTCCTTTAAAGGCAAAGGGCATTGGATGACCCCTCAGGCTTTTAATTATGGAGACTTTGGCGCCCCAAACAATCGAGCTCCCAATTTTACAGAGTTGCGCTGTCAGCAATATCAGGTAATTATAGGAGGCGCTACAGGTATAATCTGGTGGGCGCATTATGTGGGGAAAAAATATCCAGCCTGCTTGTTCGGTGTACGCTATTTAGCAAAAGAAGCAGAGTTGCTGAAACCTGTCATTGAGCAAAATTCACAAAGAGAAATACTGGAAACTTCAGACAAATTATTGATGGCGGCCTATTATAAAAACATTAACGGTCATGATTATGTTATTGCGGTAAATACAAAAGTAGCAACACTGAATGAAAAAATTATTTTACCCGCAGATAAGACATGGTATGTAATGAGCGAAAATCGCCAAGTTCAAAGCAACGGTAAGTTTTTAGAGGATAAATTTGACATTTATGATGTACATATCTATACTACGAATAAAGATATTGCCAATAAATTATCCATTTCAAAAACTCAACAGCAGATTAAGGATGATGAGTAAATGAATAAAATTACAATAATCGGAATAATGATCGTTTGTGGGAATATCGTGATCGCGGCTGATCTGCCAATTATTGCTCACTGGTCATTTGATGAAGATCAAGGAACAACTGTTTTGAAAGACAGTAGTGTAAACAAGCTTGATGTTCCATTAAACCCGGCCGATACTGGAGAAAAAGTAAAAACAGTTAAAGGAGTAATTGGACAGGCGTTGGAACTTACCGGCAAAGAAAAAGCCTTTTTTAGGATAACGAATGAAAAACTGAATCTGAAAGTTCCATTTTCCATCGCGTGCTGGGTGAATATAAAAAACAAAAAACAAGAGAATAACAGTATATTGTGTAATGCGTGGGATACTGATACAAAAGGATTTCGAATATTTGTTTTCTGGTGCATGTTTTCCTGTCGCTGGGGCGATGGTTCTAAAATGAATTCAATCTCAACGAAATATGGCGGTATTCTAACTGATAGATGGTACCATTTAACTGTAACTAATGACGGTAAAACTGTAAAACTATATGTGAATGGTTCTTTAGATAAAAGCATAGAAGGCGATAATTTACAGCCTGCCGCAAATAATGTAAACTGTGGGATAGGTAATTATTTTGGGACAAATAATTACCGTTTTATAGGGCTGATGGATGAATTGTACATATTCGGCAAAGCATTGAACGATGATGAAGTTTTTGAACTGGCGGCGAAACAAGAGGAGCCCAAGCCGCCCAAAGCAAAATAAAAAATATGAACTATCAATCAGGTGAGGTTCAAATCATATTATTTTCACAAAAGAGAGGTATCCTGTATGTTGCGAAAACACATTTATAGGAAAATATGTTTTACTTTAGTGGAGCTCATGATAGTGATATCCATAATAGTAATACTGGCTGGTCTTCTGCTTCCTGCCCTCCAAAAGGCAAAAGCAAGGGTGGAAGCGTCTTCCTGTGCCAACAACTGCAAACAAATCGGTATTGCGTTATTACAATATTCTAATGATTTTAATGATTGGATTGTTCCCGGAAAAACTCCAAGTATATCATATTGGGACGGAGTTGCGAGGATCTCTCCATGGACACAGCTTCTTGGCAGATTCGGCCCTTATTCACCCTGCGATTACGGCATAAGAATATGCAGTTTGGGTAATGGTTTTCACAATATTGCAAATACTTATCACGGTAACGGCGCTTTTATTCTATGCCCTTCTCAGAAAGTAAGCGGAAAATTTACTTACAGCGATTATGCTGCAAACGCCTGGCTCTTTGGAGAATTAATAACAGGTAGCACTTACAAACCACATAAGATAACACAAATCACAAGCCCGTCTATTGCTAAATATGTTTTTGATAACGGCAGCACTGCCGAAATAATGGTTTCATTTATTATTTTCAACATCAATAACCTTTATAATGTTGATTTCAGGCATCTTCAAAGAGCTAATATTCTCTACGCGGACGGACATGTCAATTCCGCAAAATATCAGGATTTGACGCCTGTTGATTCATACCATGAATTGCTAAAAGGGTTTTAGCTAATCATTTTTCAGGCATATAAATTTGCCGGAAACGGTTTTGCGGTATAGCTTAATCAGCTGTTCAAAACCAACGGGAGACTGGAAAAATGAAAGCTGAAGAACTTATATCCCTTGACCTTAAACATGTCTGGCATCCATGTTCGCAAATGAAAGATTATCAAACTCTGCCGCCTATTGCGGTGGAAAAAGCATCGGGATCTTTTCTTTATACTAAGGACGGGAAAGCCGTTATAGACGCGATAAGCTCATGGTGGTGCAAAGGCATTGGTCATGCTCATCCCCGTATAAAAAAAGCCGTTACCGCGCAAATGGAAAAATTTGAACACGTAATAATGGCAAATACCTGCAATGAAACATTGGCGGAGCTTTCACGGCGTCTCTCGGAACTATGCCCATCTCTCGATAAAGTTTTTTATGCTGACAACGGTTCAACCTCCGTTGAAATAGCGATGAAGATGAGCCTTCAATATCACGCGCAGACAGGGAACCCTGATAAAAAAGATTTTGCCTCTCTCGTGAACGGTTATCACGGCGAAAGCATACTGGCGCTGGCGGCGGGCGACTGCGGTTTATACTCGGAGCCTTTTGAAAAACAACTTCCCCACTCTCTGAAACTCGGCCCCTTTGAACATATTTCAGGAATGAAGTCCGAAGGATGGAAAAAGTTTCCAGAGGAGCAGTGGAGAGATATCGAAAGACATCTCAATTTGGACGCCTCATATCTGGCAGCCATAATATTCGAACCGGTGCTTCAGGGCGCGGGAGCAATGAAAATATACAGCCCGGAACTTTTGAAGAAGCTCAGAAAATGGGCCACGGAAAATAATGTCCACCTGATAGCCGATGAAATAATGACGGGTTTCGGAAGAACGGGGAAAATGCTGGCATGCGAACACGCCGCGATTGTTCCTGATTTTCTGTTGCTGTCAAAATGCCTGACGGCAGGGTGGGGGCCAATGTCCGCCGTACTCTGCACTGATAAAATATACAACGCCTTTTATGCGGATTACGATACAGGAAAATCATTTCTGCATTCAAACACTTTCGCAGGCTATGCGCTCGCGGCGGCGGCGGCGCTTGAAACACTTAAGATATACGAAGAGGAAAATATCATTGACAATATTGAAAAAAGAAGTTCCGGACTCCTGAAAAGAATGCAGTATGTCGCCGACGAAACCAAGGCGCTTGCAAATGTCAGAGGCGTTGGCTTCATGGCAGCAGCCGATATAGTCAATCCAGCTTCAGGGGCACCATATTGCGCGGGCCTGCGTAAAGGTTTTGAATTTTTCCGCAACGCCATGGATATGGGCGCGTTTCTCCGTCCGATAGGAGATACGGTTTACTTTCTGCCGCCTTTCAATACCGACGAAAATATCCTTGACGATCTGGCTGAAATAACAGTCAGGGCATTAAGAAAAACAACATTGAAATAAGGACGTCGGAATGCAGACGCTTCAACTGATTATCATAGCCGTTCTCTATATCCTTGTCAGCGGCATAGACTACTGGCTTGAATACCTGAACTATACGCACCTGATGAAATACGGCGCTGAAATACCGCCTGATTTTGAGGGGTCCATAGATCATGAGCTACTATTGAAAACACGGAATTATACTGTGGAAAATATAAAATTCGGGGCCGTTTCTTCTCTCTATGATGAAATAATCCTGCTCGTCTTCATTTTCGGCGGCGTCCTCAGCATCTTCAACACCTGGATGCTATCCTTCAAACTGCCGTTCATTCTCTGCGGAATAGTTTTTTTTCTTTTCCTTACTTATGCTAAAACACTCCTTGAAATTCCATTCAGTCTCTACAGCGCTTTCAAAATTGAGAACAAATACGGTTTCAATAACATGACATTTAAAGTCTGGATTGCGGATTTCATGAAGGGAATAATACTTTCATCTATTCTGCTTGCGCTGCTTCTGGGCGGCGCGTTCTGGATAATACAGACGCTCCCGAATATCTGGTGGCTGCCCGTATGGTTTTTCTTTTTCATCTTCAGCGTATTCATGATTTATGTATCTCCGTACGTCATTGAACCGCTCTTCAATAAATTTACGCCGCTGGACGACGGCGAATTCGAGAATGACATCAGGGAGCTCATGGGCCGTGCCGGAATACAAATCAAAAGTGTTTTCAAGATGGACGCTTCGAAAAGGACAAAGCATACAAACGCATATTTTTCAGGAATAGGCAAAGGTAAAAGGATTGTACTTTACGACACCCTGCTGGAAAAATTGGATCGCGCTGAAATTCTTTCAGTCCTCGCGCATGAAGCCGGACACTGGAAGAAAAAACACATTCTCAAACATCTGGCAATACTTGAAATCGCGTCACTGGCGGGAGCATACATCGCGTTTCTTCTTCTCAAAAGCGATTACCTGAGCGTACTCTTCGGACTGCAACACGATTCATTTTTTGCGAGACTCGTCCTGCTGAGTCTTATAGCGTCAATCGCGACATGGCCATTCAGTCCGCTCCTAAATATAATCTCGCGTCATTTCGAGCGCGAAGCCGACGATTTCGCCTGCAAACTTACCGGCTCGGGAAACTCTCTGGCCTCCGCTCTCGTAAAACTTTCAAAGGACAACTTGTCCAACCTGCATCCACATCCGCTCTATTGGAAAATCCATTATTCGCATCCTCCAGCCGTAATCAGAATCA
>MHBF01000002.1 GCA_001803225.1 Lentisphaerae bacterium GWF2_44_16 | reverse complement strand
AAAATCAAGGTTATGGATACTTGCCAATGTATGCGCAATTGGTTCATGCGCCTTAAAAAGATGATGAAGATATGCGGCACTATATTGATTGGTTGGATATACGTTCGATATTGGTTCAAAGATGTTTTTCCATCGGCTTCTCGTGATGTTGATAGGCCCATCCTGGTGCAA
This sequence comes from Lentisphaerae bacterium GWF2_44_16, assembly GCA_001803225.1. GTDB lineage: Bacteria > Verrucomicrobiota > Lentisphaeria > Victivallales > GWF2-45-14 > GWF2-44-16. The sequence continues at coordinate 8,099 of MHBF01000002.1, read as the reverse complement.
TAAAATGCCATGACGTGCGCACTTGGTCGGGTAGGAGCTGTCAAAAGTGTCAATGCCTGCGGGAATGCACGCTGTGATAGATTCCAGATCACCAACCCCGAGTAAATGAATCGAAAAGGCCGGATCAATTTGCTTAGCGGTATAGGTGCTAATGTGTGCGAGTTCTTTTCGATCTTTTCCCAGGCTGCCACCAATGGCAAAGCCATCAAAATCAAGCTTTAAAAGTCGTTTGCAGCTTTCTAATCGAAGTTGTTCGTCAACACCGCCATGTACCACCGCGTACATATGTTGATGGCGTCGATCGCGTTTGTGCGTTTCTAGAGAACGCTGCTCCCAACGATGGGTTCGTTCAAACGAATGGACAAGCTTTTTGTGATCAAGGTGGTATGGCGGAAGCTCATCGAGGGGGATAATAATATCGGCGCCTAATTTTTTTTGTGCAATCACCGAAGATTCTGGGGTTAACAAGAGATGTGTACCATCTCGATAGGATCGAAAAATGACCCCTTCTTCGGAGATCTTTAAAATAGCCCCTTCTTGTTTTTTTGTGCCACGACTTTTAATTTCGTTTGCTACTCCGCCATATGCCAGGCTGAATACCTGAAAGCCTCCTGAATCCGTAATGATAGGTTGTTCTCGCTGCATAAATTTATGTAACCCGCCTGCTTGTTCTACGACTTCTGGCCCTGGATGAAGGAGCAAGTGGTAGGTATTACAGAACATGAGTTGTGCATCGAGAGGATTGATATACATAGAATCAACCGCTTTGATAGCCGCATTGGTTGCGACTGGCACAAAGTTGGGTGTTTCGATTATTCCATGCGCAGTATGAATACGTCCAACTCGTGCACGGGACTTGCTTGATTGGTGAACAACTTCAAAAAACATGGGATAGCCCATTCAACTCGTTAAAATGACTCTGGGAGCGGCATATTTTTTGTGCCAAATGAGTTTTCTTTAATCTTGCTCATCGCTTTTAAAAAATTTGCTGGATTATGGGCAAGGGATTGGGGCGAGCAATAGCGTTCTTTTTTTTCTTGTGTTTTACAAAGAAGGGGAATCAATATGCTTTTTGTTTCCGTTGTGAGCGTTTCGCCAAACCATTTGGGATTGCTTTCAAATGTATTAACTTTTCGATATATGGTCTTGATGAGTTTGTTGCTATTTTTAAGTCGCGTAATGCATTCAACAAGAACTCCATCAATAAAGTGTGCTTCATAACATGGGAAGGCTTTTTTTTGATCTTGAACAGTCCAAACAGTTTCTGAGACTTGGGCGTTTTTTGCGTCAGTACGTTTTTGCGCATATATGGTTTTTTTGGTGACGCTTCGGTTTTGCTGGGTACGCGTGGTAATAGCCGGGATAATTTTGCCATTTTTTAGAGTGAATTCAAAAGTTGGCAGGTCTTCTTCTTGTAAAAACAATGGGTCTCGTTTATTGGATAGTGTTTTTGCGACTTTTTCTAGTTCTTTTAATTGAATTGTACAGTCGGTTAATTCGCTCAGCGAGGGGCTATTAAGGATAAGTTTTGTAGTTTTTTTCTTGGTGTTAATTTTGCATAGGAGCTTGTGCTTTTTGGCTTTTTTGAGTGAGTTTTTGCTTGGGTGCCCCCTATTTAGAAGGCTTTCTTTATTTTTAACTTTGATGGTGTTGTTGATGTGGTCCCATGCCCAGACAAAAAGGTCGTTATAGGAGCTCCCCTTGTTGGGTTTTGAATATTTTACCCAGACTGGAGCGAGATTTTTGAAGATAAAGGTGAATTTTGAATTTTCTGATTTAAACGTCCAGTAAGGTAGGTTTTTATGATTTTCTTCCTCAATACATACTTCTTCCCACGCACAAAATTCTTCTCCTTGTAGTGCGTTCTGGGCTAAATGGCTTGGGCTATAGGTTTTTTTTATGCTGCGATCGAGGTTCGATTCGATAAAGGCACCGTGCAAGCCAAATGCAATGAAAAGGAAAGGCGTGAAAAGGAGTGTTGTTTTCTTCATGGAAAAAACCTTGCTCTTATTTTAAGACGTGTGAGTTTTTATTTAAATTATAGCAAAGATTGCAAGAAGTGTTGGGGCTACAAACAAAATACTGTCAAAACGATCAAGAAAACCGCCATGTCCAGGTAGAACAGCACCACAATCCTTGATACCTGACTTGCGCTTTAAAATAGAGACAAAAAGATCGCCAATGAGCGCGGCGATATCGCAAATAAGTACAATGATAAGAGCTTTTAAGCGTGATTGCAGGCTGATCATGTACAATGGGGGAAGCATGAGAGTAAGTAGCGAGAGCGCTATGCCGCCCAATACGCCTTCCCATGTTTTTTTTGGGCTGATGCGTGGCGCAAGTTTATGTTTTCCAAAGAGCGATCCAAAGATGTAAGCACCGGTGTCAAAACTCATCGCCAAGACAAAAATAACTAAAACAAGGGAGCGTTGCGATGTTGTTTGGTTGGCAAGAATTAAAAGCAAGAAGGGGAAAATTGGGTACCATGGGGTGAGCTTGGTGGTGCCAAGACGTGGCCATTCGAAGATAAGGATAGCGCCAAGAATGCTGAGCAAGAAGAGTGAAAAAAGAACAGGCGGTAAAAAGAAAAACGAGTAACCAAGAAGTGCTATAAGCAGTAACCCTGAACAGGTTCGCATAAGCAAAGAACTCATATAATTGCCTCCGTAGTTACGGAAAACGCATTGGGAATGTATCTGATGGCAAAGCTTACGCCTATTGGGTTGACTAATGCAACATCAAAGCGGGTATTTTTGTTGCGGGGCCATTTGGTTTTGTAGTTGTACTCGAGTGCTGCCTTGATAATGGACTGTTGTTTTTTGTATGTAATCACGCACGAAGATGCAAAATATTCTCGGCTGCGTGTTTTTACTTCAACAAAAATGCGGGTGTTCTGATCTTCGGCAATGATATCTATCTCGCCGTGGCGGGCATAAAAATTGGTTGCCACGACGCGATATCCCTGCTGCTGCAAAAAATCAGCAGCGGCCTGTTCTCCGGCGAAGCCCAGTGGCTTGTTAGCTCTAGAGGGAAGCCTCATGTGTTAGCCTTGGATCAAGTTTTTAATTGTTTGAATAATGTTTTCAACCTGTCCGACTTGTTCGTCAGGCGTAGAATCGGTACTGCTTTCTATTGCTGTTACTTCGTTTGCAAGTTGTTCAAGTGTCTTTTGAGTTGGTGCGGTGAGTAGGCGTGGTTCAGGCTGGGTGTTTAGCGTGGTGATTGCCAAACGTGTTGTGTTAATTGCAGCTCGAAGAGACGGCGATTTTTGAGAATACCGGTATCGTGTTGCATAAAATGTTGCCTTGTTGAGCGCTTTAGTCATCAAAAGATTTTGTGCCATATGAATAAGTTTTATTAGCTCTTCCTTTTCTTGCTTAGAGAGGCCATCCCTTTCTTCTTTGATTTCCTCACGATAAAGTTCATACCCGTTTGAAAGGGCCTTTTCGGCCTTGCTCAGGTCGCGCTCTGGAGATTGGTTCTGTTCGAGTCTGACTTTGATTAGTTGAAGCTTTTTCTTGGGTGTTTCGAGGTTGCCTGGATACATGGTGCAATATTCTTCAAGCAGTGTCTCAGCTTCTTCGTACAGCCCTAACGTGATTTTTAGGCTGCTTAATTCGGTAAGGAGTGGTTCAAGTTGTGATTGATCGGGGGTAAGTAGAATGAGACGTTCAAGCACGGCTGCAAGGTGAGGGAGGCGATTGTTGTCTTTGTAATATTTGTAGGCGCCCCATGCCTCGTCTAATGAAAGCTCGGAGATTTTTTTGGACGACCAGGGCGAGGTTACGGCAGGAGTTTGAGTTACTTCTTTGGTTTTGATTCGGGTTTTTTGACTTTGGCGATGGGTGCATGCAGGTACGAGGCATAGAGTGAGTAAAAAAAACATGCTAGCCTGAGGAATGAATGTGCAGGTATGTTTCATGATGAACAATAGTTTCGATGCAAAAGCTACAGCATAACAGTACAAAACTGTATCATCTTTCACCAGATGAGGCAAGCTGCATGTACCAGATCCAGGGGCCCGGAAAACGTATGGAGAAAACATATGGAACAACGATCCATAGCAGAAATATTACTCGAAAATAAGAGTGCAACTTCTGCGCAAATCCAAGAGTGGATTGCAGCTGCGGCTGAGGAGGGTATTAGCTTTGAGGAATATGTTCAGCTCAAAAATTTGGTCGCAGAAGATCAGCTTGCGCAAGCATTTGGTCAAAAGTTTGATCTTTCCGTATATCAAACAATTCTCGAAAAGATGGCTGATCCAGAGTTATTGGCTCATGTCTCACTTCCCTTTTTGCGTAAAAACGCAGTTATGCCAGTTGTCGTTGATGGCAACCATGTTTTGATAACGGCTAATCCATATAATATCCAAGCACTAGATGAGCTAGCTCTTGTTGTAGGCCGTGCTCCGCAAGCAATTGCCCCACGCTCTGCTATTGTAGACGCGATCAATCGTTATTATCCCCTCGAGGGCGCGAAAGAGATGATTGAGGAGCTTCAAGAGGAGCAAGAATCAATCACGGGCGCCGAAGATTTGGGCGCAATTGAAGAAGAAGATATATTGGGTATGGTGAGCGATGCGCCAATTATCAAATTGGTTAATCATATCCTTTACCAAGCGGTCAAGCGGGGCGCTTCTGATGTTCACATTGAGCCTTTTGAAAAAGAGGTTCGCGTGCGTTACCGTATTGATGGTGTTTTGTATAATGCTATGACGCCACCAAAGCGCTTGCAAGGCGCAATTGTCTCGCGCCTTAAAGTCATGTCTAACCTTAATATTGCAGAAAAAAGACAACCCCAGGATGGCCGTATTCAAATTAAAATTGCTGATCGTGCGATTGACATTCGTGTCTCCATTTTGCCGGTTGCCTACGGTGAGCGCGTTGTTATGCGTCTTTTGGATAAAAGTAAGACGTTTGGGAATCTTGATAAGATTGGCCTTTCGCCACGGGATTACAAGGTTGTGGAGCAGGGCATGCATGAGCCTAATGGTATCTTGTTGTTGACTGGTCCAACCGGTTCAGGTAAAACCTCGACGCTGTATTCGATCTTGGGTGAGTTGAATCAACCCGATGTAAATATCATTACGGTTGAAGATCCGGTTGAATACCAAATGAAAGGGATTGGGCAGGTGCAGGTTCGCGAACAGGTGGGTCTTACGTTTGCTGCCGCTTTGCGTTCGATTTTGCGTCAGGATCCCGATATTATCATGATCGGTGAAACGCGTGATCAAGAGACGGCACAAATTGCAATTCAATCAGCGCTGACGGGACACTTAGTCTTGAGTACGTTACATACCAATAGTGCAGCAGCAAGTATAACTCGATTAATTGACATGGGAATTGAACCCTTCTTGATCGCATCATCAGTGACAGTAGTTATTGCGCAACGTCTGGTTCGACGGTTGTGCGATGCATGCAAACAAGAATATCGACCAGAACTTGATGTATTGGAGCAGGTAGGGCTTACCGTAGAATCGGCAAAAAATATGAAGTTTTATCGAGCAGTTGGGTGCGAGGCGTGCCTTAATCTTGGATATAAGGGGCGTTTGGCGATTTTTGAAGTAATGCAGATGACGACTGGGATCATGCATTTAACCCTTGCGCGTTCTGAAACTGCGCAAATACAAGAACAAGCACGCAAAGATGGCATGAGTCTTTTATTGGAAGATGGTTTGCGTAAAGCGTCATTAGGCTTAACAACGATAGACGAAGTCCTTTCAGTTGCCACACTGGGGCAGGGGTAAACAAAAAATAACCGTAAGCGGCAACCAACAACTGGCTACCGCTTACGGTTATGCATGGTGTGATGCTTAATCTTCGCCGTGTATCTCAAGTAGTTCTTCAATTTTTATATACAGATCAGTTCCCTTAGGAATGTGTTTTAGAAGCTCAAGCAGTTTAGTGCGGAGGTTCTTTTTGTATTTCTCGATGTTTTCCTTGCCTGAACTTTTTGCTCTTTTGTATCCAAGGACCGCGGCAATGGCGAGCACACTGGCTTCAACCGCTCCGGCAGCTGCAACGCCAAGCGCTACGGTGAGTGTATTGCCGATTAATGGGTGTTGCATAGGTAACTGATCAAACCAATGAATTAACAGTTTAGTGCGTAACCATAGCTGGCGGAGCGAAATTGTGGTTTCTTTGCGCGCATGTTCGACCACGTCTGCTGCCTTGTGTTCGGGAGAATGTTTTTCTGCAGCGTATGCAGAAGAGAAACTGCTTGATAGAGAAAGAAACAATAAAAATAACGCAGAAATGTTCTTGTAGCGTGTGCACATGACATGCCCTTTCGCAGCTCAGGCGACGGCCTAACCGCGTGTGCAGGTGCAAAACGTCGGCGTCAGCCTATCGCGTTGAAAAATAATGATGATTTTGTCGAGGTTTCTGGTCGGTAGACATAGAGCCTCCAGGTTGTGACGTACTAAATTCTTGTACTCGTTATAAAAGAATAGGCATGGAAGTCAAGCAAAAATTGGCTTGGTTAACTTCTATGCCTTTGTTTTGTCGATTTGTAAAAGGTACCCGTCAAGTGGCTTTTTGGTGATGGGGAAAAGGCACTCATTTATTTAGTTTTTTGCTTCCACCATGATGTTTTTTCAAGTTTGCTATTTGATCGCTCAATTAGGTCTGTTATTTTTTCGAAGACTGTTTTTTTGAGAAGTTCTATCTTTGAATATTTAATGGAATAATATTCCTCATCTTTTAGCCTCTGATCATAGTTCCTGGAGACTCTGCCGTCGAGCTTTTTAACGGCCATTGCAGCAATTTGTCGATTTTATTTGTAGTGGCGGTAAGTTTATCGTAGAGCTGTGCGCTTTGGGTTGTAACGGAGCTCTTTGCGTTTAAGGAAGTTGAACTGTGTGTTCTTGATATGTGTATGTGTGCTCAATATCATTTTTCTTAGACGAGATTCACAATACGTCCACCTGATTGGACGTGTTAAGCAGGTTGCTTCCAGGCATACGTGTTTTTTTGCATGTGATTTGGTTTTCTTCTGCAGAATGCAATGGTGCACAAAATAAAGTAAAGATGCCTAATGCTAGGCTATTTATATTTCTCTGATGCCAGTTTATTAATTATTGTATTGGAAAGATCAGCAACTTTTGCATCTGTTTCTTGCTTCTTAATTATTTCATTGAAAAGCTTATTATAATGCGTGCTCATTTTTGTTATAAGGCGAAACGAGTTTGCGTAGGCTGCGCTCCAGGCAACGAAACTTGTTATTGTTCCAACACCAAGCACTGCTAGCGTCGGATGTTGCCGAACTAATTCATCAGTCCATTGCAAGGTTGTACTTTTGTTGACGAGTCCAATAATGGTGCTAGTTGATGCAATGGGATGTCTGAGCATGGAAAGTGCACCAAGTGTTGCGTTGATTGGATGTTTGACCTGATGGAATGTGAAACTGGTAATATTTTCAAGGTCAAACATCATGCCCATGGCTGTGTTGCCATAACATGCAACGGCGAGAAAGAAAAGTAGACTATGCGTTTTCATTCTATTCCCTCATCATTTTTGATTTTTTTGGGTTTCTGTTGGTTGTTGGTTTTCTAGAAGTTTTTTCCAGTGCCATAGGCGACGGTACAGGCTGGCTCCCTTCAGGTCGACTTGAAAGATTGTTTCTTTGTTCCATTGATTATCTTTTTTGTTGCGTGTTGTCAGTCGAAATGAAAGGAATGGGTGTGGTTTTGTTTGGTCTATTTCTGAAGAGAATTTTAGGGGCGTGAAAAGTAAGATTCCATATGGAAGGAGGCTAACGCATACTCCTGCGCCGAGCATCGCTGATGCAGTCAAAGGATGCTTGGAACAAAAACTTTTTGAACTTTGAAAACCTTTGTGGATTATTGTACCAAGCTCTTTGAGGTTGATTTGAGCCTGGTTGCCTGATATTGGTATTAGGTTATTGCAATTCTGTCCTGCTTGGCAGTTTGCTAGGGTGATCAGTCCGACAAGAAGTGACATTATGTAATTTTTCTTGCTCATTTTTTTCCCTTGGCATAAAAGGCTGATTTGAATGTTGATAGATTTTTTCATAAAAGATTACTTCTTCTGCCGCATTATTTCATTATAAGCGTCTTGTATAATGCGCATTGCTATGCA
>MHBF01000001.1 GCA_001803225.1 Lentisphaerae bacterium GWF2_44_16 | reverse complement strand
TAAAACCGGTTACGAAAGGGCCTGTAAAATAGCCGAAGAAGCTTTTTCGCGAAATATGAGCATAAGGGAAATTGTTATCGAAAAAGGCATCCTTACGGAAGCGGAATTTAAAGAAATGATATCGCCGGAGTCAGTAACCCGTCTGGGGATTACTTAAAATCCTTCCGGTTTTTCCATTCTCTCTCCACGAACGAAACTGAGCGGCGGCACAAAAAGTAACTTCGTTACTCAATCATCAAGCTTGAGGGTTACGAGTTCGGCTTTAACACCTTTTATCAGATTGAGTTTGCGGGTAAGTTCCCGGGCTTTTTTCTTTTCGCCGACGAGTTCGCAGAAGATAAGTCCCTTATCGGAACAGCTGTCCAGAACACCGTCATGAATTCCGAGGCGGGTTTTAATGAGGCATCCCCAGCCTGTAAGGGTTTTCTGAACGTTTATGGCCGCCGTCTTGCGCTTTCCAACGAGTATGAGCAGAACGTTTTTCCCCATAGGAACCCCCTTTTTCTTTTCGGTTAAATTCACTGAACACGGTTTGAATTTCCGCATCCCGTATAATAATATAGCACTTGGAAGACACTAATAAAAACCATAGTTGAGAAAAATGCAGAACACTCCCAAAGCTTTAAGATTGCAAATCGGCATATTCGGAAAGAGAAATGTCGGGAAATCATCGCTCCTTAACGCGATTACGCGCCAGGCCGTTTCAATCGTCTCGGACACGCCCGGAACAACTACCGACCCCGTGGAAAAACCCATGGAAATGCTCCCTCTGGGCCCTGTACTTTTCATAGATACCGCGGGCATTGACGACAGCGGCTCTCTGGGAGTCATGCGTGTGGAAAAGACAAGGAAGATTTTTGAGCGCGCCGACCTTGCGATACTTGTCGCGGAAGCTTCCGGCTGGAATGACTTCGAGGAAACACTCCTGAAAGAATTCACGGAACGCAAAATACCTTTAGTGGCGGTCTTCAACAAATCCGATATCAGCGTACCCTCCGGAGACCTTTCAGGAAGACTTTCAAAGCTTGGAATAATCTCCGTTCAGACAGTGGCGAAAGACGGCGGGGGAATAACCGAACTCAGGCAGGCAATGATTAAGACAATCCCCGAGGAAAGCCTCACGCCGAAAACAATAATAGGCGATCTCATCCCTCCGGGTGAACTGGCAATGCTGGTTGTGCCGATTGATCTGGAAGCGCCAAAGGGACGTTTAATTCTGCCTCAGGTGCAGACCATAAGAGATGTGCTGGACAACGACTCCTACTGCATGGTCGTAAAAGAACGCGAACTCAAGGCGGCACTCGAAAGGCTGAAAATCCCTCCTTCAATAGTGGTAACTGACTCACAGGCGTTTCTGAAAGTTTCGGGCGATGTCCCGGACAATATAAGGCTTACGTCTTTTTCAATACTTTTCGCGAGGCTGAAAGGTGAGCTTTCTGTTTTTGTGAAAGGCGCGCTGGCAATAGACAGACTGAAAGCCGGGGACAGAGTACTGATAGCGGAAGCCTGTGCGCACCATCCGATAGGCGAAGACATAGGCAGGGTCAAGATACCGCGCTGGCTCACTCAATACTGCGGCGGCAAACTTGAAATAACCCACGTCCAGGGCGCGGATTTCCCGGAAGACATAAGCCCTTATAAACTGATAATCCATTGCGGCGGCTGTACATTCAATCGCCGTCAGATGCTTTCGCGGATACTGAAATGTTCCGAGGCGGGCGTTCCTCTGACAAATTACGGCATAGCCATAGCTTTTTCCCTGGGCATAATGGAACGCGCGTTAAGCCCCTTCCCTCTCGAACTTGAGATATATTCTGAAGCAAAAAGGCTATAAGTTTTTTACAGCAAAGGTCCAATATAAGCTCAGGACGATTTTTTCAGGATTTCCCGGCGGAGCATTTCAAAACCCTGCTTTTCGGAAAAAGTGCCGGAGGCTTTGCCGTTCTTGAAAAGAATAATTTTTCCCTTGCCGCCGGTAATGCCAAGTTCGGCGTCCCTGGCTTCGCCGGGCCCGTTTACGACACAGCCCATTACGGCAATTTTTCCAATGTTGATTTTACGGCCTTCCGCCTTCAGGGAAGATATTAATTTTTCAACGTCGTCAACGAGTTTGAAAAGGTCTATTTCGGTTCTTCCGCAGGTGGGGCACGAAACAATTTCAGGCATAGTTTTTCTCAACCCGGCGGCTTCGAGAATTGACTGCGCGGCCTTCACTTCCTCAAGCGGAGGAGCGGTAAGGCTGACCCGTATGGTATCGCCTATGCCGTCAAGAAGCAGCGAGCCGATTCCGACTGCCGATTTTACTATGCCTGTCTTATAAGTCCCGGCTTCCGTTACGCCCAAATGGAGGGGGTAATCAGTCCGCGAAGCAAATTTCCTGTATGCCGCGACAGTTACAGGGACATCGGAGGCTTTCAGCGAAACTTTTATTTTTCTGAAACCAAAATTTTCCAATGCCCCGCACTGCTCCAGAGCACTTTGCACCAGGGCTTCCGAAAGAGCGTTTTCGGCGGAAGAATATTTTTTCAGGAGTTTTTCATAAAACCCTTTTGGGAGGCTTCCGGTATTGGCGCCGACACGTATGGGGATATTCGCGTTTCCTGCGGCTTCGGCGATTTTTTTCACTTTGTCTTTTCCGCCGATATTTCCGGGGTTTATCCTTATGCCGTGTACACCGGCATTGATTGAAGCCAGAGCGAGGCGCCAGTCAAAATGAATATCGGCAATCAGGGGAATGGGGCTTCCGTCAATGATTTCAGGAAGGGTTTCAATGGCTTTCATATCGGGAACGGCGACCCTGATTATCTCGCATCCGTGAAAGGCCAATTCCCTTATCTGGGCAATTGTGGCCTCCGCGTTTCTTGTGTCGGTATTGGTCATTGACTGAATTGAAACAGGCGAAAGGCCGCCGACGGGGACATTGCCGATTTTAATTTTTCGGGCTTTGCGGCGCTTTGTCATTTTCTTTCAGTTCCTGTTTTACGGGAAGCTGTTTTGTTTTGCCGGAAGTAGTTTCCGTTAAAGCTTTCCCTGTGTCCCCGAAGAAATCATAATAAACACGCGCGGAATCAAAAAAGGATATGAAGAGCATGAACGATATGAGAAGAGCGATAAAAACGATTGTTACAGGCTGAACAAGCTTGGCGGGTAAAGGCCTTTTCGCGACCATTTCAAAGAGCGCGAGGCATATATGCCCGCCATCCAGCACCGGTATGGGAAAGAGGTTTAGCAGTCCAAGACTGAACGTAATCATGACTATCAGGTTCAGGCCCTGCATTATTGAACCACGGTAAACAGTGATACCGATGGCGCGGAAAATCCCTATAGGGCCGCTCAAGTGCTTTGCCTTTATGGTGCTGTTTTTGGAAAAAAGGCCACGAAGTGTTTTGTAGCTCATATCAATGACAGTGGTAAACTGTTCCCACGGATTCGGGTGATTTACAAATACAAACTGAGTCGCTATCGTATAGAACTTATGCAGTTTCGGCGTAAGAGTTTTATCAAGATAATTATTTTCCCTTTTTATCCTGAGGGTAATGGGATTACCGTTGGATTCTATTATTGACTGCTGAAAGAAAGCTGCCTCGTCAATCGGTTTTCCATTAATCGCGGTCAGAAAGTCGCCCCTCCTGAGCCCTGCGGAGTCGGCGGGAGAGCCTTTTACTATATCAATTACGGCTATCGGCAATTTAGCTGAAAAAATCACCCCTATTCTGAAGACGCCCTTGTCTTTTTCCACGGGGATGGGAATTATATTATTTATCTGTACTTTCTGACCATTGCGCAAAATTGTAATGTTAAGAGGCCTGCCGCCGGATTCCATTTCCATCAGTTTGATGAAATCCTCATGGGAGAGAACATCTTTTCCGTCCACCTGCACGACTTCGTCGCCGGCTTTAATTCCGGCTTTTTCCGCGATTGAGCCCGCCGAGGGATAAAGAATTACCGGTATTCTTGGGCGAAAAAAAGGATACGCCAGTTTTTCCTGAGGCATCATTTCAGGATTTTCCGTGGGCCGGTAACGCACAAATAAATTGCTTTCATCGCGCTTTACACCCAGCTCAACATCGCCTACAGAGAAAAGGACTTTCCTGACGAACTCATTCCATGTCACATAAAAACGCTGTCCGTTGAAGGTTACTATTCTATCATTTTTTCTGAGGCCCGCCTGATATTCAGGGCTCTTTTCCTCGATATACCCGACTGTTATGGAATTCATTTTCGGGGTATCCTGCGGTATCCCCCATATCCATATTACAGTCCCCAGAAGGAAACCGAAAAGGATATTGAATAGAGGCCCGGCAAACGCGGTGAAAATCCTATCCGCGGGTTTAGCCCTTGGAAGCGGCTCGCCCTCTTCGGTCTTAGGTTCGCCGGTCGCGTCTATCTGAGGTATATCAACATAGCCGCCGCAAGGTATGCAGCCTATTCTGTATTCAACCCCTCCGTACTTAAAGCCCCATATTTTTTTGAAGCCTATCGAAAAGGCCGCGATATAAAGCCCCCGCCACTTTGCGGCAAGAAAATGTCCGAGTTCATGTATGAAAACACAGAACCCGAAGAAGAAGACTACAAAAATCCCGACTCCGCATATTAGAAGAAATTCAGCCATAAAAAAACCGCCTGCCTTATTTTTTGAGAGGCATTTCCATGAAATTTGATATTTGTTCCCTGCGTCCTAATCTATCATCAGAATGTCGTTAATTCTAATTGATTAAACGATAATGTGATGAAAAAAGCATATAGATGCCTCATTTAAACAAGTAAAGATTGAAAACAGGGATACTCTGCTATATTTTACTACATATAAATTTTCTCGTCGCAAAAATAAATAATGAACGAACGGGAGGCATAAAATGTTTGACCTTTTGAGAAAAAATCTTCTTCTCGGCATCGGCCTGGCTTCAATGACACAGTCAAAACTCAAGGAAATCGGCAAAAAACTGGCGGAAGAAGGAAAACTCAGCCGTGAGGATGGCGAAAAGTTTGTGGAAGATCTTATCAAACAGGCTGACGAAACAAAATCAAACGTTGAAAAACAGATCAGCTCAGTCATGGAAAAAACGATAGGCAAGATGAAACTTCCCTGCTCTGAAGGCTTCGACAGGATGGAAAAAGAGTTGAAAGAACTCCGCGCCACCGTCGGCAAGCTTCAGAAGCGCGCAAAAAAAATAACCAAAGCCAAGAAAAAGAAATAACGAATGTTTGGGACCGGCATTCATCGAAAATATAAGAACATAAAACGTTATCAGACGATAATAAGTGTTCTTATAAAGCATGGCTTTTATGATTTTGTTGACCATACAAACTTAATACAGTATGCCAAGTTCAGCAAACGCTTTCTGCCGGGAAAATTTTATCCTAAAGAAGAAAACCTCAAGCTTACAAGATGGGAACGAATCAGGTTTGTTCTGGAAGAACTGGGCCCGGCGTTTGTAAAGCTCGGACAGTTCATCAGCAACAGGCCTGACATAATTCCGAAAACCCTCTGCGTTGAACTCGAAAATCTTCTTGACCATGTTTCACCCTTTGACGGGAAACTCGCGCAGGAAATACTCGAAAAAGAACTCAACGCGCCGGTAAAGGATGTTTTCAGTGAATTTTCCATAAAGCCGATATCTTCCGCGTCAATATCACAAGTACACAAAGGCGCCCTCCTGGACGGAAGCCCTGTGGCAATCAAAATACAGCGCCCGAAAGTCAAGGAAACTGTTGAAACCGACCTTGAGATAATGATCCATATCGCCCACCTTGCCGAACGCTTTGTGGAAGGCATGGCAGCACTTCATCCAGTGGAAATTATCGAGGACTTCAGGGCGGAAATAAGCAATGAACTGGATTTTACCATCGAGGCCGCTAATATCGGCAAGTTCAAAAGTCTTTACGGTGAGGACAAACGCCTCTATATCACGCATGTTTACAAAGAATACACCACGCAGAAAATTCTTATGCTTGAGTTCATAGACGCCTATAAGCTTACGAATATCGCAAGCGGCGAAATCAAGTGCAATCCACAGGTGCTTACCGATATCATCGCGGATATGGTGCTGATGCAGTTTTTTGAAAAAGGTTTTTTCCACGCCGACCCGCATTCCGGCAACATACTGGTAATGCCGGACAACAGGATATGCTTTATAGATTTCGGACTTGTCGGAGTACTGCCGCCCAAGCACAAGGAAAGTCTATGCGACATTATTACCGGACTGGTTTCTCATGACTCCGAAAAAATAACCGGTGCCATAATATCGATTTCACAAAACAAGGAAATTGAAAACAGATCGCGTCTCGAGCATCAGGTGTTCAAAGTCGTCGAACATTACGCCTACATTCCGCTGGCGGACATAAACATAGGCCATTTCCTCAGCGACCTGCTCCGCCTGATTATAGATAACAAACTGAAAATCCCCACAGATATCTATCTACTTCTGAAAGCCCTGATTTCACTCGAAGGCACAGTCAGAAAAATAAAGCCCGATTTTGATATGATAAGTCACGTTGAACCATTCGTAAAAAAACTTATTTACGAGCATTCAAACCCGTTCAATATTTTAAAAGATCTTTACCGTGCAAGCATCAAATATTCCCAACTCCTCCAGGAGCTTCCCGCGTCGATAAAGGAAATAGTCGATCAGATAAAGAATAAAAGCGCGAAAATCCAGTTTGAGCACAAGGGCCTGGAGCCGATGCTGCATAAACACGACCAGATAAGCAACCGTCTTTCGTATTCAATAGTTACCGCGTCAATGCTCATCTCATCAGCGCTGATACTTCACGCCAGAATACCGCCGCGAATACAGGAAATATCCATACTGGGCATGATTATTTTCCTTTTTGCGGTCATGATGGGAAGCTTTCTCCTCATCTCCATACTTCGCCACGGCAAAATGTAATTCCGCGCAAAATCAGTAAAAAACCGCAGCAGTATAAGAAGGCTTCGAAGCCCATCGCTTATACATCTTCAAGTAAAGCCTGATTGATTTTTAAAGCTTTGGCCGCTTTTTCAAGAGTTGTTTTATGGGGTTTGGCCCCCGGTTTCTCCATCTGGGAGACAGCAGATTGCGTCATGTCCATACGCCGCGCCAATTCTTTCTGGGAGACTTTAAGGTATTCCCTCCATGCCTGTATAGGGCTTTTTTCTTCAAGAGCTATCTTCATGGCTACTTCATGGGGATAGGTCAAATCTTCATCTACAAGTTTCAAATAATCCTTGAAAGGGATTGCCGCCGCAACGGGTTCTGTCCCTGATTTTATAATAGTCCATTCAAGATTTTTAATAAGTGTGTTCATCTCTCTTTTTTACCTCCTCTATCGAAATAATTTCAAGGCTGTCGAAAATATCGAATATTACCCGATATCGTCCAACCCTTAATCTGTAATCGCTTCGTCCTGATAACTTCTTTATATCCATACCGCAGTCCGGCCATTTCATAAGACCTTCAACGGCTTTTCCTATTTTACATCTGTAATCGAAAGGTATCTCTTTTAACTGTTTAAGGGCTTTTCGCTTCCACTCGACTCTCATTTACTAATCCTTTCTCTAGTACATTATACTCCATTATAATTAGAAAATCAATATGTATATTAGAAAAAATATAAGCTTTAGGGTGAAATATAGAAGGTGACAATTGAAAAAGTAAACGCACCCCCCTCCAAACATCTAAGTGCATTTAGTCTGAGAAAGAGGGTGGGGTGCATTTAATCTGACAAACGTGCGTTTACTTTTTCAATTGACCATTTTATATCTTTGCCGTTTTTGAACTTATCCGTAGAAGGAATATTGAGTAATACCCTTCCAGAAAAAAAGGCATTTTAGCCAGTAAGAAAAAATTCGGGGAAAAGTAAAACACGGGATTACTTATTTTACTTTAATATGGTATGGTAAAATATAGAATTGCTTATTTTACTTTGGAAAGAACTTTATGAATATCAGCGATTTCAAATCCGGACGCATGGTGAAAGGCTATAAATACCATTATTTCCTTCCCTAAAAAATCAACCATTCCTTTTATTGGTCCGATGAGCTTATTAATGAACTTCATGAAACCACGCATCAAAAAGATTTTTACTCGCTGAATGCTTAACGCAAACTCATGAAAAGTGTGCGACTGTAAGCTTCATGGCGGCGGCAATTCTTTCAAGGGTAGCCTTGTGAGGCTTGGAGTCCGCCTTTTCAATCTGAGACAAGGCCGCTTGTGTTATGCCCGCTTTTGAAGCAAGCTCCGCCTGTGTCATTTTCAAATATGTTCGCCATGCCTTTACCATAGAGATACCGTCAATCAGATTCATCTTGACGACTTCATGCGGTATCAATGTTCTTGCTTCGGGTTCCTCTATCTGTCTTTTGATTTTTACAAAGTCCAGATAAGGGATAACGGCAAATGCGGGTTTTCCCTTTTCCTCAATAATCTGTACATTATCAATAAGTGCGTTCATCTTATATTTTATCCCGTATTTAATATAATTAAACCATTTTATAAGAAAAATGCAATCGTTTATAAGAGAAAAACTGTTTTTATTCCGGGTGGCATGTCTTTTCCCTTTGGCAAGTTCTGATATATGGTCTTGCAGTTCTTTTTTATCAGGCGGCTTTAAATGGCCTTATGATTTGCCGGAGTTCTTCTTCTTCTTTCAGTTTTGCGGTGTCGATTTCATATTGGTTCTGCAAGTTAAGCCATAATTCGGGGGTAGTGCCAAAGAATATTGAAAGCCTTAAAGCTGTATCGGCTGTAATGCCTCTTTTTCCAAGTACTATTTCATTAATGCGTCTTGCGGAAACTTTGATTTCAAGAGACAATTTATTCTGGCTTAAATTCATAGGCTCTAAAAAATCACACTGCAATATTTCACCGGGGTGTACTGGAGAAAGTGTTTTTTCGCTTTTCATATTCATATTTCCTTTTTAATGATAATCTGTTATTTCAACATCTAAGGCGTTTCCGTCCTGCCACTTAAAACATATTCGCCACTGGTCATTAATTCTTATGCTGTACTGGCCTTTTCTATCACCTTTAAGAGCTTCAAGCTTATTATTCGGCGGTATTTTCAAATCCTGCAAGGTTAAAACAGAGTGCAAATATTTAAGTTTTCTTAAAGCTGTCTGCTGTATAGCTTCAGGTAGCTTTCTGGAAAACGTCAAGTTAAATATTTTCTCTGTTTCCCTGCATTTAAAATTATGTATCATACAATCCAAGTTTCTTTGCATATATTATATAACGGTTTCCGTTAAACGCAAGGCGTTATACATCTGAAATTCTTAAAAACTATAAAAAAGCAGGGAAACTAAGGATGCGGCTGTAATATGATGTACCGTTTCGCCCAGTGGGCGACCAGCGATTTCGCCGCTGGACCGCGCCTCCGTACGACGGAGGGCGAGACAGTCAGAACTTTTTGAAACAATCTTTGTTTGCGGATGACACCCGAACAGCTTCGGGTTTCCCCCTGCACCCCACTTCCCAAGCTTGAACTGCGCTCATACATCATTTCGCTTTGTCAAAACCGTTCCTTTTTATTCGCGTTTTAAGACGCTTCCACTGTTTTGATTTCTTCGTGCTGCTCCGTGTTCTCTGTGGTGGTGAAAAAGTTAAATATTCAACATGACACAGTATAATATAATTATACCATTTTATAAGAAAAATACACAAGACAGGAAATATTACCACAACTTCAAGTGGATTTCGATTTTGAAGAGTTGGAGACGGCTGTCGGAAGAAAACCGGCGGTTTACAAACAGGTTTAGAACAGGGCGACTTTTTTAATGAGAACTTCAGCGGGTATTTTAAGGCCATCATGAAGCCGTCTTATCATGCTCAGGCTTAATTGCCGCTTATGAGACAGTACCTCCGACACTTTGGCCTTTCCGCCCAAATATTTTTCAAGATCTTTCCTGTCAATGCCTGACTGCTCCATGCGGAACTTTATTGCGGTTACAGGGTCGGGCATGTCAACAGGGAAATATTCCTCTTCGTATTTGTCGACAAGATATGTCAGAACATCAAGTTCGTCCTCTTCCTGAGTTCCGGGGGCGGCATTGTCCATGAGACAGTCTATCCGCTTCAATGCGGCCTTATAGTCCTTTTCATTTTTTATCGTGTGCATTTCAGATTTTCTCCGCATTTATCTTATTATATTCGGCATGAGTTCCGACAAATCTTATATATACGGCTTTCACATTGTAATGAATTTTTACAATCAGCCGGTAGTTATTACCGCCTATGTTAAAGACAACCCTGTTATTTTTCAGAAAGTCCGCGCTTTTATATTCAGCTTTTATATCTGCCGGACTTTTCCATACTGCTTTTTTAACTTCATGAAACCACGCATCCAAAAGATTTTTACTCGCTGAATGCTTAGACGCAAACTCATTCAATGTGCGCCTTGAAATAATCCTCATTGTTGCTTCCTTTTGATTTATTATATCATCATTCAGCATAGAATCAATACGAGAAGTTCCCAAAATGGTAACTTTTGTCGATTTTTTTAATTTTTTTAATGCGGAATTTTTCATGGCGTACACTCTTTTGTGCTTTCTCATGCTATGTCCCCTTTTCTTGCGGGGATTGTTTCAGTGTGCCTGTTTCCGCCGTTCTGAATAAATTCAAGGATTGAACTTTCGGGAATGCGAACAGCTCTACCTACACGGATAGTATGAAGATACTTTCCCGATATAAGCCGGACACTGTTTTGATTTCTGTTTGTCTGCATTTTTAATTCCTTTTGTTTCTTGTTACAAAAATTTGCATTTCTACAGAATCGTTATATATGTACCAAAAAAACAATAAACGCTTATTTTGAACGGCAAATAAATGTGGACTAAAGAAAAATTATTGGCACTGGAAAAAGCAAACCGATTAACCTTTGTAAAAAAGAAATTTTACAAAATCAGCGAGATTGCAGAAAAATTTAAGCTTCACCGTGATAAAATATCACGTATGATAAAAGCTGGAATAATTAAGACGAAAACAATAAAAACATATCGCGGACATTCTAGGATGCGAATCATCGGTTCTCTAAAAAACTATGAGTGTTTACAAAAAAAAGTACATCTCCCTTTATTTTGTAAAAATGGCAAACTATTCCGACAGTACACAACGAATAAATATAAAATAGCTGTAGTCGGTTTGAGGTTAAAGGTAAATGGCATTTATACGACAACGAATGATATTGACAAATCTTATATTGCTGATTTACCAAAAACTATAAAAGAATGTATAGGAAGAGATATTCCCATACCGGACAGTGAAATATTGAAATTGAAAAAAAAGGAACTTAAAATTCTGAATATTTTAAGCGACAGTTATTCTACTGGCAAGAGAAAAACGCAGACAGAGCTTGCAAGGTTGTGCGGAATTACTCGATCTACACTTTTATATCACTCAAGAAAAAATAGGCTCATACAGCTTTTTTTGCAGAAGCTTCATACATCTCTGAAATTTAATAGAGAACCGCTTAATTGCGGATATCAGAACAGAAGGAGAATTTAAAGTTTTATTGTAATAGGCTCGACACTTTTCATTGGTAAGGTTGCGACGAAGCGCAACCCTCCCCGAAAATCATCCAGACCGTGGCGAAGCGGGATTCATAACGGCGCTTCGTACCCTTCGTCAAAACCGTTTAACCCGCCCAAACCTGTGGAGGGTTTTGCTTCGTCAAAACCGTTCCTTTCTATTCGCGTTTCAAGAGGCTTCCACTATTTTGATTTCTTCGTCGGTCAGGCCGTAGAGGGCATAGACCATTTTGTCTATGGCTTTGTCCGTGTCGTCGATTTTTGTTAAAATCATATTGTTATATTCCCGATTTATTTCATGACTCGAGCAACGATTAAGGAATTTTTAATACTTCAGCACGGGGTTTACCCGTGCTTTTTATTTGAAGGCAGGGGGCTACTTTAGAGTCGAAATCTTTTTATTTTCAGCGAGCAAGTCTGCAAGCTTCTTTTCAAGCTCTTTTTTATATACTTCAAACGTCTGCTTGTACTCGGCTTTTACGGTATTGTATTGAGTTTCAAGATTTTTCAACTCTACGTTAAATCCGTCAACCTGCTTTTGAATTAGCGCCGCCGCTTTTGCGCCTCGGTCATCTTCGGCATATACGTATTCTACACCTTTTTTTCTATGCTTGGGTAGGTCTTTCATTGATCTGCATACGCTGTCTGCTTCGTCCTTCCAATGCCAGCCCTTAGCGTCTTTAACACTACGAGCGGAGCGCATTGTTGTAGCTTCTCTTTTTTTGTTTAACTCAGCGTCTGCAATGGCTTTCTTTTTGTCGCTTTGAGCTTGAGTTATGTCTCTAAGTTTGCCCTGTAAATCGGCACATTTTTGGCAAAGGGACGGATTTATCTTGCAGTTTTCAGGCTCGAATTTTTCAAGAGCTTTTTTTATGCTTGCAATTTCAGTATTGTTTTTTTTGATTTGCACTGAATTGTCAACGGTCTGCTTGACTGGCTCTGGTTCGGCTTTCTTTTCTGTTTTTGCTTTTTCCTGCTCCGCAAGTTTCTTTTTGGCATCGGCTTTAGCTTTTGCCTCAGCATCGATTTTTGCCGCATCAGCTTGTGCCTTTTCCTCAGCGGCCTTTTTGTCCGCTTCCGCCTTTGCTTTGGCCTCGGCTTCAATCTTTGCTTTTTTCTCCTGTTCAGGTTTGTAGAAACCTACGTAATATCCACCGCCGATTAAGACTCCCAGCACGATTAACCATATTAATGCTTTCATTTTTCTCTCCTTTATTTTAAGCTTTGCTATTCGGGGAAAATGATAAACTTATCCGGCTTCGCCGGGACTTTAAGACGGTTGCGACGAAGCGCAACACAATTATACATTGACATACCCTTGGCGCGGAGGCCCGCGAAGCGGGATTATGAAAGAAAGCCTTGCATTTAGCGTAGGCATTATCTATAAGTTGCCTCTCCAGGGATTTCAGGTATCTGTTTATTACCGAACTTTGAAAGAGCGCCATGTTTTTACCTTAAATATGTTATGCGGAATATAAAGGCAAAAAGAGGGGAAATCAAGGATATTAAAAAGCCCGGCAAAAAAGATTTTGCAGTTTTAACGCAACTGAATACATACATGCTTGCCGCATACGGCGGCTATGCGTTCAAGGGTCTCAATGGTGATATTGCGCTTGCCCTTTTCGACTTGCGCGATGTAGGTTTGCTTTGTGTGCAACTTTGCCGCCAGTTCCGCCTGTGTCAGATTACATGCTTTGCGGGCTTTGTATAAGGTCTCTGCAATGCTTATGCTTAGTTTTGCCTGTGATACAACCCCTGCATTCGCGGGGGCGTTCAGGAACGCTTTGCGCTCCGCAGACTGTCCGGCATAAACTTTGTCAATATTCCCGGACAAGGCATTTATTTCAGCGGTTAAATCTTTTGATGTTTTTTGTTTTCTCATAATTTTCTTGTTCATGGTATAGTTATATAACTTTTAAGTTATATTTACAAGTGATTTAAGGGATTTTCTTTATTTCCTGGCATTCCGTTAAAAGGCTTGGCATTTTCTGAATGATTTTATATATCTGTCTGTGTCTATTATACCGCCTCAAAAAAAAGGTTATAAGGTGCTTACAAAAGAAAAGCGAAAAACCATAATAGTTCAAGGTAGCTTTGAGTGTAACTTGCTTACTTTAAAGTAGATAAAGATGGTACCCGAGAGAGGAATCGAACCTCCGACCAACAGTTTAGGAAACTGCTGCTCTATCCCCTGAGCTACCCGGGCATATTATTATGAACGCCCGTTACTATAACACCTGAAATAATCTTAGCCATGCCGGAAAAACCAAAAAGTAAAAAGTTTTTTTGCAGTCGAATGTTAAAAACGCATAAATCATGTTATTTTAACGCACTAATTTAATTGTATAGGAAATTGTCAGCCTGCCGCAACGGAAGTGAGCGGCAGTACGGGAAAAACGAAGTTTTTTCACGGAGTGCAGGTATTCTACCTGCTAATTTAACTAAAAGGTGTTTTTATGTTGGAAATGAATTCTCCATGGCTCGAAAAAAATGAAACTCTTATATGTTTCGGCGACAGTATAACAGCGTCCTCTGAAGGATATGTCAAGATACTTCAGGAACGTCTGGCAAAACTCGAAATAAAAGTTATCAATGCCGGACGCGGCGGAGATAAAACAACTTGGGGATTGACCAGATTTCAACAGGATGTGCTTGATAAAAAACCTGATGCCGTTTCAATCTATCTCGGCGCGAATGACGCGGCCGTCGGCAGAGGTACATGGGCCGACGAACCTGTAGTGCCTCCTGAAGTTTATAAGTACAACCTTATATGGATGATGCATCTTGGAAAACTCGCGGGAATAAAAAAATGGAGCATCAATCCCCCGGCATGGCGTTTCGAAGGAAAGTCATATGCGGAATTCGGCGACATCATGGCCCCGTATTGCCGGGCAGCACGTGAAGCGGCGGATTATATACATGCCAGATTCGCGGCTATTGATATAGCTTTTGCGGAAGAGTGGAACAGGCATCCCGGACATACCGGACTGCTGCTTACCAGAGACGGCGTCCATATGACAGAAAAAGGAAACAGCATAATAGCGGACACTATGATTAAAACATGGTGCCTCAACGTTTAAAAAAATATACTGGCGGGAAGTTTTCAACGCTCCCCGTCAGTAAACTGCTTAATCAGTAGTCTTCAGCCGAAAACGAAAGTTCGTAGGCCGCGATATTCTGTGAAATATCGAGGGCATTATCTCCTTTGAATTTAAAAATAATTCCTTCGTATTCCTCCTGGTCAAGCATATCCATTGCCGTATCCAGAAGCGGCTGGGCATCATCCGCCGCGTCTTCAATATCACCCGCATCCTCGGTCATGATTATGACGGAGAAATTCAGATTACGGCGCGGGTAATTCTCATTTGCCGCCGACCCCTTGTACGAAACAAGCGCCGCGGGCAGAGACATCACTCCAGCCTCCTGATAAATCTTGGCGCGGCTGGTACCGGAATACTTTTTCACCGTCCAACCACTGTAGTCTCCGAGTTTTTCCACAATCCATTCAAGGACTTCTTTCGTCGGTTCGACAAGTTCTGTTATTTTTTCTTCACTCATAGGATACTCCTTTCTTTTTTGTTTACAGGCCCTATGCGTCCAAGTAACAAAAAAGCGTCAAACGAAAATGACCGAAATGTGAAGAAAAAACAGAAAATTATAAAATAATGAGGCTATTTTTTCATGCTTCTGCGATAAGAATCCAGAAGAGTTCTTTTTGTGGAAGGGTTTTCAAAATGCTGATGAAACTCTGATATCAGACCATCCTGAAGATGTATGGACGGGGTGAATTCCTGAATGTAGTTTATGCCGATGAACGCCCTGCTGACTGTGGAAGAATCAAATATATGCCGCATGTCAACGAAAGCACCATCTTTCAATACACCGGCAACTTCCGTTTCGATGTCCATCGGTTTTTCAGGCATGGGCAATTTCTTGAAAATCACGGCATAGTTGTTAATGAGTTCCGTTTTTGCGGCGATATTGGCAGGGTTGAGATAAAAAACCCTGTTTATTTCATCCTCATTATAATTTGAAAGGTCTTCAAGGAGATTGGCCCCCATTCCGCAAATCAGGGCTGTCGCATCCTGATGAAGTGGAGAGGAATCAATTTTAAACCAATCCGGCACATTTGACTGATGGTTTATGGTTTTCCCGTTTGGTGGAGCGAAATCCTTCACGGGAGATTTTTTAAGCCCGGACCCCAGAACTGCAGTCATTTGAGCGCGCATTACCATTGATATAGCGCCTTTGTAATCAGGCCTGCGTTTCGCGGAAAGTTTAAAAATCTCACGGTAAAGGGACTGGAGGGACGTGCCGCCGGGTTCTGAACTTTCAAAGAGCATGAACTCATTGAAAGTGTGGGGGAATTTCACGTTGTATGGAGTGTTTATCGCTATTTTGCCGCTGTCTTTGTGAGGGACAAGCATATCAGCGGTATCGTGTCCGTCTGTCGGGAGCCACGCCATCGCGCCGCCTATCGTAAGCATTTCACCCATTATATGAAAGTAATCTTCAAGTTTGGCGCCAAGGCCCCCAAGGCCGATGGAATATTCGGTTTCGAAAAAAAGCTTCGAATATACGTCTTCAGGAACAATCTGAGCGTGAAGCAGTGCTCTGATATCGCCGAGTACTTCCAATACGGCCTTCTCTGTCGAGCCCGGCGTGATATGGATTTTTCCTGAAAGCGAATTTACGATTTCCAGCTTTTCCCAGTTTTCGGTATATTTTTTTTCTTTGACTATTTCCCGGCAATGAGAAAGAGCGCTTTCCAAATCCTTATAACATGGAAACATCTGCGCGAAACCTGTAACTTCCAACACCTGCAGGCAATATTCCTGCAAGCTGACCAGAGCAATGGAACCGCTGGCGCTTTTCAGCTTCTTATGTATCGCGGTCATGATGCGAAGCCCGGCGCTGCTTATGTAGTTGACATTTGCCATGTCCAGAACAACACAGACTGTCTGTTCTTTCCAGTGCTGAAGGAATTTTTCCTCCATTTCCTTTGCCGCGAACGCGTCAAACCTGCCGTCCAGAATGACGCAAAGCAAGCGATCTTCGTCCCTGAAAGAAATTTCCACGTCAAAGGCTCCGGTAGTTCGAAAGAAAAATAGTTCCGATTTACATACTTTCCAGACTGAAAGATCTTAAATTCCCAAAATTTTCGTAAATTGCAACTCGTCTGGACTATATTTTCCGGTTAGCACTTTTCAATTCGACATTGAAACAATGACGTCCTCCTTTTACAACTTCAGTGCTGGCATCAGGAAGTGTGACCGTAGCTGTTGAGGAATATGGAATTTGAACTTCAAGGTTGAAATTATTTATATTTTTTCTCCAGGTAATTTTTATTTTCCCGTAACGGGAAATGTGTTCGGCTTTAACCCATTCAAGTCCGGTTACCGGATGCGGATGGATAATTATATGCTTGAAGCCGGGCATTGCCGGGTCGGGAGCAATTCCAGCAAGATACTGGAACATCCATGCGCTTATATCACCAAACATGATATGATTACGGGACGCAGTACCGTCCCACATTTCCCAGAGTGTCGTTGCACCCCTGGAAAGCCAATTTACCCATCCCGGAAAATCAGGTTGCAGAATCATTCGATAAGCATGTTCCGCATATCCATTCTCAGATAATACACGCGGAACATACTTTGCTCCTAACACACCAAAGTCAGTCCTGAAATTATTTGACTCTATTGCATTGATGAGTTTCGCAAGTACCTTGGGTTTCTCTGATGATGCAGTTATCCCGTGATAAAGAGCAGATCCCAATGCAGTAATTTCGCCATTGGCATAAATGCCATCACCTTTGTAAAAAGTTTTATTGAACGCCTTTTTTATTTCAGATGCCAGCCTGCTATATTTATCATAATCATATTTCATATCCATCATTTCAGCAAATCTGGCAAGCAAAAGACAATCTGTATAGTAATAAGCAGTTGACGTAAATGCAGACGAAACTTTGCGCTTGGGCTCTACATGACACCAGTCGCCTAAACCAAAAGACACAATATGTTCATCTGCCATATAAGTACAATAGTCAATATAACGCGCCATGCCATCATAATGCGTTTCGATAGCAGATGCATCTCCTGTATAAAGATAAATATACCACGGAATCAATATGAAGGCACTGTCCCATGCAGGACCATTGCCCCAGTTATATCCCCACCCGCAACTTGGAACTATACCAGGCAGTTGCCCACTAGGGCGTTGAGTATCCTTGAAATTGTCCAGCCATTGCTTATATGAACTTGCAACATCAAAATTAAAAAGCCCTGTCTCAACGGCAAGTTGCGCATCGCCTGTCCAGCCATTTTTTTCGCGATGTGGACAGTCTGTCGGAATGCCCACGAAATTTCCGATATATGACCACCGCGTACATTCCTGTAAACGATTCACTACTTCATTGGAAGAGGAAAAATTGCCTGTTGGCTTGAATGCCGTATGAACAACACGCGCCTCAACAGAGTGCACACAAACATTTCCGCTAGTAATAATTTTAACATAACGGAAACCATGATAAGTAAAACGAGGCTCCCATATTTCAGTTCCACTGCCCTTCAAGGTGTATCTATCTGTCTGAAACTCGCCACTGTGAATATGCACAAGGCCTTCTATTGAAATATCCCCTGTATCTTCGTCCAATATATCTGAATACTTTACGGTTACCAGTGCCCCAGCCTCTCCGGAAACAGAAATTCTGGCCCATCCAGCAACAGATTGATTTATATCGTATATTATTTCGCCCCCAGGTAAGTTCCAGAATTTAACGGCTGGCATAGTTTGCATAACTTTACAGGCCGGCATAATCTGCGGCTCAAGAACTCCGCCTGGCGGTGAAACCAGAGAAGCATGTTTCCAGCCGGAATCATCATATTCATAAGAAAGCCAATTTCCAAATTCCAATCTGGCATCATAAAATTCACCATTACGAAACGCGTTAAATACAATAGGGCCTGTTGCAGTCTTCCATGATTGCTCACTCTCCAAAATATTTTTCCCATTGACTTCTATTTGTAATAATAATTTGGGAACAGAACGCCACGATGCCTTTTCAAAATTCCAATTATCCGCGGTATTATGATTATACCAGCCATTACCTAAAATCACGCCTATAACATTCTTCCCTGCAACTAAATATTCCGTTACATCGTAAACTACATAACGGATACGTTTATCATAACATGTAACTACTGGATCAAGAACATGCTCGCCAACTTTTCTCCCATTAAGATATAACTCGTAATAACCTAAGCCGCAAACATAAACTTTAGCTCCGGCAAACTTTTTATTGCAGGTAAATATCTTTCTGAAATACGGGGATGGGGAAGATGTATGTATGGTCGCCTCCGGAAGTCCAATCCATTTGGCTGTCCAATTATTTTTGGAGTGCGCGTTTAGTGATTTTAAACTTCTCACGCTCTTCCATCTTTTTCTCTTTTCCTGCTCCATTATTACTCCTGTTGTATTTTTTTTATTTTGGAGATCTTGATTTATCCCGCAATAATATATCCTCTAAGCACCACTATAAGCTCTTAGTACTCTTTACTTCTCTTCATTTGAAATTATACAACGAATAGATATACTAAACAACGCCGTATATGATGTTTGCAATGCTCTATAATATCTTGGACAGGATATGGAGGCTCGAATGCCGTTCAACTTCAAACCCACTCTTGTAAGAAGAATAACTTATGTAATTCACAAAGAAAAAAAATCCAGGGATGTGATAAATACACATGCCCATTACAGGTACGGGCATGAGTTCATATATATGGACTACGGAAAAATCCTTCTCACGATAGAAAATAAAAAATTTACGCTTAGTTCCGGCGAATGCATCTTCATTCATGGAGGAAAAAAGCATTCGTTTGTGAGCGAACAGGGAACACATTTTGATTTTCTTGACATTATGTTTCGAGGCAATATTCCGGACGTTCTCTGGGGCAAAACAATATCAGTCAATCGCAATTGCGTTGAATTGCTGGAACAGATGAAGGAAGAAAATCTCCAGCAAATGCCATATTATAATGACATAGTTGCCTGCTGCATGACAAAATTGATCGTATTTTTGTTCAGACAAATAAGCGCGGCTGTACCGAACAAAACACCCGACGCGCCATATCGGAGGGAATATAAATCCGAAGCGGTGAACAAGGCAATAGCCGTCATCGCCGCCAATTATACAAGCCCTCTTACCCTCAAACACCTGAGCAGGTCCGTCGGCATCAGCATTCCTCACCTGCGCACGTTATTGAAAAAAGAAACTGGAGACAATTTCAGTACAATCCTTCATAAACACAGAATATCCGCGGCAAAAGGCCTTATCAAAGACGAAATGCCGTTACAGGATGTCATCACAGCCATAGGCTACAGTTCCTCATCTTTCTTTTTCAAAATATTCAAAAGATGCACGGCCATGACCCCGAAAGAATACTTAAACAGCCTGGGAGAACCGACTGAACGTTAATAAAACATCATATAGAGCGTTAAAAACATCACATAGGCCGTTGTTTTAGATACAAGAGAAGCTTATAATGTAAAAGTAGAAGATTTCTATTATAAAACAGAGGATTTTCATGAAAGTCAGGCTTTTCGGGAAGAAAAAATATGAAAGAAGTAAAATCTACTTCACTCTCATTGAGCTCCTCATGGTTATATCTATAATCGTAATTCTGGCATCAATACTCCTGCCAGCCTTGAACAAAACTAAAGCTAAAGCCAGGCAAATACAATGCCTCGGAAACCTCCGACAGTTCGGCTTTGCCTCTGAATATTACATCGGAGATTATGGGTATACTATTTCTTACGCATATAGCTCAACGTGCTTTTGGTATCACATGTTACGTGAGTACATCACTTCTAATAATAATGTCCTCGGCTCTTTCAATGGCGGAAAACGTTGCAAATATGTATGTCCGTCCATTGACTTCAGTATGGTCAATACTGCACAATTCGGTTCTAATCTGGGAACAATAGGCATTAATGCACGTACTTTCAACGTCTCCAATATAAAATATCTGAAAGGCCCGAATATAAGACGGCCCTCCCGACTTTTTTTCTTTGGAGACTCATTTGGAATTCGCGCCAGTTTTCAGACCCAAACGGAATCTGCCTCGGAAATACGTTTCTGGCATGACAAAGGGGCAAACATCCTTTACCATGATTTTCATGCTGGTTTGAGAAAAAAAGGTTCATTCTCGGCTACAGAATGGACACCATTTTGGGATCCCTCGCCAGAATATGAAAATAGAGAGGACTGAGATAAATACTCTACCATAAATCCAAATGACAGAGAAAATCAATATAAATAACAATATGGAGTCATAAAAATGAATCAAAAAGGGGGTTACATGCTAAGGAAACTGGGAAAAATGAAATTAAAGCTTCTGTTTGGTATTATAATGAGCTTTTCTTTCGGGGCTTTTGCCCAAGAAGAACTGGTACTTGTTGAGAATGGTATAAGTCAGGCGCCGATTATAGTATTTGAAGGAGCTCCGCCATATACTAAACAGGCTGCAAACGAGTTGGCTGAATACATTGGAAAGATTGCCGGAGCCAAGCCAACGATAATTGAGGGGTGTCCGTTACCAATACCTAAACACGCAATATGGGTTGGATATCAGCCTATATTAAAAGAGCTTTTCCCTAAAACGAATTTTGATTTTAAAAATCCAGAAGAGATTTTGATATCTGCTAATAAAAATTATCTTGTGCTCGCAGGCCGTGATCGTTGGCCGTCTAAACATTTAGAAATTGAGACCCACAAGCGCAAGATTAACGGAGTTCAGCAAGAATATGGAACATGCAATGCAGTTTATACATTTTTACAGGAGTATCTTGAGGTAAGGTGGTTTTGGCCCGGTGAATTAGGTGAAGACACCATCAAACGTAAAACTATTTCATTTAAACCGTTTGAATACCGCTATTACCCGCAAATCCGTTTTAGGAACGGGATATTTAATTATTCCTCGCTTAAAAGTAAGCCTCTGTATGGACAGTCAAAGGACTGGGTAAGGCATCAACGTCTTCAACTGGATTCACTTGATGTGGCCGCTGGCCATCCTTTTACCACCTGGTGGGAGCGTTATGGAAAAACTCATCCTGAATACTTTGCACTTCAACCAAATGGAACCAGAGGCGGTTCATATCCGGCGTATGTGAAGAAAATGTGTGAAGCAAATCCTGCCCTTTGGGAACAATGGCTGGCTGAGGTTGGAGAAACTCTGAAAAAAAATCCCAATGAGACAGTATTCAGTACCGCAGAAAATGATGGTTGGGATGGTGGGCATTGCGTTTGTCCAAACTGCCAGGCATGGGATCATCCTGATGGCGAATTGAGGCGCTTCACTTGGACAGGAGAAGTCGCAAAAGATTGTGTAGCTCTCTCAGACAGGCAACTTACCTTCGCCAATACTCTTGCCAGAAAACTTAAAGAAAAATATCCAAACAAGGATTATTATGTTCTTATGATGGCCTATGGACATTCCCGTCCGGCGCCTGTCAAAGCTATTCCTGATAAAAATGTGATAGTAATGAGCGTTTCAAATTTTTACGGCTGGAATGGTGCCGTTGACAGTAGGCTTTCATCTCGAAAAAACACTTACAAACAACAATATGAAGATTGGGCAAAAATCGCAACACAGCTTATTTGGCGCCCGAATGCCGGGAGCCCCGCAGGAGCCCCGCAGGGACAGCCTGATATTTCACTGCATCAAACAGCTAAAGATTTCAAGTTTGTAGCAGAACATAAATGCATCGGTATATTTATTGACATGATATGGGAACACTGGGCAACGCTTGGACCTCAGTATTATCTTATGGCACAGTTAGCATGGGACCCGAGACAGAACAGTAATGCGATAATGGAGGATTATTACAAACGAGCGTTCGGAAAAGCATCTGATGATATGAACGCTTACTGGACGTTGCTTGAGAATACCAGAGAAGAGTTCGTCAAAGTACGTCCATCAAATGAAGATACCAAATCCAAAAAACTGGATCTTGCGCCCTATTATGAAAAATGTTATAATACTGAATTTTTTAAAAATGCATATGAGCTTTTACAGAAAGCTTCAACCGCAGTTGCAAATGAACCTGAGATATATCGCAAACGTATAGACTTTGTAAAGGCCGGACTTGATTATACAAAACTTATAATTGAAGTGCGCAGCTTGATGTCTGTCTATAAACAGAGCGGCATGAAAGATGAAGAAGCGAAAAAGCAGGTACTCGCAAATTGGCAATCTATAGAAAAACTATGCAAAGATAATCCCTATGCAATAAATTGGGGACCAATTCGCCCTATAACTCCACGAATGGCAGGTCTTCACCCTGATTACATGGAAAAAACTAATAAAAATAAAAATGCTGATACGCCTAAAATAAATGAAGCCGCTAAGAAAAGTAAAGACAAGAAAACTAAAAAAAATGTCGACAACGATAATGCTCCAGGGTTTTACTAAAAGAAAATTGAATGATACAGAATATATATAATCCAAAGCGTCCACGAAATAATGAAAGTTACACAACTTGAGACAACGCAACCTATAAGGGAAAAAAAATTAATACAGAGGAAAATAAATGAAGACCAAACTAAATATCGTATATCTGCATTCACATGATACGGGGCGTTATATTTCACCTTACGGTTATAAAATTAATACCCCTAACCTTGAGAACTTTGCTAAAGAAGGCATAGTTTTCCGTAACTGCTTTACAGCCAGTCCCACATGCTCGCCCAGCAGGGCAGCTCTTCTAACCGGAGAATATGCTCATTCCTGCGGTAT
The DNA here is from genome assembly GCA_001803225.1 of Lentisphaerae bacterium GWF2_44_16. Taxonomy (GTDB): domain Bacteria; phylum Verrucomicrobiota; class Lentisphaeria; order Victivallales; family GWF2-45-14; genus GWF2-44-16. Next base: position 1,253 of record MHBF01000001.1, on the reverse strand, counting down.
GTATGGACTCGCACATCGCGGATTTACCGCAGACTGCTCAAAACACATCATCCATACGCTGCGTGAATACGGTTACAAATCCTTTCTGCTCGGTATTCAGCATATTATCTCCCATCAGCGCCAGAATGAAATAGGTTATGATGAAATAATAGATTTATCTTCCATTAATGACAGCAAATCGATAACAGATATGGTACCTTTGGCAGAAGAGTTTTTCACTCGTTCCCACAAGGCCCCCTTTTTTATTTCAATTGGATGCTCGGAAACCCACCGGGTATTTCCTGAACATGATGCTGAAAACGATCCCCGCTGGATACGTCCTCCTGAAATATTACCTGATACCCCTGAAACACGTCTGGACATGGCACGTTTCAACACTTCAGCGCAACGCTATGACAAAGGCGTTGGGGAGATTATGGACATATTGAAAAAATCTGGATTGGCGGAAAATACTCTTGTTATAATAACGACTGACCACGGTGTGGCTTTTCCTGAGATGAAATGCACACTGACAGACCACGGGCTTGGAGTACTGATGATGATGCGTGGACCAAAAGGATTTTCCGGAGGTAAAGTCATCAACGGAATGATCTCACAGGTCGATATTTTCCCCACAATCTGCGAGTACTTGGATATACCTGCCCCTGAAAGGCTTCAGGGAGTCTCATTCCTTCCGCTTCTAGAAAACAATAAAAAAGAAGTGCGAGAAGAAATATTTGCCGAAATAAATTCACATTCAGCTTATGAACCAATGCGATGTGTTCGCACCACCCGTTATAAATATATTCGCCGTCTATTGGAAAAACATCTCACGCCAGTACTTTCCAACTTTGGTGAAGGTACATCTAAAACCCTATGGTTGGATTATGGCTGGTCAGAGCATCGTTACCAGCAGGAAGAGCTTTATGACTTGATTTTTGACCCAATGGAACGTAACAATATCGCAAAAAAGCCTGAAATGGCAAAAGTAATTAAAGGTATGAGAAAACGCCTTGAACGCTGGATGAGAGAAACAAACGATCCAGCGCTTCAATATGGACGTCCTCCAATGCCGGATACTGCAATGCTCAATGATCTGGAAGCACCTTCTCCAATACTGTCAACAGCCACTTCTATGAATAATGAAAAAAGACAACACAACGAAATTCCAATAATAAGAGGTAATTTCAAAAGTTTGAATTAAAGCTTGAAAAATGCGTAGGAAAGTTCATTTTGACTTCAATCATCACAAAGAGGTGAAAATGAACGATCTA